>NZ_JAUSPP010000042.1:0-141489 GCF_030656585.1 Rhodonellum sp.
TTGCCGTTTGGCTTCCTACGTCAGTTCTGGAAATATCAGCATAACTCACGCTTGTTCCTTCCGGAAGTATTCCTTCAATTTCAAGCGACTTGACATTTCCATCGTAAACAAAGCTTCCGTTTTCGAAAGTGATGCCTTCGACTGTTGCCGGTGTTATGGCCAAAGTAGCGGTCAGTACCAGTGTGCTGTAGTTGTCACCCGTGATCGTTGCGGTTGCCGTTTGGCTTCCGACATTGGTCAGGCTGTTGTTGCTGTATGCTACCGAAGTTCCTTCCGGAAGTGTTCCTTCAATTTCAAGTGACTTGGCAGTGCCGTCGTAAACAAAGCTTCCGTCTTCGAAGGTGATGGCTGTAATTTCTGCTGGTGTGATCGAAAAGTCAGCGCCTGTGAAGGCAATCGTATAGTTGTCTCCAGCTGTCAAACTGCCTTGGATGATTTCAAAGTTGCCTACGTCCTCGCCTTCGGCTCTGGTGAGTGCTCCGGTGAATTCGTCTTCACCAATTAACTCTCCAGAAGTCAACCTATAGGTCAAACTTGGATCTACTGATCCGTAAACCTTGCTCTGGTTTTCATCGGCTGTCACGGTCAAGGCTTTTTGATTGACCGTTAAGTTCTGCTCCACCGATTCTGCCGCAAAATTCTCCTCATCACCAGCCTGAGTTGCTGTAATTTTAGTAGTACCCGTCTTTAGAATAGTGGCCTGATTTCCGCTGATGCTGACTACCGTTGGGTCTTCGGCGGCATAAGTCACCGTCAGTCCTCGGTCTGTCACCGCATTTCCTAAGGTAAAGGTAAGATCACCATAGGTTTTTTCTCCAATCTCATCGAATGTGATCGTCTGCTCGTTTTTATTCCGTGTGGTGAAAGTCCATGTGTAGGAAGCTGCAGAGAATCCTTCAATAGAATTATCCGAACCATCCACCACAAAGCCTTGCGGAATCTCCACTAGGATTTGAGTATTTAAAGAAAGATTTTCGGTGATCGATAGGGATACACTAAGTCTATCTTCGGAAAGCACGAATAACGCACGAACCTCTGGATCGATTAGGTCAAATTCAAAGATGGATACCAAGGTGCAATGATCCTCTCCTACTTTAGAAAGTTTGAATACCCCTGTATTCCCCAAGTCCACTTCTTCGTCAAAAGTGAGGATAAGTGTAGGCTGAAGAGCCACATTCGTCGCATTGTTAGCAGGTGAAAGGGTAGTGATGAATGGTGCGCTTTCATCAGTCACTGTAATGGTAAACGACTGCTCAGTAAAGCCTGCATCATTCGTAGCTCGGAGAGTAACCGGATGATCTCCTAAATCTGATTTGGCTGGAGTACCTGTCAATACATCCCTTGTCTGAAGACGATAAACTTCATTGGTGTTGACTTTTGCATATACCAAAAGACCACTAGAACTTAGCGATAAACTCCAAATATTATCTGAAGCACTCATAGACACTACTTCAAAAGAAGAAAAATCAGAGCTGTATTTTCTTATGCCTCCATTATCCATTGATATGTAAAAATTACCGCTATCGTCTGTTTTGATGGAGGTTGGTCCCTTCGGTAAGTCTGATAAAACTGTAATTAACTCAATTCCATCATATTTCAGGATTGAATTCATTTCGAAAGCTGCAAAAAATAAATTGTTGTCATTATCAATTGTCAATCCAAATGGACTATTTGAAAACAGATCACTCAATACAACTGAAACTTCTTTGGTAGTCTCATTGATTTTTAGAATCTCACTTGAAGGATAATTTGCAGCATAGATGAAGCCATCTTTATCTATCAAGGAGATTACTCCACCTGATCTTGACAAGAAAACCTCTTCCTCAGCTGACGGATTATTCAACGGCACTCGAGTGATAGCATTTGAAAAATTATTATTTCTTGAAATATAGAGGTAACCATTAGCAATATGCAGTGAGAAGACATTTCCAAAAATTCCTGACCTCCAAGAAGTACTGGTACCATCGGGGGTGATTTTAAAGATCTGAGTACCATCTGTTCGAATGGTATAAATATTTCCATCATTGTCCGCAGCTGCACCTCTAAGTCGAACTCCATCAGGTACCGTCCCAGCTAATGAAGCTGGTCCAGACTCGCCTGAATTGAAACTTAACCATGCTGGCAAAGTAGGTGCGCTGATTGTTGTTTCTAATTCACCTTCTACCGAACCTTCAATAGTGTAATTGTAAAATTGATCATATGGAATAGTTGTAATCGGAGTACTCGCGATCGTGGGTGCCGTAGGTGATTGAGTGTCAAAGGAAACTTCCTCTCCATAAGCAGTTCCCTTCGAATTGGTCGCATAAGCTCTGACATAAATCGTAGAACCAGATGGCAATCCCGTAACGGTTTCAGAGAAAGTGCCCTTGCCAGAACCCATTTCAATTTTTGTGTCGGTAATGGTAGGGTTGGTATTAACCGACCAAACAATACCTCGCTCCGTCACTGCTACCCCACCGTCAGAAGTAACTTCTCCGCCGAGTGTAGCAGAAACTGTAGTCACATTGATAGAAGTAGCAGTAGTTAGTTCAGGTAAAGAAACCAGAACTAATCCCGGAATCGGGTTTACCTCAGTACTTGCGCCTATTTCATCATAAGCAAAAGCTTGTAGATAGGGGTAAGAAATGTATCCATCATCTTCAGCCGAAACCTTTATTCTCCAGACCGTATCAAACTCCCAGGACGCACTCAAATAAAGATTTTTATCCTTCAACTCTGCTGTTGGCAGCCCTGTGCCACCGTCTGCATTTCCGGCTTGGCCGGAAGTCTCTAAATCCCAAAATCCATTTTCAATTGGATTTGAATAGTCAAGTCCTCCAGTAAGCCCTCCAACAGATGATCCAGACCCTTGAATTTCTCCAATGGCATATACATTTATTAATGCTGTACGGTCACCAAATCCAACTATTCCTCCTATTTGATTGCCAGAACCTAAAATATCGACGAGGGAATATGAATTTATGATCTTAGTTTGATCTGATTGACCAATTAATCCTCCTAAATACTCAGCACCTTGAATGGTTCCTCTTGCAAATGATTTATTAATGGAAGTTTCTGTCGTTTGTCCATTATAATATCCGATCAAACCTCCGATAACTGAGATTCCCGAAATAGTTGCCTGAGCAAAACTTGCTTCAATTTTGCCTCGGAACAAATTGCCCACAATCCCTCCAATGTAATTCTCACCTAAAAGAACTCCATCTACAGAAGAATTAATAATAGTTGTAAAATCCGCACTTCCAATCAATAATCCGCCATAATAATCCCCCGATGTTACGCGGGCATTAATTACATGTACATTATCAAAATCTGAATAATATACAGACCCAACTAAAGTTCCTGTATAATTTGCGCCTTCAACATCAAAATCTTTTAAGGTTAAATTTTTTATAGTTGAATTGGATAGATTTCCAAACAAACCAATGTATTCGCTATCCTCCCTGTTAATGAAAAGATCTATGATTCTATATCCCTTTCCATCAAAGTAAATATTAGTAAGACTAGAGGGAGGTAACCATCCAGCACCTGAATTAGCCGTTTCAGCGGCATAAGTTTCATAGCCTGAACTTGCAGCATTAAGGTCATTATTTAAAATGAAGTAATTAGTCGGGAAATTTCGAATGTTAAAAAGATGCTCCCAATTTTCAATTTGATACGGTTGTGATTCTGTACCAGTTCCACCTGCAAAGAGTGCGGAACTTGTTACGGAAGCACTTGCTATTCCTGTTGCGGTGGATGTGACTGCGCGAAGCTGAATCGTATAAGAAACACTATTTTCGAGACCGGTGAGGGTAAGCGGTGAGGTCGTTTGGGCTGGATCCAGTGGAGTCCATGAGTCTCCCTCGTCCAGGGAATATTCGTAATTCGTGATCGCACTTCCCCCGTCTGAGCCATCAGTGAAGGTAATTTCCACCTCACCATTCTTTCGGGTAGTAGAAAGTGTTGTAGGTGCAGCAGGGGGAACAGGTGCCGGAGTGATTTCCAAATTAGCAGTCAGCACCAGCGTAGTATAGTTGTCACCTGTGATCGTTGCGGTCACTTCCTGCGATCCCACTTCCGCTCTGGAGTTCTCGCTGTAGGATACAGAAGTACCCTCCGGGAGGTTGCCAACTATTACAAGAGATTTAGAAGTTCCATCAAAGACATAGCTACCGTTTTCGAAATCGATATCTTCAATTGTTGCCGGGGTAATCGTAAAGTTGGCTCCTGTAAAGTCAATTGAATACTTGTCTCCAGCACTCAAATTACCTTGTTCAATTGCGTAGGTCCCGACGTTTTCTCCGCTTGCTCTGGAAAGTGTTCCGGTTAGAATTGTGGAATTGTCATCCCCTTCAAATCCGGTTGCTTCATAACTGAAGATTGGGTCAGCTTCTCCGAAAACTTTGCTTTGGTCTGCATCAACAGCAATAGTCAATACTTTCTCATTCAGGATCGTAAATGCTTCCGAAGGGCAGGAACTTCCCGCACTATTGACAGCACGAAGCATGATAGAACTTGCATCAACCGGAAAATCACTGATGCTCAATGGACTTGAAGTTGCAGCAGGTGAAACAGCAACCCAGCTATCACCATTATCAGTTGAGTATTCGTAGTTGGTAATTGCCGGTACAAATTCTGATAAGGATTGGGTAAAAGCAACATTAGTAGTGATGCCAATTGTTACCGAAGTTATCACCGGTGCCTCGGCTACTGGAATATAACCACTAGTCATTACACGGTTACCCATTCCAGAAAATGCCACCGCGACAAAAAGCCCTTTGCCGTAGGTAACCGAATACCAGCTTTCATCCGAAGCTGATGTTCTCAATGTCCAGTCAGTCCCATTTGGGCTCGTCATCACACGATTATCCGTACCGGTACTTGCCACCGCCACAAAAAGTCCGTTACCATAGGTAACGCTCATCCAGGTATTATTGGCTGCCGAGGATCGTATGGTCCAGTTAATTCCATCCGGGCTAGTCATAACACGGTTACCATTACCATTAGATGATACCGCCACAAAAAGATTATTGTCGTAGGTAATACTTCGCCAGATATTGTTCGCCGCTGGGGTTCTACTCGTCCACGTAATCCCATCTGGGCTTGTCATCACTCCTCTACCGGCACCGTTATAAGCCACTGCCACAAATAGCCCTTTGCCGTATGCAACACCGTTCCAGCCGTTATTCTCCGCTGAGGTCCTGGAGGTCCAGTTAATCCCATCCGGGCTTGTCATCACACGATTACCCGTACCGGTAATTGCCACTGCCACAAAAAGACCATTGCCGTAAGTAACACTAGCCCAATCATTATCCGTGGCAGAGGTCCTTGACGTCCAAGTTATTCCATCTGGACTCGTCATTACTCGGTTACCGAATCCAGTATCCGCCACCGCCACAAAAAGTCCGTTGCCGTAGGTAACGCTGTTCCATCTATTATCCGCAGAGGTCCTCGATGTCCAAGTAATCCCGTCAGTACTCGTCATCACACGGTTTCCTGTACCGGTACCTGCCACTGCCACAAAAAGTCCATTACCGTAGGTAACGCTGTTCCAGCCATTACGTACTGCCTGAGTTTGTCCAATCCAATTAGTGCCAATATCGATGGATGTAGCGGGAATTAATCCCATGGTCTCCGTGGACGTACCGGTTCCCGCAGAATTTACCGCACGGAGCTTTAACTCATAGGGGGTACAGTTCGTTAAGCCATTGTTTATGATCAGCGGACTTTCCGTGATTGCCGGTGAAGGCGTTGTCCAAGTTGCTCCATCATCTGTTGAATATTCATAATTGCTGATGGCAGCTCCCCCATCATTGGCAGGTGCGGTAAACTGAACCATACCGCCATTGTTGATTGGGATAATCACCAGACCGGTAGGGGCATCCGGAACAGTGGCGATTGAAGGCGTTGCCATTACGCTATTGGAAACACAAGAAGCACCAACCGAATTGATCGCCCGCAGTTGTATGGTATAGCTTGTCTCTTGGTTAAGGCCAGTGATATCTAGAGGACTTTGGGTAGAAGCAGGAAATCGTGCTGTCCAACTGTTCCCGCCATCCGTAGAATATTCATAATTGCTGATTGAAGGCGCAAATACAGCGGCAGTTTGCGTAAAATCAACCCTTACAGCTTGGTCTCTTGCTGATATTGCTGTGATTACCGGTGCATCGGCCACCGGAGAAAAGGAACTTGTCATCACACGATTACCTATTCCAGTATTTGCAACCGCCACAAAAAGACCATTGCCGGAGGTAACCGAATGCCAATCGTTATCCGTCGCCGAGGATTGTATTGTCCAAGTAATACCATCCGGGCTCGTCATCACACGATTACCGGAACCGGTATTAGACACTGCTACAAAAAGCCCATTGCCGAAGGTAACACCACTCCAGCTAATGCTTGCCGCCGAAGCCCTTGACGTCCAGGTAATCCCGTCAGGACTCGTCATCACACGATTTCCCGAGCCAGAATTCGCAACCGCTACAAAAAGCCCTTTACCATAGGTAATACTAGCCCAGGTATTATCCTCTGCCGAGGTTCTTGATGTCCAATTAATTCCATCAGGGCTCGTCATCACACGATTGCCCGTTCCGGAACTACCGACCGCCACAAAAAGGGAATTAGCGTACGTAACCGACTCCCATGTGTTATTCACCGCTGAGGTCCTCAGCGTCCAGTTAATCCCATCTGGACTCGTCATCACACGGTTACCCGTACCGGAATTAGCCACCGCCACAAAAAGACCATTGCCGTAACTAACGCTGGTCCAATTATTATCAGCCGCCGAGGTCCTCGATGTCCAGGTGAGCCCATCAGAGCTAGTCATCACACGGTTGCCCGTACCAGAATTAGCAACCGCTACAAAAAGCCCGTTGCCATAGGAAACGCTGGTCCAGTTATTATACAAAAAAGCTGAGCTCGCTGTCCAGCTAATCCCGTCGGAACTTGTCATCACACGACTACTGGCACCTAGGTTAGCCACCGCTACAAAAATTCCTTTGCCGTATGTAACGCTTTTCCAGCCATTATCCAATGCCGAAGTCCCCGAAATCCAAGTGATGCCGCTTTCGGTGGATGTGGTGGGAGTTAACCCAATTGACTCAGATTCCGCTCCGCTTCCCGCAGAATTTACCGCACGGAGCTTTAACTCATAGAGGGTACAGTTCGTTAAGCCATTGTTTATTATCAGTGGACTTTCCGTGATTGCCGGTGAAGGCGTGATCCAAGTTGCGCCATCATCTGTTGAATATTCATAATTGGTGATGGCGGCCCCTCCATCGCTGACAGGTGCTGTAAACTGCACCATACCGCCGTTGTTGAGCGGAGTAATCACCAGATCGGTAGGAGCATCCGGAGCCGTGCCGATTGAAGGCGTTGCCGATATGCTATTGGAAACACAAGAAGTACCAACCGAATTGATCGCCCGCAGTTGTATGCTATAGCTTGTCTCTCGATCAAGACCAGTGATGTCCATTGGACTTTGGGCAGAAGCCGGAAAACGTGCTGTCCAACTGCTCCCACCATCCGTAGAATACTCATAATTGCTGATTGAAGGCGCAAATACAGCGGCAGTTTGGGTAAAATCAACCCTTACTGCATTGTCTCTTGAAGTTATTGCTGTGATTACCGGTGCATCGGCAACTGGAGAAAAGGTACTTATCATCACTCGATTGCCAGTTCCAGTATTTGCAACCGCCACCAAAAGGCCGTTGCCGGAGGTCACCGAACGCCAATCGTTATCCGTCGCCGAGGACCGTATTGTCCAAGTAATTCCATCAGGACTGGTTATCACTCGATTATCCGCACCGGTACTGGCAACCGCCACAAAAAGGCCATTGTCGTAGGTTACACCATTCCAGCTATTATTGGCCCCCGAGACCCTTGACGTCCAAGTAATCCCGTCCGGGCTGGTCATCACTCGGTTACCTGTTCCGGTACTACCAACCGCCACAAAAAGGCCATTGCCATAGGTAACACTATTCCAGGTATTATCGGCAGCCGAGGTCCTTGATGTCCAACTAATCCCATCAGGGCTCGTCATCACACGATTACCCGTACCGGAAGTAGCGACCGCCACAAACATCCCGTTGCCGTAGGCAATACTAGCCCAGTTATTGTCCGCCGCAGAGGTTCTTGACGTCCAGGTAATCCCATCGGTGCTCGTCATCACCCGGTTACCCGTACCACTATTAGACACAGCCACAAATAAGCCATTACCGTAAGTAACCGACTGCCATGCAATATTCGCCGACGGGGTCCTCAGCGTCCAGTTAAAACCATCCGGACTGGTCATCACACGGTCATCCCTACCGGCACTCGCCACTGCCACAAAAAGTCCATTTCCGTAAGTAACGCTACTCCAACTATTATTCCCCACAGATCTCCCTATTGTCCAAGTTATCGCATCCGGGCTCGTCATTACCCTGTTAGTTGTACCGGTATTCGACACTGCCACAAAAAGGCCGTTGCCGTAGGCCACACTAGTCCAATTATTATTCTCTGCCGAAATTCCAGATACCCAATTGGTACCGCTATCGATGGATGTGACGGGAGTTAAACCCATGGCTTCTGAAGCACTACCGCTTCCCGAAGCGTTTACCGCACGGAGCTTCAGCTGATAGGGGGTACAATTGGTTAAGCCACTGCTGATAATCAGGGGGCTTTCCGTTATCGCCGGTGAAGGAGTGATCCAAGTTGCGCCATCATCTGTTGAATATTCATAATTGGTAATGACAGCTCCCCCATCATTGGCAGGTGCAGTAAACTGAATCATACCTCCCCCATTGATTGGGGTAATCACTAGACCTGTTGGCGCATCAGGCACACCCGCTGAAATCTCGGCTTGCCTAATTTCGATTACGTTCACTTTCCCAATAGAAAGGGGTTGCCTTTCTGTTACCACTTCATTTGTAGTGGAAATTTTGGCGATTCGCTCGGAAGTATTACCACCTACTGTTGTAAATGCTCCTCCACTATTAAAATTATTGCCATCTTCAGCAATGGCTGTTACTTCACCATCAATCAATAAGGGCTGAGGGATAATCGTTTGTCCTACAAGAGGTGAGTGTAAACCCATCAAAATAGAGAAAAAACATGCAAGAAGGACATGTATTCCAGAAGGGGTAGGGATAGGGAGCACTAAACTGGATCCTAGATTCAATTTTTGTATCAACCTTTCGAACAGCTTTGATTTGGCCATTTTCAAATTTTTAATAAATAAGTATTCCATAAAACCAGAGATTTGGGTTGGGCTATTGCGTTTTTTCACAGTATGTTTTTTTCAAACACACTTACAGACCTGTCAATAATTCAACAAGGGTAAAATTTCAAAAGCTACTTTTAGAGATGTAGGGATTTTGAAATTCTTCGGTAAAAGAAAATGTGATTTGCAGTGGATGATTGGATTTCTGACCATCTTAATGAAATTTCCTCGAGGTCATTGTTGAGGATGGAATGCAAGTAAGAAAATGACCCGATTGATTTTGGGTGATGCTGATTTTGGATTTGATAGGGATCAAATTCAGTCTCGACTTCTCCCGCAAAATCCGGAAGAAATGAGCGGGAAGCAGTTGATAAAACTGCAAATGACTTCACGGTTTCAACACAGAAAAAATTGATGAAAATCCGGCTGAAATGATTTTCTAAAAAAGGGTGGAATCTGGATTTTCCTTTCCCTTCAGCAAGAAAAATTCCATCTTTCACGGCTTGGTTTTTGGATTCAAAACTCTGGGTTTTCGCACTCCTCCGACTTGAGAAAAATAAGCGTTTGAATAGGTGGCTTGGTGATTCGGTTGGGTAGAATTTCTTCATATGTCGCTAACGGTTTGGGTGATTTTGAAAAGCTAAAAGACTTGAACAATGCACGATAGGAGCTCTAATCAAGAGAAAATTCCTGAATTTTGTCTGGAAATTATGTTCCGAAAGAGGTTTTTGAAACATGAACCCGGGGAACTTCTTTTTGACTAATGGGAACTTCAAAAATCAATGGACGAAAACGTCAAAAATTTTAATGAATAATTGTCCAAAAGATAAAAATCCTGATTTTTCAGGCCCGAAGAGTAGAACTGAAAACCCATTCAGAGACGATATTGAATAGCCTTATGAATTTTCTCGGTTTTTTTTCCCTCAAAAAATCAGCTGGATTTTTATTTTATTGCTATCCTAAAATTTATCAAACTTAGCATGCAATTGAATAAAAATACACCATTCATAGGCAATAATTATTACGAATCCATAACAAAAAACAGCTGGATGTCCCAGCGAAATTCATTGAGCAAATCGAGGTAATTTTTTACAGTATTCTGGGCCTTTTGTTGGTTGAGGTTTTTCAAAGATTGTTAAAAAAATCGGGTTCAAAATTTAGCGAAAAAGCAAACTTCAGATCCTGCGTTTTGACTGGTTAAACCGGAGTCTGAAATGGGTTTCCTATTGGGATTGACATTGCCGGAAAATCAGGCTATTTGGAGACCAATTTCTGACACAAATAGGGTGATGTCAATAAAAATCAACATCTAACCGACCATCAGTTAATTACAATCTTGAATTGAATTCGCAATGCATAACACGGGTTAAAAAAACAAAAAAAATCCGGACCTGAACAAACAGATCCGGATTTTTTAGAAGGGCTGAACAATTTAATTTTTCTCCAATCCCGGGCTTCTTTCCAAAAACTCCTGATAGAATCGAATGTGTCTGTTGCTCATCGGAACCCTAAATCCGTCGATAAATACATGGCGGATCTGTGATCTGGTTTCAAAAGGATCACCTGTGGAAACGAAAAGCGTGGCATCTTTTCCCACTTCGATGGAACCCAATCTATCGGCTACGCCAAAGACTTCGGCAGAATTGATGGTCACCGCTTTCAAGGCTTCTTCCTTTCCCATTCCATAGGCTGCGGCAAAGCCGGCATTGAAGGGAAGGTTTCTGGTGTTTTCGGAATCATTGGAGCGAATCACCACTTTTACCCCTGCTTTCGCCATTTTGCCCGGATTGGTGTAGGAAGCATCAAATCTGTCTGATTGTCTGGTCGGTATGGCCAGCATCGGTCCAGTGATCACGGGCAAATTCGCTGCTGCGATTTTATCGGCTACTCTCCAGCCTTCCGCCACACCTGTCAGAATCGCTTTAATTTCTTTGTTTTCAAGCCATTTGATGGCCAACTCAATGTCACTAGCCGCATTCACTTCGACCAATAGTGGCAATTCACCGGAGACCACTTTTGCCAATTGCTCCATTTCTGGGTAATAAGGCAAAGCTGCTTTTGCGCTTACCAATTGATGATAAGTTGTGGCTCTTTCCCAGATATCGTTTAGGTTTTTCTGTGCTTTCTCAGCATCTTTTTTGACATCCTCGTCGCTTCTTCTGTCCCAAGTGCTTCTTCTAGCGGAGGAGGGGAAATTAAGGATCACACCTTTAAAACCAGCATACATTTGATCTGGCGTGTATCCATTGAGATTGATCAATGCGGCTGTTCCAGGAAACATTCCACCCGAAGGTGTGGCCAATATCGTCGTCACCCCGCTGACACGTGTCACGGGTATCGCTATTGAATTTGGATTGACGGCTACAAGGGCTTGCATGTTTGGGGTTACTTGACCGATTTCGGCATAATCCTGGGTTTCGGCCAGTGAACCAACCTCTACCAAGCCCAATTGACTTCCTCCATCAAACATACCGGGATAAATGAATTGGCCTGAACAATCGATTACTTCGGCATCTCCTGCTGCCACATTGGTTCCCACGGCTTCGATTCTACCGTTGGCGATCAGGACGCTTCCATTTTGAATCGTTCCTTTGGTCACTGTGACGATGGTGGCATTCTGCAGAAGAAACCTTCCATTTCTGGGCTTTATGAATTCTCCGTCAAATTGGGCCTGCGCCAAAATCGGTGACAAGGCCAATGCAACTGTATATAATATTGCTCTAAATTTCATCATGTTGAATAGTGTTTTGGAGTATCCAAGGTTCTTTTAATGGGAATGTTCAAATAGATTCCTACCGAAGTTGGTGAAGAAGAAATCAACACCATGCATGCATCTTTCATCATGTTCCTTGAGAAAGATCGGTTCAACTGCGTCTGTTGCACTTACCTTGATCCGCATGTCATTCGCATCGGTATTGATGTCAAAATATTTGACCCCATCGACGAAAGTCATTTGTGGAATGGCATAAACAGAGAGTGGATGTTCATTGAAAATCACCAAATCCCCTTGTTTTCCCTCTTCGATAGACCCGACCTTATCGGCGATCCCCAATTGCTTGGCAGGATTGATCGTAATCAATGCGAGTGTTTGGTCATCTGTCAATTCTCCGTAGCGTTGTGCTTTTCCCGCTTCGTGGTAGAGGTGACGGATCAATTCCCCTGAATCAGAATTGATGGAAGTGACCACTCCATTTTTCGTCAGTATGGCCGCGTTGTAAGCTGTGGAATAGTACACCTCAAACTTGTATGCCCACCAATCCGCAAAAATAGAGGCACCCATCGTATATTCAGCCAGTTCCGGAGCGACTTTAAAGCCTTCGTTGACGTGGGAGAAAACAATGTTTGTGATGTTGAATTCCCTGCAGACATTGATCAACATGTAGATTTCATCGGCACGATAAGAATGACAGTGGATGATGATCTTTCCGTCAAGGATATCCACCAAGGTTTGCAGGCGCGTATCAAATTTAGGAGGAATGGGAGTGGCTCCTTTTTTCTTCAAAGCGGCATTGTAGTCTTCCCAGGTCTTTTTGTATTGGATGGCCTCATTGAAACCGTTTCGGATAACTGCCTCAACACCCATTCTGGTTCGGGGTTGATTGTTGTTGCCTCGACCGTGAACCCTCGTTGGGTTTTCCCCCAGGGCAAACTTGATCGTTCGGGCTGCGTCCTGCATGAATAGATCTTGGGGATTGCTGGTTCCGAATCGGTGTTTCAGGGTAATGTTCTGACCACCGATCGCATTCGCAGAACCGTGCATTGCATGGGAGATGGTCACGCCACCTGCCAATGCGCGGTAAATTCCCACATCATATGGATTGACTACATCTTCCATTTTCACTTCTGAAGTAATGGGGGAGGTGGCTTCATTGACGGCATCTAAGCCCACATGGGAATGGGCATCTATGATTCCTGGCATAAGGAATTTGCCAGTGGCATCTATGGTTTGAACATTCGAAGCGCTGAGGTTTTTCCCGACTTTCTTGATAATGCCATTTTCAACCAGCACATCTGTATCTTCCAATGTCCCATTGGTAATGGTGATCACGGTTGCATTTTTGATCAGGATTGATCCTTTTTGGGTTTGGGCCATTGATGGCATGCTTCCCAAGACCAATAAAGCAGCTATTATTGAGGTAAATTTCTTCATCTGATTGGTGATTAAAGGTTTGGTTTTTTATTGGCCTTCATTGGAAAACTTCCATATTCCGCAATGGATAGGTTGCCCTCGAACGATCCGCCTTTAATTTCTCCAGTCACATTTACCTTAAGGAGATTCCCTTCTACGGGGACCTCAAAATTGAAACTCAGGGTATTGTCTGAATAGGTGATGGAATTCATTCCTGTGCTCGCCTTCCCTGTCCCGGCTGGATCATCATAGGTGATGGTACCGGTATATCCTGCATCCCCTTTCTTGATTTCGATTGTTCCGCCAGAACTGCCGGCGGGAGTTTCCGAAGTATATTCCCAAACTCCTTCAATCCCATTTCCTTTATTCTTGGCTTTCAAGTCATAATCAAATAAGTATCCATCAGCCATCACATATTTCACTTCAGCTTCCTCAGCGAATATTGGCTTGGTGGAAATGATCAAATTGGCCAATTTCCCTTTTTCCAAGGTTCCGGTGAATTTCTGAATATTCAGTATTTCGGCATTGTTGATCGTCAAAGCAGCCAAAGCAGCATCCTCACTGAGTCCATTGGCAACCATAAGTCGGATGTTTTTCATCATGTCTCCTGATTTGGCACCCAAGGTGATAAATCCGAATTTGACCCCTGCTTTTTCGAGGATTCCAGCTTGTTTCAAGGCATTCTGATGTGCAGCCTTGACGCGGTCCAACCTAGATTTGATGTCCTCACTTTTATTGTCTTTTTTGTCCTTGAAAGCTTTGTCATCCGGTAAATTCAAGCTGAGTAAAATCTTGGTATCTGATCCTTTGATCTCATCGATGACGCGATCCACATCGGTGACGCCCACGAGAACCATCCGAAATCCAAGCTCTTTTTGTAAGCTCAATGCTCTGCGGATTTCAAGATCGTCCGCTACCTCAAAAAGGATAGGGATGTTTTTGTCCAAAACTGGATAAAATGCCTCATAGGTTTTGTTCATTTCCGGTCTGGCCAAACCCGCTGCGGAAGCAAAAAGCCGAGCGTGTTGGGCCGACAATTCCGCGTTTTTGTAGAGATCCCTGAATTTGGCCATGACACCAAGGGTTGTGGCAGGATAGGTCCCTCTTGACCCTCTGAATTTGGCATAAAGGCCAGTGTTTTGCGCCAACACATTGGAGGACTTGCTATTGCCAAAGACGACAATTGCCGACTTGCCTGTAAGCATCCCACCATCGGGAATCAATTGTGCGATGGTGAATCCTGTTTTTCTCCAATCTGCGATTTGATTGCTTTTGGGATCAAAATGATCCATCACCTGTCTCCAGGGGGTGATTCCAGCCAATTCATCGGAGGGATCAGAAGGGTTGAAATTTTCGCCTTTTTGGGGATCGTTGGGTTTTGTGATGCCTGAATTGCTGGCACCATCGATGAATCCGGGATATATAAAAAGTGAATCTGCCTTGATCAGCTGTGTTTCAGCGGGTAAACTGAGATTGGTGCCTACCGCATGAATCAATCCATCTTTGATGAGAATGGTGGCACCAGCCATTGACTTTCCTGGCGCTGTGGTGATGGTGGCATTGGTAATGGCATAGGTTCCTGTAACTCTCTTTTCTCCGGTAGGATCACTTTGGGCAATCAAGGGTGAAAGGGAAGTGCAAAGAACCAAAATCAATAAGCTACCAAAAAGCTTAATATTTGGGTTGATATTCATTTGTACCTTCTGTTATTGGTTTTTTATAAGCTTGTAAGCTAACAAAAGATATTTTTCTGAAAAAAGTTTTTTTTTTTCTAGGGATTAAAAAGGTAGGAACGGCAATTAATTGGAATTGGACGTCAATTATCATAATACAAAATCAATTGATGATTTTTGAGCTTTTTTTAAGCGGGAAATATCACTTTTTTTATAATTCTTATCTTGTATATTTCGATATCATTAAATGATATTAATATGAAAAATGTTTTAATTATTGAAGACGATCTATTGATATCAAGCTTGGTGCGTTTTCGCCTAAAGAAAGATGGATACAATGTTACAACGGCTGAGGACGGTTTGGCAGGGATTCATGCTATTGATAACAATCAACTTGATTTGATCATTACAGACGTAATGATTCCTTTCAAAAATGGTATTGAAATCATCAATCACTCTAAGAAATATTTCCCAAATATCCCGATAATAGTCTTGAGTTCTTTAGGTGAAGAGGAGAGCACTGTGCTGGAAGCCTTTAATCTAGGTGCTTCTGATTTTATCCCCAAGCCATTCAATCCCAATGAGTTGGCGATAAGGGTAAGAAGGTTAATCAAGAATTAGTATCAATGAACGTAGAGTTTTACAAAAAGCATTTTTACTTACTTTTATTTTTAAATCTTTGCTTCACCAATTTTTCTTTTGGACAGTCTCCTGGGATTTTAGGAGAAGATTCGCGCAGAATTCTAGGTTCCAATTCAATCATTCAGGGGGTTTCCTACCAAATTGACTTGGAGGTGTCTGATACAACCCTAAATTTAACCGATTTAGGCTTTACAAAATCGCCTCTAATCGACAATAAGTGGACTTCCGCTTCTTTACCTGATTATGGAGCAGTTCTTTTTTTGCAGGACTCTCTTCTCAAAATACGCAACTCCACTTCAGTCGTTCGCTATTTTCTTTACGACGATGAAGTCACCACCTCAGCGCTTGAGGAATATTTGGACAATCTTAGTCGGAATGAATTGTTGTTGAATGACAAGACTTTAGGAAATCAAAGCCTTGATGACCAAGGAGAGTTGATTTTGAAAGGAGCCAAAATACCCTTTAAACCTCTTTATAAAATTAAAATCAAGATTTTGAATGACATTAAGATGATTCTCTTGATTGGGATTCTTTTCTTTTTTTTGGTGTCTTGCGTGGTTTTGGTTTTGATTATGGTCATCGTAAAAATGCGCAAAAACAGAGAAAGAATCCTGACCAAAAGATTCAAGAAATTATGTTATGAGCCCATTTCGACTTTGCTTTTTGATTATGAGCTTGCGCAACTCCAAGCCTATTCTACGGAGGATTTAGAGGCGTTTTTTCCGAAAAATTACCTGTCACAATCACTTTTTCGAAACGTGATGATTCAGGAAATCATCAGTTTGAACAAGAACATGAAGGGGGATTTCAAAGCCAAATTGAAATTGATATACCGAAAACTTGATCTTCATGTTTTTTCCATGAAAAAACTGGAAAGCAAACGCTGGGACATTATCGCTACAGGAATCACTGAAATCAATGAAATGGATGTCAACGAGGCCCTTTCACGAGTTCAGGATTTTGCCATGGACAAAAATTTTTACATTCGATCCAATGCCGTCGCGACCATTTTGAACCTTTCCAATGACAGTGAACTCCAAGTCTTGGTCAATCAAAAATATCCGCTTTCCAGATGGCAGCAAATGATTTATCTTAGGATAATCAAATTCTTAACTTCACAGAAAGTCGTAAAAATCGAAAATCTGTTTGATTCAGAAAATGAGTCTGTTCGGATTTTTGGAATCAAGCTGGTGAAGATTATGGGTAAAATGGAGGCTATCAAAAGTCTTTCAGGAATATTTTATAAAGCTGGTGATTTTGAGAAAATCCAAATCCTGAAAACCTATGATGCGCTGAATGCCGAAAGTGAATTGGAGCAAATCCATCATGCTTTGTTTTCCGACTCTCACGCCCTTAGGATTCAGGCCATGATTGTACTGAAAAATTTAGGAGATATCCAGTCTCAAGCGCTTCTAATCGAAAGATTTGCTGTTTTGACTGATTTTGAATCCAAAAAGGCAATAATGGACACCATGCACACTTTAAGTAAAGATAATTTTCATGAAATGACGAAGGGTGTGGAAGATAAGGAAGTAATAAGAATCTGTCAACACCTAGAAGACCCCATTTTGACCCATGTATAGTCTATTGTTCAGTATACTAATGGATGTGTTGGGGATTATGTTCCTGCTTTACAGTTTTTCAATCATTTTGATTTACCTGTCTACCACCATTCTCTCCGCCCTGGAAATGCGGGACCATCTTCGGAAAAATAAATTCTCGGATTATGGAGACATTATTACCAGTCCCTTTGCTCCAGGGATTTCCTTGATCGCCCCCGCCTACAATGAGTCCAAAAGTTTGGTGCAAAATGCAAAGAGTCTTTTGTCATTGCATTATGGCAAATTTGAAGTAATCATCATCAATGACGGGTCAAAAGATGATTCTATCCAAGTGATGATTGACAATTTTGACTTGGTCAAAACAAAATACGCTTACAATCCCTCCATTGAGACCAAGCCCGTTCGGGCCATCTATAAATCCACAAATCCCAGTTATTCCAAACTGACCTTTGTCGACAAGGAAAACGGAGGAAAAGCAGATGCGCTCAATGTGGGAATCAACATCGCCTGCCAAGAAATAATAGCCTGTATAGATGTGGATTGTATTCTTTCGAGCGATTCCCTCACCCGGATGATGCGGCCATTTATGGAAGAAACCAATCGGAAAGTCATTGCAGTCGGTGGCGTCATCGGTGTTGCCAATAATTGTGAGGTAAAGGATGGGACAGTAATCAAATACAGGGTTCCAGATTCCCTTTTGGGAAGGTTTCAGGTGATCGAATACTTTAGGGCTTTTCTGATGGGAAGGATGGCTTGGACGAGACTCAATGGACTGATGCTTATTTCCGGTGCTTTTGGATTTTTTGATCGGGAGCTGGTGCTCAAGGTAGGAGGCTATTTTCCTAAAACCGTAGGGGAAGACATGGAACTTGTCGTCAGGATGCGGAGATACATGGAAGAAATCAAGGTCCCGTATAAAGTTGGTTTTATTCCTGATCCTTTGTGTTGGACGGAAGTGCCAGAATCCGAGGAAATCCTATCCAGACAGAGAAACCGATGGATGCGGGGCACCATTGAGACGCTACAACTCCACCAAAAAATCAGTTTCAATCCCAAATATGGCGTCATGGGCATGGTTTCTTATCCCTTTTGGTCTTTGTTTGAAAAGGCAGCACCCATTATGGAAACACTCGGGGTACTTTATACACTTCTTTTGATCATTTCGGGAGACAGCAGTGCAATTTACCTGATTGTTTTGTTTGTGGTGATTTACTTCTTTTCTATCATGATTTCTTCCTTCAGTATATTGTTTGAGCAAATTGCCTACAATAATTACAAGGACAAAAAAGACCTGAGAAAACTCCTCATTACCGTGTTGTTGGAACCTTTTGTGATTCATCCCAAAATCGTATTCTGGGGATTGAAAGGCCATTGGGATTTTATCCGGGGCAAAGGTGGTTGGGGAATCATGATTCGTGCAGGCTTCAATAAAGCTACTGACAAACAAAAAGTTTCCAATACCTGATAAGCCAAACCATTCCACCGATGATTAAACGATACCTCAAAATCAAGTGTTCTTTTCTACTCCTGTGGGGGATATTTGCTTTTCCGGCTGTTGGGCAAGAAAGCTTTGACCCGGACAAACTATTCATTGAAGCCAGAAAACTGATTCTAGATGGAAAAAGGCAGGAGGGTAGGGAAATAGCTTTCAAGGTACTGGAGAAATACCCTACCTATCCAGATGTCCTTATTTTGGTCGGCAGGTCTTACAGCTGGGATGGTAAATATGATTCGGCATCCCTTTATTTCGAAAGGGCGATTGTGGCCAGTCCGGAATATGAGGATGGATATTTGGGTTACATTGACAATCTTTTGTGGCAGGAAGATTTGGAAAAAGCGGATGAAATCCTGAAAATGGCATTGGAAAAGATAGGCCCTCAGGCCAATGCAATCCAGTACAGACAATCTAAAATACATTATTATAGAGAAGACTATGCAACGGCGCTTAAATTGGCGAACTCGGTTTTCCAAAAAGCACCAAAGTTGGAAGGTTTACTGAACTATATCCAAATTCTCCGAAGGCTCAGCAGGGTTAATGCAGTAGGATTCACATATGATTATGACTCTTTTGAAGGACAAATTTCGCCCTGGAATACCTATTCAATTTATGGAAGGACCAGAACCAAACTGACCGGAACCTTGATTGCAAGGGTCACCAATTCCTCTAGGTTTGATGGCAACGGAACCCAGGTAGAGTTGGATGCCTATCCTTCCTTGGGGAAAAATTCCTATGGATATTTCAATATTGGGTATTCGGGAGCTTCTTTTTTTCCAAAATTCAGGTTCGGATCAAGTATCTATTGGAATCTTCCAAAAGCATTTGAATTGGACGCTGGTTACAGGTATTTACAATTTTCAGAAACGACACATATCATCACGGGTTCCCTTGGGAAGTATGTCAGCAATTGGTGGTTTAATTTCAGAATGAATTTGATCCCTGGCCAAGAGGGAAATTCAGTGAGTGGAAATTTCCAAACCCGCTATTACTTCAAGGGAGCGGAGGATTTTATCAGCATCCAATTCAGTTCTGGCGTGTCTCCAGATGAAGAAAACAGGGATTTTCAATCCCAATTGCTCAATTCGTACAGGGCCAGATTGGGATACCAACACCTATGGACCGAACGTTGGATGGGCTTTGGGTTTGTCGGCTATTCCAAGGATGAAATCAATGCGGGAAGATTCAGGAATAACCTGAATGTTTCCATAGGAACTGAATTTAGATTCTGATGGGAAATAAATTGGGAAAATTGATTCCAGAGGAGTTTAGGGTTTTGCTAAAATGGATATTCTCCTTCCTTTTCATTTTTTTGGCGATACCCTTGGGTGCCTTTTTGCTGTGGAATTTGGTGCCAAAAGCAACTTTGAACGTGATCATTGTAGATAAAACCGTGGTCAACCTTGACTTCCAAGAACATTCTTCCATCCATTGGACACTCAATCACCTCAGGTATGTTAAACCCAACGGGGATTTCTTCAATTTCAAAGAAGATTATTTTGGTTTTTTTCCGGCCAAAGATGGTACGCACTCCATCAAGGACTTAAATGGCTTGACGGATCAAAAAATAGATGAATTGGTAGAGAAGACCGAACTGATCTATTTTTCGGACACCTATGGCGTTTATGAAAATGATCTTGAAAAAGAGGCGCTTCAGGGACCTTCAAAGAAAATTTATGGAGGAATGGACAAGGCAGACCTCAATTTTTTACAAAAGGCTTATTCGGAAGAAATAACAATCATTTCTGAATTCAACACCATTGCCTCACCTACCCCAAAAGCGATCAAAAATGAATTTGAAACCCTGGTCGGGTTGAAATGGACCGGATGGATCGTTCGGTATTTTGATGAACTGGATACTTTGCTAAATGATGAATTGCCATTTTGGATGATTGATTCTTACAACAAACAGCATGACAAGCAATGGGATTTGAAAGGTTCTGGCTTGGTGTTTCTGAAGGATACAGGGAAAATAGAGATCTTGGAATATGAAAAACACACGCTGAACAAGGTGCCTATCATTACCACCGGAACGGCTTTTCGAAACAAAATAGGGATTCCTGAATTTGTTTGGTACCCCTATTGGTTCGATATTGTTTTGATTGACAGGGATTTCGATGTCATTTCTTATTATGACATCAATCCTACAGGAGAAGGGCTAGAGATGCTTCGGGAAATGGGATTGCCCAGGTATTTTCCAGCAGTTGTAGTGAAACCAAATGGGAAAGGGAAATTTTATTATTTTTCCGGGGACTTTGCAGACAATGTGATCTCCAACAGTTCCTTTAGATTCTATGGAATCGCAAAACTTTGGAGGATGTTTATGGATGCTGAAGATTATTCACAGAGAAACAGTTTTTTCTGGAATTACTATTTTCCATTGATGCGCTATATTCTTGATGATGTGAACAAGAAAGAAAATACGGATTGAACCCTAAATAGGCGTTCCGTTTATTAGTGGGGCTGAAACTGTAAAAAAATCAGACCATTTGGAGCATAAGTCCGGGTCCCGTTTGGGGATGGATAACAAATTAATGTGCTGGATACACTTAGCCTAGTGCCATCAAAAAAAACCAAAAAGCTTCAGATTTTTATTTTTTACGATTATAAATCATCAGGGAATCCGGCAACAACCGGTCCGATTCGATGGAATAGGTATTGGAATTCTTGTAGTTTTCGAATTTCCCGGAAATTTTGTCCTTCAATCCAATTTCCTGGACAATATCTATATTCATGTTGTCGGATATTTTATACAGCTCATTTTCAGAAATCAAATATTCACCACTGATGTATTCTTTAAGTTGGGTTTTGTTTCTCATCAGCGGAACAGAAATGAAGGATTGAAAATTAGCAGCAGTATCTAAGACTGAACCTTTCCAAGCCACCGCTGACGGCAAATCCATCGGATATCGGGAAGATAAAAAGGAAAGGATACTGGGGGCAATATCAAAATGTGTACTGACGCCATGGATTCGCTTCGTACGGGAAAGTTTTGGGGAATAAATCATCAAAGGGACATGGAATCTGTCTATTCGTGTGGCCATTGGAATTTCAGGAAGTCGATGGTCACCGGTGATAATGAAAATGGTGTTTTCATACTTGGGCATTTTTTTGTATTCCTCAAAAAACTCCTTCACTGCCTCATCTACATATAAAACACTCGCATAAAGACTTTTATAACTCAGGTAACTTGCCATCTCACTGGGTTTTACTTTGAGGGTATTGGTAAGATGGGTGAGCAGCATCGCCTGGTATTTTTCTTCATTGGGGATGATAAAAGGATCATGAGAAGTCTGCGTCTGGAAAACAGTCATCTGCGGCTGCGGATGGTTTCGGGGAAGCTTTCGCATTCCATTTTCAAACACAGCTTTGTCTGGATAACCCCATGAAAATCCTGATGTGGAAGGAGTGACTTCAAAGTCAGGATCAAAAGAAGTGAGGTCAAGGATTCTGTCTACCTGTTGATAATTTAGAAAAGAACCTACTTTGTCAAAATTGATATCCGCACCGATGTGGAAATTGGTGTAGTAACCATTGTGTTTCAGCAGTGAAAACAAACTGGAATGTTTGGGGAGATTGGGCGCATTCTCCATGAATCCATTTTTAGAAAAAGGCAATGACCCAAACATGCCGGTCAGAATCCCATAGGTCCGACCGGTCGTGGAAAGATTGTTTTTCCAATAAAGACTGTGGTTGGCCAACGAATCCAAAAAAGGGGTAAAACTACGCAAATAAGCGTCCTCCCCTGAATAAGCTTTTCCCAGGCCCTCTACAATGATGAAAACCAAATCTGGAATGGAGTCAAATTCATTGAAGAATGGCCCCAAAACATCTGGATAATTGTTTTCATGCAAAAATGGATATTCTGAATTCAAATATTTTTTAGTCATCAATTGATTTTCATCATTGGTATTTGCAAGATAAAAATCAAAATAGAGATTGCTTTCAGCTGTGAAGTGGCTGTAGGACTGGTCGTAGAGGTAGAAGGATTTATTGGCCTTCAGGTTGGTTTCCATACCAGAAATAGGCTTTGGGGAAAGGATGGCAATCAGGTTGAAAACAAGGAGGTATCCATAACAAATACCGCTGAGTACCAAAGCCGTATTGAAGGAAATCCTAATCCGTTTTCCCAATCCTGTAAAAAAGTAGATAACAGAAACCAAAACAAGGATCACGACTCCATTTAGCATATTGATCACCCCGGAAGCCTTTAGTGTGGCGATGATGTCTTTTGTCGAGTAGGCATAAAGATCATCTCCCAACGGGAAAAGAGATTTGGTAAAATAAAAAATCAAACCTCCGTGGATGATCAGAAGAAAAGTGATCATGATCCGCGTGATTATTTCGATGGTTCTGGGTAGAAAAAAGCCAATCAATACATTGAGCAGCAAGAAAAAACCCAATAGATAGAATATCCATTCGAAATCCCTAATGAGCCCTCCGAGGATGATATTGATCGGTTGGAAATCCAATGGGTGAATCTTGAAAACCCAGATGACTTCCACCAGTCTCAACAACAGCATCAGAATAAGATAGGGAATTGCGATCAGCCAAAAGTTTTTGAAATTGTCTTTTATCGTGGTTAGAAAATTGGAATTGATCGCAGCTTGGTGGGACATATTTATTATTCTGACTTAAATGCAGGGGGGCGACGTACTTTATCGATTATTTTTTTCGAAAATACCTATATTGCACGACTATACAAGACCTATATGAACAAAAGTACACTTTTGAAGGAGCTCTTCACAAATTTGTCCACCACTGGCGCAGTAACTTTCAGCTCCAAAGCACTCGTTAAAAAAATGTTGTCATTCGCCGATTTTAAGGGTGCTAAATTAATTGTAGAATTGGGAGGGGGAGATGGTAGTATTACTCAGGGAATAGTGGAAAGAATGGATGCTGACGCCGTGTTGTTGGTTTTTGAAATTAGCCAGAATTTTTGCACCAACCTTGAAAAGGTTTTTCCTCAAGACAATGTTCATGTCATTTGTGATTCAGCAGAAAATATTGACCAGTATTTGGATGGGAAAAAAGCAGACTTCATCTTCTCGTCATTGCCACTGAGCCTGATCCCAAAATCAAATCGTCATCAGATCTACAAAAAAAGCAAAGAATCTGTTTCAGATTCAGGTAAGTTTATCCAGATCTGTTATTCTTACGCGTTGAAATTTCAGTTTGCCAATCATTTTAGCGAAATCAAAACTTCTTTCACCCTAAAAAATTTCCCGCCAGCTTTTATCATGGTCTGCAATTGAAGCAATGCCGCTAAAGCCTTTATTCGGTTGTTGGCTATTTTTGCTCTTGGCTGGTGGCCATGTTTTTGCAAGGCAAGACCAATTTCAATTCTCGCAAAAACATGGTCTTCCGCTGATTTGGGCATCTTCCGAAATTGAAAGAGAGCAGGCTGAATTCCTTCAATCAGAACTTCTGAATTGGCTCGATGCATCGCTTCCAATTTATACTGGACCATCAAAACCCAAAAGTTTTTTTCTCAAACTTGAAATAAATCCAAGTGGTTTTGAGAACACGTATTTCAAAATCCAATCTCTTGATAGCGGAATTTCACTGGTTGCAAAAGACCAGTTAGCACTGTCATTTTCGGTGTCCACATTTTTGGAAATCTTGGGAATCCGAAAATACACGGTCGATTTTACTTATTATCCCGAAGACAAAACGATTGTTTTCCCGAAGAATTTTGACAAATCCTATCAGCCGGATTTTGAATACAGGGCACTTTTTTATCCCGAGGCCTACGATCAATCCTTCAGGGGTTGGCACAAATTGGATTGGCACATCGATGATTTTGGGCTTTGGGGACATTCCTTTTCTAAATTGATTTCAACCAAAGAGTATTTCGATTTGCATCCTGAGTACTTTGCCTTATATAAAGGCAAAAGAAGATCAGAATCCATCTGCATGACCAATGATGGAGTGTTTGCGCTTGCAAAGAAGAATCTTGAAACTCTGATTTTAGAAAATCCCGGAGCAAGGTATTTTTCCATCAGTCAGAATGATGGTGTGATTCATTGTGGCTGTGGGCAATGCAAAAGTATAAATGATGCCAACGGCGGGCCCACAGGAGCTTTGGTCCATTTTGTGAATCGATTGGCCTCCGAATTCCCCGACCAGGAGTTCGCCACACTCGCCTATCAACACACTGTTTTGCCGCCATCGGAGATCAAACCATTGACAAATGTCACGACGATTTATTGTCCGATAGAAATCAATCGTGGGCAAGCCATTCCTGAAGACAGCAGAAGCGAATTTGTGGGAAATATCTTGGAGGATTGGCAATCGGTAAATCCCAAAACCTTTGTTTGGGATTATACCGTTCAGTTTAGCCATTATTTATCCCCATTTCCAAATCTGCATGTGTTGCAGAAAAACTTCCAATTCTACAAATCCAAAGGAGTGAAGGGACTATTTGTCCAAGGGTATGGAGATATCCCTGGTGATTTTTATGAACTCCGGCAATATCTCTTGGCAAAATTGCTTTGGGATGTTCACCTGGATTTTGAGAAGGAAATGGAAGAATTCCTCTTGCGCTTTTATGGAAATGCTTCGGAGTACATCAGTGCCTACCTCAGCCTTTTGCAAGCCGGGCAACAGGTACAGGATAAAATATTGGATATTTATTCAGGCCCAATTGCCCAATCCAAGACTTTTTTGGCTCCATCCTATATGGACCAATACGATCAGTTGATCAAAAAGGCGGAAGAGGCTACGGAATCCGACCCACTATTTGCCAGCCGTGTGGCCAAAGTCAGGAAATCCCTGGAGTATGTGTATTTGGAGCAGGCGAAATATTATGGAAAAAATGATTTTGGCATGTTTCAAAAGGAAAATGGAAATTGGGTTGTCCCCAGTCACCTTCCTTTAAGAGTTAAGAGCTTTGCAAAGGATGCCAATCAAAGAGGCATTTATGAAATCAGGGAGAACGGACCCAGCCCTGATTTATATGTGCATGAATGGGAGAATATAATTGAAAATGCCTTGTTGGAAAATAAGGCAGAGAATTTTCACGTTACCTATTTGACAGCACCTTCATCTGAATACCAAGGAAATGGTCCCTCGGACTTGGTCAATGGGATCAGGGGATTTCTAGATTTTAAAATCCAGTGGGTGGGTTGGTATGAAACAGATCCGGAATTGGTGATCAAGACCGGAGGGATCGATTTTAAGTCGGTACAAATCGGGTTTTTGGAAGATCAGAGGCATTGGATTTTCCCGCCTGAGAATGTTCGGGTTTTTGGTTGGCGAAAAAATAAATGGAAATTGCTTTCGGTCAAGCATTTGGTGTCACTTCGGGAGCATCCAGAAGTTGATAGAAAAACCATTGATTTGAAAATCAAAAAGGCGCATCGTTTTGAGGAATTCAAAATCTTGATTAAGAACCAAGCCCGGCTTCCCCATTGGACGTATCGGAAAGATAAAATGCCCATGGTCATGTTGGATGAAATTTTGTTGAAATAAAAAATCAATCGTGGTAAAAAAGGATTCAATATCGATTTTAGAAACGGCGATCTTGGAAATGGGAAGATTAAAAGGTGACAAGTCTTTTAGCCCGAGTGAAGTTATCCAATGGATTTTCCCGCAGTCTTGGGAACATTTTATTCCCGAGGTAATGGATGAAATGATGCGGCTTCTTGAAGAGGGAAGGGTTTCCCTTTCTCAGGAGGAAGGAAGCGTCCCCAAGTATTTTTTGCCACAAACCCTTTTTAGAATAAAGACCTAGCCATAAACCTATCGGTACTTTTCAGTGTTATCCCAAAAAAAACATGAAATTCCTTTTAATCCTGTTGAGTTTCTCATTTATAAGTTTGCTGGCCAACGGCCAGTCCCAAAATCAATACAACGAAAAAAATATGCAAGAAATACCCAAAACCAATGTTGAAATCCCGGAAGGATACGAAATGGCCACACTTGGATCAGGTTGTTTCTGGTGCATTGAAGCCATTTATCAAGAACTTAACGGCGTAGACAAGGTAAAATCAGGATACAGTGGGGGACACATTGCCAGTCCAACATACAGACAAGTGACCAACGGCACCACAGGACATGCCGAGGTTATTCAATTTCTATTTGATCCGAAGATCCTCACATTTTCAGTGATTCTGGAAATATTCTGGTCCACCCATGATCCGACGACGCTCAATAGGCAAGGTGCGGATGTAGGTCCACAATACAGATCGGCAGTGTTTTATCATTCAGATTCCCAAAAACAAGAAGCGGAGTTTTTCAAAAAGAAATTGGATGACGCTGGGGCTTTCAACAGACCAATTGTCACGGAAATCACACCTTTTAGCAATTTCTATGTTGCTGAAGATTATCATCAAAACTATTTCAAAGACAATGGCATGCAGCCTTATTGCCAAATAGTGGTCCGACCCAAAGTGGAAAAATTCAAGAAGGTGTTTGCTGAAAAATTGAAATAAGATTTGCTGGAATGGAAAGGTGTTGAAAACTGTTTCTTGACGATATACTATTTTCTAATTACTTTTAGGAAATATTTTAAACGCTACCACACATGAAAAAATCAGCTGTTTTTGTAATAACCACCTTACTTTGGTCTTGTAATCCCGCACCGAGTGAAAAAGAGGAGGCCTCGGAGTTAACTGAAACGACAGAGGCTTTTGCCACTGGGAATTTCGGTGCCGAAGTTGATGAATCCAATGTTTATACCATTGCCCAAATGTATGAAACCTTGGAAACAAAAGGAGATTTTGAAGGGAAAGTGATAGGAGAGATCAAAGAGGTTTGTGCCGATAAAGGATGCTGGATGACGGTGGAATTGCCAGATGGGCAGTTGATGCGGGTGACCTTTAAGGATTATGGTTTCTTTGTTCCAAAAAATGCGATGGGTTATCCCGTAATTATGGATGGTGTGGCCACCAGATCCATCACAGACGTGGCTTCACAAAAGCATTATGCTGAGGATGCAGGAAAATCCAAAGAAGAAATTGATGCAATCACCTCCGACAAGGAAGAATATAAATTTGAGGCAGTAGGAGTGATTATAAAAGAAAACGCATAAAAATAAATATGGCAATAGCATTGGACAACTTACGCGTGGGCAGGACTTACGAATTTACCAATCTTGGGGAAAATCGAAGGTTTCAGATCTTGGCGAGGATCTCCAGTGAGGATTTTAGAGTCAAAGACCTTGATACAACTGAGGTTTACACCATTGAAGAATTGCTTCGGTGGGGCAGGGGAAAGGATTATGATTTGGACGAATGGAATCCAGAAGAATAAAAAGCCTTTGGGGATTCCCCCAAAGGCTTTTTTGATCAATGCATTGCCTTGAATCCGGGTTCATAAATGATCCTAAGAAAAGAACTGATGCCATTGTTTTGACGGCTAAGCGGGATGCCTGTGACGATCCCCACCATGATGCTTTCTGACAAGCCAATCCGCATCTGTGGTCTCAATACGGTTTCCATTTTTCCTTGGTAGATTTCCTTGTTGACTTCCAGTCCTATAAAATTCCTGGTTCCGGTGATCATGTAGTGAAAATTCGTATTGATGTCATAGCTGACATGGCTTTTTTGATTGAATTCTTTTTCAATCCTTGGCCCAGTATAGATTAGGGTGTGGTAATTGCTCCCCCATCTTTTTGCGGCAATGAAAATTGGGTTATAAATATTCCCCTTGAAGAGTTGGCGAAAACTGAGATTGTTGAGGTCTACAAACTCAAATTCGTGAATATAGCCCAATGCAAGTGAGGTCTTTGCTTTTTCAGAAACCAAAAAGGTCCATTGAGTCGCCAATTTAATGGATTCGAGCCTATTGGAGGGTTTTTCTAGGTTTTGTGACAATTCTCCTCTTGAGGAAAAGACAGTCAAAGGAACTTCAATCTCAAAACCAAGGCGATCGATTGGAGCCCATTCGTATTCCACCAAGGCTTCATATTCATCAAAACCATTTTTATCGGTCATTCCGAAGCCAAAATTCCATTCTTTTTCTCCTTTTCGGGCGCCCAGATCACGAATCAAATCGATGTATAAGGGTTCTGCATGGAGGATTTTGGCCTTTTCTTTGGATTGTGGCGCTTCTATTTCGTCAAGGAAAAGGCTATCTAAAATTCTCTTTTCGATTTTAAGGCTGTCAGACAGATTTTGGCCAATTGAAGGTAAGGCATACAGGCAAAGCCCGAGCATTGCAAGGATTTTTTTCATCTAAATAAATGGAAATTTTTGTTTGAATTAAGTTAGGACATTAAAAAGAACCCTAGCTTTTGGGTGGTGGGGAGTCAATTTCCTGTGACAGGCTCTCGGAAAAATCAGCGTAAAAAGCATTGGGTTTAAGCCATAAATTTAGCTTTACAGATTCAAGTTTCCAGAAATTGTGGGGAAGATTCATCTTCAGATCGAGCAATGACCTTTTTCCTCCCGGTACTTCAGTGTCGGGAACAGTGTCGTCATCCATTTCCAAAAAATACTCCAAGACCAGTTCTGTAAGTGTATCCAAAGGGTCTTGGGACTGAATGAAAATCGACTGGGATTCAGTTGATTGATAAAAACTTGCAGATAGATTCAGAAAGTTCATCAGCAGGATGAAATTTATCCATCGTGTTAGCTTATGTATCCTCAATCTTTTTAACATGCTGCAAAGTTAAGAAAACCATTTCAACCCCGAATCAAAATCTTCCATTAATGTGTTACATAACCAAGAGTCTTTCTTTTGGATTGTTTATCTTTAGGTCACAATATTTTAGTTATGAAAAAAGTTAGTTTAGGAGCAGCAATGGTCCTTGCAAAATGCCCAAGATGCAGGGAGGGGCAAATCTTCCCTACCTCGATCATTAGTTACAGAAAGCTTTCAGACGTGCACAACCATTGCCCCACGTGTAATGCTGTACTTACCCCAGAGCCTGATTTTTACTATGGTGCCATGTACATCAGCTATGCATTCTCCGTAGCCCTAGTCGTCAATGTCCTGATTGTGCTCAACTATCTGTTTGATGATCCGGATGTTTGGGTATATGTGACGACCGTACTGATTGGAAATCTGTTGTTGGTGCCTATTATGTTGCGTTATTCAAAAGTTCTTTATCTTAATTTGGTGGGGAAACTGAAATATGACCCAGATTGGAAGAAACTCAAGGCTTGAATGGATTGGGATTTAATCCTTTTGTTAAATTCGTATGGGTATTTACGCTACTTTGTCCATAAACCAATGGACCAGTTGAAAACCCAAAAAACACAAGGGGTTTGATTTCTTCGGTCTTTTTTCCAAAGGCCCCGATGTCTATCAGTGATATCACGCCCATTTCTCAAAAGTGGAAATGACTTATACAGCAGTGGATATGCATAAATCCTTCTTACTTCTCCTAATAATCAAACAAAACAAATAAAAAAATGGCGAATAATGTCTTTGGGGAATTGCTCATGGTTTGCAGTACTTCTCCACTTACAGGATACTATAGAAACGGATGTTGTGAGACGGGAAAGGATGATGTGGGAACGCATACAGTATGTGCTGTGATGACGCAGGAGTTTTTGGATTTCAGCAAGAAAATGGGAAATGACCTTATTACCCCGATTCCCGCAGCTGCATTTCCAGGTTTGAAACCCGGAGACCGTTGGTGCCTTTGCGCCAGCAGGTGGATGCAAGCCCATTATCAAGGAGTTGCACCTAAAATTTATCTAGAAGCAACACATGAAAAAACATTGGAATTTATTTCTTTGGAAGAGTTGGTCAAATATGCCATGGTGGTCAAATAGAATCTGTAAAAACAGGATTTAATGAAGCCTGTTTGCCTCAAAGACCGAGTCGCTACATTCTTCGCCTATTTAATTTGTTTGTAATACAAACTTTTTAAAAGTAAAGTAAACTTTTTTCAGAAGATGTCGGTTTAAGCATTTGATTTAAATTTATGCCAATGGAATCTCTCTTCAAGAAAATCAGGGTTGACGTCAACAAAAATATCTATTTGAAAGATCCTTTCAGTTCTGATTTGGGAAAAGTGATTGTTGCCAAAGGAATTATAATGATCTCAGAACTGGGACTTGAACAATTTACTTTCAAAAAACTGGCGGGGAAGGTCGATTGTACAGAATCTGCCATCTATCGGTATTTTGAAAATAAACACAAGCTATTGCTTTTTCTTATGGTTTGGTATTGGGGATATTTGGAACATAATCTCATTATATCCACTGCGAATTTGCCTGATCCAAAAAAAAGACTGAAGATTGCACTAGAAATATTGGTGAACGGGCCTATATATAAAGTAAACGATTACATAGATCCGGTTTCCTTAAAGCATCTGCTAACAAATGAAGCAACGAAGGCTTTTATGACCAAGGAAATTGATCAGGAATATCAAAATGGATTTTTCCATTATTATCATAAAATTGGAAATAGGATAGCAGCAATCATCACGGAGATCAACCCTGATTATGAATTTCCAAAGGCACTGGTATCCACAGTAATGGGATCAGGTCTAATGCAATCCTACTATTCCGAACATCTACCGGGATTGACAGAAATCAAGAACGGAGATGAAAAACGAACGGAGTTTTTCCAAAACATGGTTTTTAAAACAATTGAAAATGAATATTGACATCGCCCTCACCCCGATCAAAAGATTTTGGAAATTTCTTCAGGATGAAAGAAAAGAAGTGTATTCGATTTATTTCTATGCACTTCTCAATGGTCTTGTATCCCTCAGTCTTCCGCTTGGTATCCAAGCGATCTTTAATTTTATCCTGGGAGGAAGGGTAAGCACTTCTTGGCTTTTGCTTGTCTTTGTAGTTGCCGCTGGGATTAGTTTTGGCGGATATCTTCAAATCAATCAATTGTACCTCACAGAAAAAATGCAGCAAAGAATATTCACCAAGACAGGTTTTGGCTTTGCTTTCCGCTTGCCGATGTTGAAATTGGATGAATTGCATGATAAACACACCCCCGAACTCGTCAACCGTTTCTTTGACGTGATGAATCTTCAAAAAGGCATGGCAAAGATCCTGACCGATTTTACCACAGCAACCATTCAGGTGTTTTTTGGCTTGTTACTCTTGGCCTTTTACCACCAGTTTTTCATCATTTTTGGGCTTATTCTGATCATAATTTTGTTTCTGATTTTTTATTATACAAGCCCAAAGGGAATGGAAACCTCTCTGAATGAATCCAAAGCAAAATATGGGGTAGCCTATTGGTTGGAGGAAATCGGCAGAACTATGGCCACTTTTAAATTGGCAGGAAATTCAAATCTACCTTTTATCAAAGTGGACAGATTGCTGAAGTCTTATGTAGAATACAGAAATCAGCATTTTGGGGTGTTGGTGTTCCAATACAAAATCCTGATCGTGTTCAAAGTACTGATTGTCTCCTCCCTTTTGGTAGCAGGAAGTTTGTTGTTGATCAACAATGAGATCAGTATTGGCCAATTTGTCGCTGCCGAGATTATTATTGTTTTGGTAGTGAATTCAGTTGAAAAAATCATTTTGTCCTTGGAGACGGTTTATGATACCCTTACTGCTTTTGAAAAAATCGGTCAGGTGATGGATTTGCCAATGGAAATGCAGGCAGGAACAGAAAAATCACTCACCCCCGAAAAATCGGGACTTAAATTTGAAATTCAAAACCTTAGTTTTAGGACAAGACATTCAGAATATGAAATTTTGAATGACGTATCACTTTCCCTCCAACCTGGAGAAAAGGTGGTTTTGGCCGGAGGAAGTGGAAGCGGAAAAAGTACCTTGATGAATTTGATGTCGGGTCTGTATTCTGAATACAGGGGTAAAATCATCGTAAATGGATTGCCCATTGATACCATGGATCTTGGGAAATTCAGAAGTTTTGTTGGAGATAGCCTTACACATGAATCCATTTTTAGTGGTACCATTAGAGAAAACATAGTACTTGGGAGGGAAATAAAAGAGAATTTTCTGAGGGAAATTGTCGAACTCGTTGGCTTGAACACATTTGTTTATGAACTTCCAGATGATTTGAATACTGAATTGATGCCGGAAGGAAAGGGCGTCAGTAAGGCTGTCATAAGCTCTATAATTATGGCCAGGTGTTTGTCTGGAAAACCAAAGGTTTTGTTTTTAGAGGCCTTGTTTTCAGATTTTTCTCCGGCAATAAAAAAACGGGTTAAGGAATATATTTCCTCAGGCCCATGGACAGTAATGATGATTTCTGAAGATGAGGAAATAATAAGCCTTTTTCCAAGGGTTATCGAATTGGAAAAAGGAAAAATAATCTTTGATGGGAGAAGTCAAGATTATTTACGATTAAAAAACTCCTAAAATTCTATAGGTATGTTAAACATTTCGAAGAATAAGATCGGGAGAAAATTGTCATTTGACGGTTACGAGAGTTATCGGATGACTTTGCCCGAAGATGAAAGGAAAAACCGGATCAGGGTATTGTTGTGGTTGCTTGCCGCTGCTATCTTGTTCATATTCTTGCCTTGGACACAAAATGTCAGAAGCTATGGATATGTCACAGCCTTGAGACCCGATCAGCGGCCCCAGACGGTGAATTCCATCATCGCGGGAAGGATTGAAGAATGGTATGTGGCTGAAGGGGATTATGTCCAGAAAGGAGATACCATTCTGCAGGTTTCTGAAATCAAGGACAATTTCTTTGATCCACTTTTATTGGAAAGGACCCAACTTCAGGTAGATGCCAAAAACATGGCTGCAAAATCCTATGGAGGGAGGGTAGTGGCCCAAAAAAATCAATTTGAGGCTCTTAGGGCCAATAATATTCTCAGGAAAGAGCAGGCGGAAAACAAACTCAAAATGTCAGAGTTGAAGGTGAAATCTGATAGCATTCGGTTTGAACAGTCCAAAGTGAATTTCCAGGTTGGGGTCGAGCAACTTCAGCGGGCAGAAAACCTTTATAGGGAAGGTTTGACTTCGCTTACGGATTTTGAAACAAGGAAATTGAGATTTCAGGAAGTTCAATCCGGTTTGATTTCAGCAGAAAATACGCTCTTGAGCAGCAAGAATGAATTTATTTCTGCCAAAATTGAGTTGCAGGCGATCGACAATGATTTTAGGGATAAAATGGCTAAAACCGAAGCCGATATGTATTCGGCAATGTCGTCTCAATACGATGCAGAGGCTACAGCATCACAGTTGGAAAACCAGTTCTCAAACTATGAGGTCAGAAGTAGCTACAGATATATACTTGCACCTCAAACCGGATATGTCACCAAAGCCATTCGGGTAGGAATCGGAGAAACCATCAGTGAAGGTGCCGAAATTATCAGTATCCTACCAGCCGATGCTAAACTGGCTGTTGAAATGTACGTTGCTCCCGTAGATTTGCCTTTGGTAAAAGAAGGGAATAGGGTTCGGTTTATTTTTGACGGCTGGCCTGCGATTGTATTTTCGGGTTGGCCACAGCTTTCGAACGGGACTTTTGGGGGCGTCGTGGTAGCCATAGATAGATTTACGAGTACTTCAGACGGATATCGCGTTTTGGTGGTAGAAGATCCAGAAGAGCATCCATGGCCTGATGCACTTAAAATCGGCTCCGGGGCCGATGGCATTGCCTTATTAAACGATGTGCCGATTTGGTATGAAATCTGGCGGCAATTGAACGGTTTTCCAGCTGATTATTATACCAGAAGGGAACAGCAGGCCATTAAAGACAGCAAGAAATGAGAAAAATTTCATTGACTGTTTTGTGCTTAATCTTCTCTTTTGGGGCCATTGGGCAGGAGATGCTTACCTATGAATATTTCCTCGAGTTGGTGAAGGATTTTCATCCAGTTTCCAAGCAAGCAGAAACTACCTTGCGTTTTGGGGAGCAGGAAATGAGAATTGCGAGAGGGGGGTTTGATCCTCTTTTGTATGGTAATTATGACCAAAAAGAGTTCAGCGAAACTGAATATTATCGTAAAAAGGAAGCAGGTCTTCTTGTTCCCACCGTTGGCGGGGTCGAACTGAAAGGTGTTTTTGAACAAAACACTGGTACTTACCTCAATGCCGAGAGAACTGTTCCCGGGAATGGTTTGCTTGCCGCTGGAGCCTCAGTAAATTTGGGTCAAGGACTATTTATAGACAAAAGAAGGGCTGCATTGCGCCAAGCAGAGGTTTATATCGATGCTACGCAAGCTGAGAGACAGCAGATCCTCAATGATCTTTACTTGGAGGCCACACAAGTTTATTGGTATTGGGCCGCTAGTTTTCAGAACCAAAATCTGTTGGAAGAAAGTGTTGTGTTGGCAGAAATTCGTTTTGAGGCAGTGAAGGAAAGTTTTTTTGAAGGAAGTTTGGCGGCCATTGATACGATAGAAGCCTACACACAAGTCCTTAACAGAGCTTTTAGACTTCAATCCGCCGAAATTGCGTATTTCAATGCCACCCAGGAACTGAACACGTTTTTGTGGGATCCGGAAAATGTCCCCTTGGATATTGCGGAAAATGCAGTTCCACAAAATGTTCTGGAGTTCATCGAATTGGATTTTGACAAGGAAGAGATGAGGGCGCTGATCAACAATCACCCTCTGCTGAGATTGGCGGATTTTGAATTGAATACTTTGGAGATCGAGAGGAGATGGAAAGCGGAACAATTAAAGCCGGTGATGAAAGTCAATTATAATTTCCTTTCTGAAGCGGTTGGACCTCTGAATGCCTCTCCCTTCTTTGAAAACAATTACAAATGGGGTTTCACTTTTCAAACCTCCCTGTTTTTAAGAAAAGAACGAGGAGGATTGGGATTGGTCAAGGCAAAACTTGATTTTAAACAGTCGGATAGGGAATTGAAATCGATTCAACTCAGGACAAAGTTGGAAAGTGAAATCAACAAATTTGAAACCTTGCAGCGACAGCTTGGCGTTTTTAACGCCAATATTCTGGGTTTGACCAGACTTCTAGAAGGCGAGCAAACCCGTTTTCAAATGGGGGAAAGCTCACTTTTCCTGATCAATGCAAGAGAGGTGACACTTTTGGATTCCAGATTGATCCTGAATGATTTGGAGGCCAATAGAAAAATAGCCTATTCCAAAATGCTGAATGCTGCTGGATTGGGTTTTGACTTTTAAGTCCAAATTCTAAGATAGTGGAAAATTAACGTAAAGCATCAAACTTAAGGTAAGTTAGATGGAATATGCGTTGCATTTACAGATAGTGCTTGAAACTGCACGAAAATCAGACTTTTGTAAAATGAAGTCTATTGTCGATATGATACAGTCAAAATCGACAAACAACCGACAGATTATTAAGTAGTTTAACCCGCAATATGCAATAGGTTTCCAAATGGGATTGAAACGGAAAGAAAATCAGCCTATTGGAAGAATAATTCCTAACACCAATAGGGTGTAATCAAAAATAGTCAACACTCAATTGATTTTCAGTCAATTACAATATTGAGTTGAGTCCGCTTTGCATAAAACGGGTTAAAAGCTGAAATAAAATTGATGATGTATAGGAAGGGTTAAAAGAAGAAATACCCCCAGAAAGTATCTGGGGGTATTTCTTCTTAATCTCCAAAATCCTAAAACAGGATTTGGTATACATGCTCCATTGTGATTGGCAAGAAATTCCTCCTACCAATTGGGGATTATTCTTTTAGATGCCCAAAGTCCAGCCTTCACGGTATTCCCGTTTGACAAATTGGTTGGCAGCATCGAAATTGGTCACTTTCATATTGGCACCATCCCAAAGCAATTTGATCCCCCGACCGGGATAGTCAAATTGGTTTTCGTTCCCGCCAGCTCTTGGTTCACGGTAGTCGTAGCTTCGGATGGCCAAATTACCCATCAATACGGATTCAGTCAATGGACCTGCAACTGAGAAAGGGGAACTCAATTGGTGGAATTCCTTGCTGCCGTGACCTGCAATACAAGCTTCTACGAAATTGTTGTAATGCCCCCTGTCTCCATTCGGTACACGGTAGAGGGTTTGTGGTACAGAAACTTCAGCGGTTCTGGAAGTGGGGAGCAATCTGGGATTTACGCCATAGGTACCACACATCATTTTCCCTTTGGTTCCTTCAATGATGACACCATTTCCACCATCGCCCATGATTTCATTTGCTTCCAATTCAATCGGACGGGTAGGTTGAATTCCTCCATCCATCCAATGGAATTCCAGTTCTTCTTTTCCTTCCCTTTTGAATCGCAAAGTGATATGGGAAGAAGGAGGGCAGCTTTCCGGGAAATACCCACGTTTGAATTCCCCGACATAAACGGATCCAACACTGCATTCTGCGGAATCAGGATATCCTAGTCCCAAAACCCTGAATGGAGGTTCTATAATATGGCAGGCCATGTCGCCCAACGCTCCCGTTCCATAATCCCACCAGCCTCTCCAGTTGAAGGGCAGTAGATTTGGGACATAGTCTTTATAGGGTGCTGTTCCCAACCAAAGGTTCCAGTCCAGATCAGCCGGAGGTGTTGCGGCTTGTGTTGGCCAAGGCAGACCTTGTGGCCAAACAGGACGGTCGGTCCAGCAATGTACTTTTGTAGCTTCGCCGATCAGGCCGGCATTGTACCATTCCATCATTTGTCTTACTCCATCTCCTGAGGAACCCTGATTCCCCATTTGAGTCACCACTTTGTATTTTTCAGCAGCCTGGGTCAACATTCGGGCTTCGTAGATGTCATGTGCGAGTGGCTTTTGGACATACACGTGCTTGCCCAATTGCATTGCGGCCATGGCTTGGACGGCATGGTTATGGTCGGGCGTGGAAACCGTCACCGCATCAATGTTTTTGTGCTCCTTGTCAAGCATAACCCTAAAGTCCTTGTAGTACTTGGCTTTTGGATGTGCCTCTACACTGGCCTTTGCCCTGGTGTCATCCACGTCACAAAGGCCCACAATATCCACTTTGCCGCTGTTGAAAACCCCACGGACATCACCTTGGCCCATCCCTCCAACACCTATTCCGGCAATTCTCAATCGGTCACTGGGAGCAATGAATCCAGGTCCCCCAATTACATGTCTTGGTACAAAATAAAACCCAGCAAGAGCCGTCGCCGAGGTTTTTATAAAATCCCTTCTGGCATTTGGCTTCCCGGGTAAATCTTTCTTTTTCATTAGGTATATTTTTAGGTTTAATTGTATGGATTCATTCAGAAATTGTCCACTTTTTTTTATGCTTCAAATTAAATAGTTTTCTGGTTTTTTCAATTGTTCTTTAGGGAGAATGGATTTTTAATGGGATAAATGGGTGTCCAATATTTTCATGAAAGGATTTGAGTGTAATTTTTATTACGGATATGCAATTTTTGATTTTGTTTCTTCAATTCCTAAACTATTCTAAAAAGATTTGCCACATAGCAGAAAATTTTAATTAAGTTTACTTGATAATATTCCCTTTGTTTTCCCAAAATTTGAATCTTATGAAATCGTTTCCTTTTCTTTTTTTCGCCTTATTGGCGATATTGTTCACTTCTTGTTCCAAAGAAAAAACACCAAATATGACAGATTATGCCATTATTCCTCAGCCGATTTCGGTTGTTGGAACGGGAGATTCTTTTGAGTTGGTTGAAAATACCCAAATCCATCTGGTAGGAGACAGTGCACAATTGACACAGATCTCCGCATATCTTCAACAATTAATTCAAAACGCTACCTCATTAGACCTCCAAACCAATACAGAAACAGAACCGGGTGAAGGAGCGATTGTGTTGGCTTTGGATCCTTCGCTTTCCGTGGGAAACGAAGGATATCAATTGGACATCACGAAGCAAAGCATCAAATTGTCGGCAAGTTCAGAAGCAGGTTTGTTTTTTGGAATCCAAACCCTTAGACAATTGTTTCCGGCCGAGTTGGAAATCAAGAGCCAAGTTTCAGGCGTGAAATGGAGAATCCCGACTGGAACCATCACGGATTCTCCCGAATATGCTTACCGAGGCGCCATGTTGGACGTTGCCCGACATTTTTTCTCTGTGGAAGATGTCAAACATTACATTGATCTCCTCGCATTCTATAAAATGAACATGTTGCATTTGCATCTTTCCGATGACCAAGGCTGGAGGATAGAAATCAAATCCTGGCCAAACTTGACGACAATAGGTGGCAGCACCCAAGTAGGGGGAGGAAAGGGTGGCTTTTATACCCAAGAACAATACAAAGACATTGTAGCGTACGCCCAGGAGAGGTTCATCACCATCATTCCGGAAATCGACATGCCAGGCCATACCAATTCAGCTTTGGCGTCTTACGGTGAATTGAACCCAGGGATCACGGTTCCTAAAGAACACAGCGTCAAAGTGGACCGAGCTGCCTTAGGAGTGGAAGGATTGGATCCATTGGCCAGTGAGCTTTACACAGGTATTGTGGTTGGATTCAGTACTTTGGCCACGGACAAGGAAATTACCTATCAATTCGTGGATGATGTGATCCGGGAATTGGCAGAAATGACCCCAGGTCCATACATCCACATCGGTGGAGATGAGTCCCACGTGACGGAAATGAAGGATTACATTCCATTTATCAATAGGGCTCAGGAAATTGTAGCCAAATACGGAAAAACTTCCATTGGATGGGATGAAATTGCACATGCGACCTTGCTTCCCGGAAGTGTTGCGCAGTATTGGGCAGTGGCGGAAAATGCCAAGATGGCCGTGGATCAAGGTGCGCAAGTCATCATGTCTCCTGCAACCAAGGCTTATCTTGACATGCAATATGATTCTACGACGGTTTTGGGACTTCATTGGGCAGCTTACATCGAGTTGGATAGCGCTTACAATTGGGAACCGACGGCAATGGTGGATGGAATAGGGAAATCAAATATATTGGGGATTGAGGCGCCACTTTGGACCGAGACGATCACCAACCGATCAGAATTGGAGTACATGGTATTCCCGAGGATCACCGCCATTGCTGAGATTGCTTGGGTTCCGAAAGAGTCGAAAGATTGGGATTCCTACAAGAAAAGGCTCATCGATCATGGGAAAAGATGGGAATTGATGGGTATCAACTACTATAAATCTCCTTTGGTGGATTGGGGAAAATAAAAAGGAGCCTCAACCGCAACAAATATCATTTTTTAAGTCAAAAGCATTTTGTTGTTTCAGGCTTTATGAAAATTGGATTTTTGAATAAAAAAGTCAGTTTGTTTGAGCATTAAAGCCTTGGGTCAAACCCAAGGCTTTTTTTTTGAGAAGGAAATTCTGGGATTTCAGAAAATTGGAAAAAATGATTCCCTAAATTTCCCGAAGCAATTTCGACCAAATCATGAATTTCATGAATCCTGACAGGTTAGGATTTTGTTTTTACCGAAAATTGCTGTTAATATGCTGTTTCTTTTAAAATACGATTTAGGCATACAGAATGGGAGAATACATCATTGGTTTTAGCAATTGGATTTGGGATACCCCAATGTTGGTGTTGTTGATGGGAGGCGGTTTGATTTTATTTGTTTATTCTGGATTTGTTCCTTTCCGACGTTTTGGCCATGCGCTAAAGGTGGTGCGTGGCAAATACGATGAGAATCTTCCTGGACAGATTTCTTCCCGACAGGCTTTGTCAGCAGCCATTGCAGCTACAGTTGGACTGGGAAATATCAGTGGAGTTGCCATTGCGATCAATATGGGTGGCCCCGGTGCCATTTTTTGGATGTGGATGTCCGCATTTGTGGGTATGGCCACCAAATATTTCACCTGTAGCCTTGCGATCATGTATAGGGGAAAAGACAGTTCTGGAGAAATCCAAGGAGGTCCCATGTATGTGATTGAGGAGGGAATGGGTAAAAAATGGAAACCCCTTGCAGTTCTTTTTTCAGTAGCGGGAATTCTCGGCCTTCTGGCCATCTTCCAAGCAAACCAATTGACGGCTGTGCTCAGATCCGTCATTTTCCAACCCAATGGATGGGATCAGGGTGAAAGCACCAAGTGGATATTGGGAATCAGCATGATGCTGATCGTCGCAGTGGTGATCTTGGGAGGTATCAAAAGGATAGCCGCAGTAGCTTCCCGCTTGGTTCCTTTTATGGTGGGTTTGTATTTTATTACGGTTGTTATTATTGTTTTTCAATACCTAGGAGAAGTACCGGCAACGCTTTGGCTGATTGTTGAAGATGCTTTTACCGGTAATGCCGTCATGGGAGGAGCTGTTGGAGCAGTGATCGTAATCGGCGCCAGAAGAGCTGCTTTCTCAAATGAGGCAGGAATCGGAACAGCACCGATGGTTCACGGGGCTTCCAAAAACAATGAGCCCATCCGTGAAGGTCTGATCGCTATGTTGGGTCCATTTATCGATACGATCGTGGTTTGTACCTTGACGGCTTTGGTGATTTTATTGACTGGTGTTTGGGAAACCACCGAGAACGATGGCGTTCGATTGACACTTTCCGCTTTTGAAATGGCGCTGCCTGGATTTGGGAAATACTTGTTGATGTTGGCTGTTTTGGTATTTGCACTTTCGACCATGTTCACTTATTCCTATTATGGGCACAAGTGTTTCAATTATCTCTTTGGGGCAGACAAAGCGGATTACTATAATTATTTTTATCTTTTGACCATTGTGGCTGGGGCTGTGGTTTCCCTGGAAGTTGTCGTGAGTTTTGTAGATGGGATGTATGCGATTATGGCTATTCCAACTATGATTTCCACGATTTATTTGGCGCCAAAAGTGAAGGCTGCCAGTAAGGATTATTTTGAAAGATTCAAAAACGAATAAGATGAAGGTGCTCATTGCTCCCAATGCATTCAAAGGGACCGTGGAAGCGGATGAGGCATCCGTCATTATTGGACTGGCTTTGAAAGAAGTGAGACCGGATTTTGAAAGCATTTTGAGTCCCATTGCCGACGGTGGCGATGGGACTTGTTTTTTATTGGGAAAGGCAATGGGATTGCCCCAAACATTTCAAATGGCTCTGGATGCTTTGGGTCGACCTATCCTTGGGTTTTATTATTTGGATGTAAAACACCAAACGGCATACCTCGATGTCTCCACAGTCTCTGGTATAAAAAACTTGAAACCTTACGAATTAAATCCATGGACTACAGGTACCTATGGAACGGGGGAGTTGATTCGGTCAGCCATTGATGGCGGGGCAAAGCATATCGTTTTGGGTCTGGGTGGCAGCGCGACGATGGATATGGGCCTGGGGATTTTAAGGGCTTTGGGTTTTATTTTTCTGGATAAAAAAGGTCGAGAAATCTCAATGTTTTCTGAAGGTATCATGGGAAAAATTGCCCATATCCAGAATCCCATCCCAAAGCCAGATATCAAATTCACCTGTCTTTGTGATGTCAACAATTATTTTTGGGGTTCCCAGGGCGCCATTCCCGTTTTTGGCCCGCAAAAGGGATTGAAGGAAACCGAAATTATTCCTTATGAAAATGCCTGCAAACATTTTTCCAGTCACTTGGAGAAAAAATCCAAAAAGACCATCCTTGACCAAGAGGGCTTTGGCGCTGCTGGGGGAATTGCCTTTGGCTTGTCTGCTTTCTTTCCCATGGACCTAAAAATGGGAGCCAATTGGTTTTTTGAAAAAACAGGTATGGAGGGCAAAATCAAGAATGCTGATTTGATCATTACAGGGGAGGGACGATATGACAGCCAATCTGCAGGAGGAAAGGGTAGTTATGAATTGCTTCAAATGGCCAAAAAATTCGGGAAACACACTGTATTGATTACCTCCGGGAATGGGGGAGATGGCAGTGGTTTCGATCAGGTCATACACCTTCCAGAACTCAATTTCAACGAACCGACCTTTGTTGCCGAAGCAAAAAACTATTTATATGATTCTGTGCTTAATGCATTTAAGTTGTAAGTATTAAAGTCATTAAATAGGGGTTTTAACTCCTGTTAACCATTGCCAATTTCATTCCTGTTTGAAATCACCTATTAATCAGTCTTTGCCTGTTGCTTTTGACTTTACCCTATCGGTCGGACGCCTTCTTCTCCAAAAAATCTGTTCTTGCTTGCAATTTCAACCCCCTTAAATGAACGGAACGTGTGTTTCGGGATATATAAACTTTATACATTTCATTTCTGTATTGTTGATGTTTCCGAAGGGCATACTTGAAAAGAAAATAAATTTTCAAATGAAGAGTCCAAAACCAGATCAGATGATTTTGTAATCCATCACTCTTTCTATTTGCTGTTTGAGTTCTCCTATATTGATGCTGTTGATGATCCCATTGTCTCTTGCGTTTTTCTTGTCATGAAGACTTTTCACGATTCCCTCATACACTTGATTTGGAGAAAGGTCTCCACCATTTGCTTTTTTAGATTTGATGATGCCGTTCGCTTTTGCGAGGTCAACGGCTTCGATGATCCTGAACTGATAGTTGTTGGCAATCTCAAAGAAATTGTCATAATACAACAAGTATTTTTTGGAGATTTCGACTAAGCCATTCACATTGTTGTTGTAATACTTCACATCGAATTCCTTCTGGAGAAGCGCTGAATAATTGGTTTCTCCTCGGTTGTTTTGGAATTTTCTTTCTAAATCTCTCAGGTATTTTTCACTCCAGTCCCTATTGAAGCTGCCTAAAATTCTATTGAAATAACTGTCAATGGTTTCTCCATCGTACCTGTCGGACACAGTGAAATTCAATTTGGGAGCATCTTTTTTCAATTTGGCCAGTAGATCCAACTGAAGGTTTTCCAATAAAACTCTTCTGTCACTATTGGAAGTTTGATTCAGGACATTGGCTTTGTCCAATGTAGTGTAATAGGAAATGTATCGGTTGAGTTCTCCTTCGAAAGTCTTTAATTTTCCGAGATCACTTTTTTTATCCGTTAGGGATGAACTGTAGGCGATGTTGAGGATTGAACTGGATGCTGATACAGCATTGGAAACAAAAGGAATGCTTGCGATGATAGGACTGCTGATGATACTTTTTGAAATATCAATAAACCGATCCATTTGGGTTTTGGTGGGAAACAGCACGATTTTATTGGCAGATTCAATGATGATGTCCTGAAAAGAAAAGCCAAGTGGTCCCTCTTGGATGCTGCTAAGTGATTTGATAAATCCCTGATAATCTTCATCGGTAAGCCTGGATTTCAAATCTATGATGTCATCGCTGAGCACTTTATAAAGTTGTGTGGAATGGTTGATATTGGATTTTATGGTTTCCCATTTTGTTTCATCAGAAACTTTTTTGTCCGTGATCAGGTCATTTAGGGTTCTGTTGGTAAGATCCAAGCTGTTGAGCAATGCCTCGTTGTCATTCCTCAAAGATTCCATCTCTTTGTTGATGAGGACGATTTTGCTGGAGTCGGTATCGCTTTGAGCAAAACTTTCCCATGCTGAGCATATAATGAGGAGTGAAAATAAAACGGATTTCATGTGCGGTGGAAATGGTGAATGGGTGTCAATGTATTCTCTTAAGGCACAATAAATGGATTCAATAAGCCATATCCATATATCACTATCCGTTTAGGAATAATTACATGTTGCAAGTACGGAAAACCTGCTTCATTTGTTTCCAGAAATGAGAGTGAATCTTACGGGAGAATCAAGATTGTTTCAAAAGGTTAATCTATGCTGTTTTCTTCGGTTGTAAAAAGAAGTATTTCTCACAAAGATTCATACTCTTTTCCTAAATACGGTCTATTTTCCAAATGGATCTTATGAAATAATCAACCTAACAGGGTATTCTCCTGAATGCTGAAAATTTGAAATTGATTTTATTTTAACCAGGAAGCTTAAGGCATATTTAGGGTAATTGCGGAATCATTTTTCGCCACCAAGGTGGAAATGGTCTGGTTCCGAGTTGCTTCGTTCTAAAGTTTTATAAATTATTAATTAAAAGCAACTTGTGTTTATTTATGTATAAATTACTTGATGTCATATCTCCAAATGCAGGGCATTCTCAAGGATGTTTGAAAACTATTGGCAGGAAACATATTAGAAGTCATATTCAATTATTCAGGGTTTAAATTAATCAGGATATCCCCCTGTTTTCCAATTAAGGGGTAGAAATAAAAGAAAGTGCAACAATGAAAATTGCTGCACTTTCTGAAAATGAAGGCCAATGGTTTATGCTTTCTCTGTTGCCGCTTGTTTGTTTACTGCTGAAACAGCCACTTCGGTGAGCAATGAATCCGAGGCTTTTTCTTCCTCTAATGTATCTTCCAATAAGGTAACAGCCTCGGTCAACTTAAGCGTTTCTGCAAATTGACGCAGTGTTCCGTAACTCGCAATTTCGTAGTGTTCAATTTTTTGAGCAGCCGAAATGATCCCAGCATCGCACATGGCTCCTTTTTCGCACTCTTCCATAATTCCTTCCGCCTCATCTATCAGGCCTTCCATGGCATCACATTTCACTGCACTGGCTTTTTTGCCAAAGGTTTCAAAAACCTTTTCCACTCTTGTCACATGCTCTTTGGTTTCTTCAAGGTGTGTGGTCAGTGCTTTCACCAATTTTTCGGATGTCGCCTTTTTGATCATCTTGGGGATGGCCTTGGTTAGCGCTTTTTCAGCCCAATATATATCCTTCAACTCGTCCTCAAATAATTCCATGAGTTGTGAGGATTGCAGCTCTTTTTTGCCTGAAACACTCGTTGTGTAACTGGCAGCAGAATGACTGCTTCCTGTATTTGATTTTGATGTTTTCATTTTTGATGTGGTTTAGTTGTTAATCATTCGTTTTTGATTCCATTGCCTCTTGGATTTCAAATTATAAAAAAGGTCATCGGATTTCCTGGTTGATTTTTGAATCAGTTGTCTTCGTAAAATCCTTGATGGTTCGAAAATGTTGAACCCGTTTTATGCATTACCAATTCTAACCCCGTCTGAAATTACCTAATGATCAGTTGGTTGTTGACTGTTTTTGACTCCACCATTTTGGAAAACACATTGTTCTCCAAATAGTCTGATTTTCTTTCAGTTTCAATCCCATTGGGAAACCTATTGCATGTTTATAGTTAAATAACAACATTATAACGAAATAAAATGAAAAAAATATTTATATTTTGAGAATTTATTTACTTAATTTATGATTTAAAAATATTCGTTATTCAAAAAAATCTTTAGAATTTGAAAAAAAAAGAGCATGCTGAAAGCAAACCTCTCAACAATCATTACCTAAAATCCAATCAATTCAAGGTACGAATCACTTTACAGGGATTTCCGGCCGCCAATACATCATTCGGAATATCTTTCGTCACCACCGATCCGGCTCCGATGATAGATCGGTCTCCAATCGTTACTCCCGGGCAGATGATACTTCCTCCTCCAATCCAAACATCTGAACCTATCTCTACAGGTTTTGCAAACTCCAATAAGGACCCTCGAACTTTAAATTCTACTGGATGGGTTCCTGTATAGATTTGAACATTTGGTCCCACCAAAACCCGATCTCCCAAAGTGACGGGCATCACATCCAAAATAACACAATTGAAATTGAAAAAAACATCCTCTCCAGCCCTGATATTGTAACCATAATCACAAAAAAATGGAGGTTCAATCCAAAAATTCTTCCCTGTCCTTCTCAACAATTCCTTCAATAGCGCTGCACGTTCTGCATTTGCATCCGGTTGAGAATCATTGAATGCCTTGATCAATTTTCTAGCCTTCAGCCGCTCCTCACTGAGCTCGGGATCAGCTGCGAGATAGAGCTCTCCGGCAAGCATTTTTTGTTTTTCTGATTTCATATTTGGTCTTGGATTTTGGTCAGTACTCGTTTTGCTTGCTCAAGATGTCTTTTTTCATGGGCAACGATGATTTCAAAGGCTTTTTCCAATGTGTAGACAATCAGCTTATTGGCAGGTGAATGGATGATGGCTTTACTGTCAATAAAGGGGGCCATTTGCGTTATCCAGTCGATCAATTCTGCTTGGTGGCTTTTGAATTGATCAAGGATGTTTCCAGAAGAAGTTGCCAAATTTGGTTCCCAAAGTGGAAATGTCTTGATCTTTTTTTTGCCTCCATCGGAAACTGATTTGTAAATCATATCCCCAAACAATTTGGTAAAAAAGCCAAATTTCCCAATGAATGCGCCTCTAAATGTTCCGTTTTTCAATTTTTTAAAAATAGGGAAATAACTGCTGTTGACTTTGATCAGATGATCTAGATTTTCCGAGATACTCCACTCATTTGGATTGGCTTTGAGGAGAAGGATTTCGGATGAAAGTATTCCAAAATCCTTTGTTACAGCTTCGGTAACTGCATTCAGTTCATTGATCCAACGGTTTTTTTTATCCATTATTTTATTTCTGTGTTTTGGCCAAGTTACTACAATAATGATTTTTTAGGAAGTTTTTCTCCCAAGATAAAGTGGGATTTGATATTAGCTCTCCCTGAGTTTTGGTTAATCTCAAGGAGCAGCGCCATTTTGGGATCGGATTTTCCAAAAAACCACAAATATTTAATTCTGAATGTGACAAGTGACCACCATTTTTTTCCGTACAATCATGTTTTGTGCAAGTCCCACCGAATATTGGTTTCGGAAAAGAACCTTTATGTTTTTAAAGGCCCTTTGTTCTTGGTTTCCAAAAAGATATTTGAAATTAGAACTTATCCGTCACCAATGGGTGTTGTCGTAAAACTTTTGAATAAAAACCACCAACACAACATGGCCAAGAAGAATACGGCAGAAAAGAGAGTCACGATGGCCTCCGTTTTTAAAACCATCATTTGGCCAAGGAGAAAACAATTGTTTCTTGGCTTGTTCCTGATCATTATCAGTAGACTTTCGGGATTGATTCTTCCTGGGGCGAGTAAGTACCTTATTGATGACGTAATCCCCAGCAATGACCTGGAAATGCTCAAATGGCTGATTTTAGCTGTTGTGGCCGCCATTGTGATTCAATCCACAACTTCCTATGCATTGACCCAGATTCTAAGTGTAGAAGCCCAAAACTTGATATCCAAGCTTAGGGCGCAGGTTCAAAGCCACATTATCAAGCTTCCCATCAGATTTTTTGACAACACCAAAACAGGGGAATTGGTATCCAGAATCATGACAGATGTGGAAGGCGTCCGAAACTTGGTCGGTACGGGATTCGCCCAAATGATTGGTGGAGTGCTTACAGCCGCGGTTTCCCTTGGTTTGTTGATCGCCATCAGTCCACTCATGACGCTATATGTGCTGTTGCCTGTGATCGTATTTGGTTTTATTTCGCTGAAAGCTTTCAGTAAAATCCGCCCAATCTTTCGGGAAAGGGGGAAAATCAACGCTGAAGTTACCGGTCGATTGACAGAAACACTCGGAGGAATCAGGGTGATCAAGGGATTCAACGCAGAAGCCCAGGAAATAAAAACATTTGAAGAAGGTGTGGAACGTTTGTTTTTAAATGTGAAAGCCAGCTTGACTTCTACCAGTTTCGTCACCTCTGCCGCGACTTTATTGCTGGGTCTAGCCTCTGCCGGGATCATGGGAATGGGGGGATACATGATTATGGACAATCAAATGACCTTTGGGGATTTCCTTGCTTTTACGCTTTATCTGGGATTTATGATTGCGCCAATCGTTCAGATGAGCAATATCGGAAGTCAGTTGACTGAAGCTTTTGCAGGATTGGATAGGACAGAAGAGATCATGAATACTCCATTGGAAGATGCTGGTGGAAAAAGAACCCTTCGTTTGCCGAATATAAAGGGTGATATCCGCTTTGACAATGTATCCTTCGCCTATGAGGAAGGAAAAGAAGTGGTGAAAGGAATCAGTTTTGACGCACCTGCTGGATCCGTGACTGCTCTGGTCGGAACCTCAGGATCCGGAAAGACAACAATTGCTGGATTGGCAGCCTCATTTTTGAACCCTGATTCAGGATTGATCACGGTAGATGGACACGATCTCCAGCAAATCTCACTCGAAAGTTTCCGCTCCCAGTTGGGGGTGGTATTACAGGATGATTTCTTGTTTGAAGGCACGATCAAGGAAAACATCCTTTTCCCCAGACCCAATGCCACTGCCGAGCAATTGGAACAGGCAGTTCACGCTGCACACGTGCAGGAATTCACGGACAGGTTTGAGGATGGATTGGACACGCTGATAGGAGAAAGGGGCGTGAAGCTCTCAGGTGGTCAGCGGCAAAGAATTGCGATTGCAAGAGCGGTTTTGGCAGACCCAAGAGTGCTGATTTTGGATGAAGCGACGTCTAATTTAGATACTGAAAGTGAATCACTTATACAATTGAGTTTGAAGAAATTGATGCAAGGGAGAACCACCTTTGTGATCGCACATAGACTCAGTACGATCAGGCAAGCAGACCAAATCTTGGTCATTGAGAGGGGAGAGATTGTCGAACAAGGAAAACATGAGGAGCTTATCCAAAAACAAGGGCGCTATTATCAACTCTATACCTACCAAGCCAGGATTTAACCCAAAATATGCAATGGGTTTCCAAATGGGATTGAAACTGAAAGAAAATCAGCCTATTGGGAGAATAATTCCTGACACCAATAAGGTCAAATCAAGAATAGTCAACATCCAATTGGTTGTCAGTCAATTACAATTTTGCATTGAGTCTGTAATGCAAAAAACGCGTTTAATCCATGCCGCAACGATTGATAAGGAAACGAATATCCATAAACCATAAACCAGTTCAATCCGAAATATGCATTGTGTTTTTGATGGGATAGACACCTCAAAAAATCAGGTTATGTGGAGAATAAGGCGTATTACCGATAGGGTAAATTCGAAAACTGCAAACAAAAAGTGATACCATAATCATTCAGGATGTATTCCAGTTGGAAATGCAAAAGAAGGACACAATCTTTCAAAAACTGGGGTATAAGAAAAGGTGCAAACCAATGGGACTTTAATTTCCCCTCTGACTTGCACCTTTTCGCATTCTTGATGAACTCTACAAAGAAAATTTATGAAAGAGATTGGTTTTCCCGGGAAGCCAATTCCAGTATTTTATCATACTCTTTTGGATCCAAATCCTTGTAAAAATAATGGACCGGGTTGATGAAGATATTGTCTTTGATCACTTCGTAATGCACGTGAGGCGCGGTGGAAGACCCCGTGTTTCCGACGGTACCGATTTGGTCACCCCGTTTGACTTTTTGTCCTTTTTTCACTTTGAAATCATTCATGTGGGCGTACCTGGTCACAAATCCAAAACCATGGTCGATTTCAATATACTTTCCATAACCTCCAAATTCCGTTTTGACACTCTGAATGACTCCGTCACCTGTGGCATAAATCGGAGTTCCCTTGGGAGCTGCAAAATCAACTCCATTGTGCATTTTGATTACTTTAAGGATCGGATGGAGACGATTTCCATATCCTGATGCAAGAAGGTTCAAATCTTCATTGAAAATAGGCTGAATGGCGGGAACTGAAGCCCAATATTCATCTTTGCTCGAGGCGAGTCGATACACCTCGTCATAGGAAACGGATTGAACATACATCTTTCTTTTAAGATTTTCTACCTTTCCGGTAACATCGACAATGAGTTTCTCCTTATTTAAGCCCTTCTGCTTGATTTCACTAAAACGATCACTTCCTCCGATTCCAGCATTCCTTATGGCAAGAGGTAGGGGTTCTGTTTCAAAAATAACCCGATACAGGTTATCATCCCGTTGCTGCAAATCGGCAAGCATTTGGTCCATATTGCCAACCTGCTCCTCAAGCATTTTGTAGTAATAGGTCAATTCTTTGTTTTCACGTTTCAGGAGCAATTCCTTTGGGCTGTCAAAATACAAATTGAAAACAATCAAAATACCGACGGATAGGATGGAGGCCAAAGAAAGGAATCCAAGGGTATTCAATAGGATATCCCATTTGCTTCGGGTATATCTTTCGTATTTGCAGGTTTTGGGGTCGTAGTAATATTTTATTCTACTCATTACAATTTGCAGGGTAAATCTTATAATTTTGTAGCCCTTGATGGACTTGGAAATTTCTGTTTCAAGTTTGCAAATATAGTCATAAAAACATATAATCCGAACATAGTCAAAAGCTTACATGGAAGCCAAACGAATCAGAAGTACTTTTATTGAATTTTTTGAGTCAAAACAACATCACTTTGTCCCTTCTTCTCCGATCGTGGTGAAAAACGATCCTACCTTGATGTTTACGAATGCGGGCATGAATCAATTCAAGGATTATTTCCTTGGAAATGAGGTTCCTAAAGCAAAAAGAGTGGCCAACAGCCAGAAATGTTTGCGGGTTTCCGGTAAGCACAATGACCTTGAAGAAGTGGGGGTGGATACATACCATCATACGATGTTTGAAATGTTGGGAAACTGGTCATTTGGTGATTATTTCAAAAAAGAAGCGATTGAATGGGCTTGGGAATTATTGACGACTGTCTATCAACTGCCAAAAGATAGACTCTATGTATCTGTTTTTGGCGGGGACAAAGGGGACCAATTGGATCGGGACAATGAGGCTTTTGACATTTGGAAAAACATCGTCTCAGAGGATCGGATTATTTTTGGTTCCAAAAAGGACAATTTTTGGGAAATGGGTGATACAGGTCCCTGCGGTCCCTGTTCCGAAATCCACGTGGATTTGCGGACAGATGTAGAAAGGGAAAGGGAATCAGGATATGATCTTGTCAACAATGATCATCCACAGGTAATCGAGATTTGGAATCTTGTTTTCATGCAGTTCAACAGGATTTCCGACGGAAGCCTGAAAGAACTTCCCGCCAAGCATGTGGATACCGGTATGGGGTTTGAACGTCTGGTGAGGGCTGTCCAAAACAAATCATCCAATTATGATACGGATGTTTTCATGCCTTTCATCCAGGCCATTGAAAAAAAATCAGGTAAAAAGTACGGTGAAGATGAAAAAACGGATATTGCGATGCGTGTTATCGTGGATCATATCCGGGCCATTTCCTTTACGATTGCTGATGGACAATTGCCCTCCAATAACAAAGCTGGCTATGTGATCAGAAGGATATTGAGAAGAGCCGTCCGATACGGCTATACTTTTTTGGACTTGCAAAAGCCTTTCCTTTTTGAGTTGCTACCCTTGCTTGCCGAGAATTTCGGTGAGATTTTTCCTGAAATTGCCATGCAGCAGGATTTCATCTCCAAGGTGATCCAGGAAGAGGAAGCTTCATTTTTAAGAACATTAGACAACGGCCTCAAGATCCTGGATCAGATAAAATTGGATTTGAAGGAGAAAAATGAAAACATCATCGATGGCAAGACTTCATTTGAACTCTATGATACATTTGGTTTTCCTTTGGACCTTACTTCACTGATTGCTCGGGAAAACGGGATTTCAGTGGATGAAAAAGGGTTCGCAATAGAAATGGAAAAGCAAAAGAGCAGATCCAGAGCTGCAGCGGAGCATGAAACCGGCGATTGGGTGATGGTGAATGAAGATGAGGGCGTGGATTTTATCGGTTACGATCATTTGGAATCCCAAAGTAACATCATCAAATACCGTCTGATCACGGATAAAAAAGGAGATCGCTATCAGTTGGTTCTGGACAAAACCCCTTTCTATGCGGAAAGTGGTGGGCAAGTCGGTGACCAGGGATGGCTGATTTCAGGGGCGGAAAAAATCAGGGTACTCGATACCAAAAAAGAAAATGACCTGATCGTACATTTTGTAGACAAACTACCATCAGCTCCTGAAATGACTTTCCACTGTAAAGTGGAAAGTGAAAAAAGAAGGCTGATCATCAACAACCATACGGCTACGCATCTCTTGCAGGCAGCCCTGAAACAAGTTTTGGGAGACCATGTTCAACAGAAAGGCTCCTTGGTCAATGATCAGTTGCTGCGTTTTGACTTCTCCCATTTCGCGAAAGTAACGGATGAGGAGATTGCCAAAATAGAAAGCATCGTCAATTCAAAAATAAGGGCAAACATCCCTTTAATCGAACAAAGAAACGTGCCTATCGAAGAGGCTAAAAATCAAGGAGCTATGGCGCTTTTTGGGGAAAAATATGGCGAATTCGTGCGTGTGATCACATTTGACAAAAATTTTTCCGTCGAACTTTGCGGCGGCATCCACGTACCTTCCACAGGTGCGATCGGGTTCTTCAAAATCGTCTCTGAAGGTTCGGTTGCATCAGGTGTCAGAAGGATTGAAGCCATCACTGCGGATGCTGCGGAATCCTTTTTGAACGCACAGGTGAATTTGGTGAAGGATCTTCAGGAAATGCTTAAAAACCCAAAGGATTTGAAGAAATCAGTGGAAGCTTTGTTGAAGGAAAGAAACGAGTTGAAGAAAGAAGTCGAAGTCCTTCAAAACCGCCAAACAGGAGCACTCAAAGAAGAATTACTTGAAAAAGCAATTTCGATTGATGGAATGAATTGTGTTTTCGCACAAATCTCAGTACCATCTGCTGATGCCTTGAAGAAATTGTCCTTTGAAATAAAAAATGAATTGGGCAATGCATTGGTGGTTTTGGCTGCTGATATTGAGGGGAAGCCACAAATAGCCGTGACGATCGATGAAGCATTGATCGCCTCTAAAGGATTGAACGCGGGCAACATGGTCAGGGAACTGGCCAAAGAAATCGGAGGTGGTGGGGGAGGGCAACCTTTCTTTGCCACTGCAGGAGGGAAGAATCTTGGTGGATTGCCGAGCGTAATCCAAAAAGCCAAGGAGATGTTTTCATGAGATTGAAGGTTTTATACATACAGATTTGGTTTTAGGTGATTTCTAAGCCATTTTTGAGTCAAAAAATAATTTTATTTAGCTGAAGAATAAATATATATGCTTTCTGCAGAAGTTAAGAGTAAATATGAATTGGTGATCGGTTTGGAAGTACATGCCCAATTGCTGACAAAAAGTAAAATGTACACTTCCGATTCAACCGAATTTGGAAATCTCCCCAATACCCATATTTCTGTCATCACTTTGGGGCATCCCGGCACTTTACCAAAAGTCAATAGGAAAGCTGTTGAGTTCGCCATTAAAATGGGATTGGCTTGTGATTCGACGATCACCAGGCGAAATATATTTGCCCGAAAAAATTATTTCTACCCAGATCTTCCAAAGGGATATCAAATCACGCAGGACAAAAATCCGATCTGTGTTGGTGGAAATGTGCCCATAACCCTTTCGGATGGGACCAAAAGAGAAGTTGCCCTGACTAGGATTCACATGGAGGAAGATGCGGGCAAATCCATGCACCTTGCTGGTGAAGTGGATACATTGGTGGATTTCAACCGTGCCGGGGTCCCTTTGATCGAGATTGTATCTGAACCAGACATGAGGTCCTCTGAAGAAGCTTATGTGTTTCTTTCCGAAGTCAAAAAACTGGTAAAATATTTGGATATCTGTGATGGCAATATGGAAGAAGGTTCCTTGCGCTGTGATGCCAACGTTTCGGCGCGTCTTTGGGGTGCTGAGGAATATGGCAAGAAAGTAGAAGTGAAAAACATGAACTCTTTCCGGAATGTAGCCAGGGCAATTGAGCATGAGTTTGAACGGCAGATTTTGTTGATTGAGTCCGGAGAGGAAATCATTTCTGAAACAAGGACATTTGATGCGGCCACCGGCTTGACGGCAAGCATGCGGACCAAAGAAGATTTGAATGACTACAGGTATTTTCCTGAACCGGATTTGAGCCCTGTCATCGTTTCAGAGGAATGGTTGTCCAGTATCCAAGGAGCGATGCCTTCCTTACCGAGGGAACTCCACCATAAGTTTGTCAATGAATACGGGCTGCCTGAATACGATGCCGGTGTGTTGACCGATTCCAAGGAAATCGCGCTTTATTTTGAGGAGCTGTGTACGCTTACCCGCAATTATAAAGCTGCGTCCAATTTGATGATGGGTCCTGTAAAGTCTTATTTGAATGAACTTACCCTACACATTTCTGATTTCCCAATTGGTCCAAAGAGATTGGCGGAATTGATTCAATTGATCGATGACGGGAAGGTGAATTTTTCCGTTGCCACCCAAAAGGTCTACCCTGAAATGTTGATTCACGCTGAGAAAACTCCCTTGGCAATTGCCCAAGAGTTGAATCTCATCCAGGACAGTGATGAGGGATCCTTGATTCCAATTGTTGAGAGTGTCTTGGCTGAGAATGTAGCGAAAGTAGCAGAATACAAATCCGGCAAAAAAGGGTTAATGGCGATGTTTATGGGACAGGTAATGAAAAAATCCCAAGGGAAAGCGGATCCAAAAGTAGCGACAAAAATATTAATGGAATTATTAGACAATTGATAACAATGCAAAATCTAAAAAATATGTTTTTAATCCTGCTTGCCTTTTCGTTTTTTGGATGTCAAAATGGTTCTGATAGCTTCGATGGAACTGTGAATATTTCAGGGAAATTGAGCAATGCACCGACAGGAATCATCACGCTTTCAAAATTTGTGGAAGATAGATCCGAAGTGGTCGATACTTTGGAAATGAACAGCAATGGTGTCTTCAATTTCGTACTTGCTTCGGATAGTCCTGAATTCTATGAGTTGAATTTAATGGACAAGAAGGTGGTGAGGTTAGCTCTTTTCAAAGAAGATGTGCAGTTGGATTTTGATTTCAATGATGTTGAGAGCCTAAAAATCGAAGGGTCAGAAGATTCAAAAAACATGCTGAAGGTGGAATTGCTGATGGAGGAATACCAAGAGGAAATCAATCAATTGAACTCTGCGTATTATGAGGCCATGACCAATAAGGACCAAGCAGCCATAAAATCAATACAAGAAAAGGCAATGCATCTGGAACAGAATCATGGGGAAAAAGTAAAAACTGTGATCACGGAAATGAATGGGAGTTTTGCGGCTTTGGCAGCAATTGGCATGTTGAATCCCAAAAATGATTTTCAATTCATGGACAATTTGGTGACTCAACTCAACAAAGATTATCCCAATACCAAAATCATTTCAACTTTAATGCAGCAATTGGAAGACATGAGGGTATTGGCAATCGGTCAAATCGCCCCGGAAATATCCCTTCCTGATCCAAACGGAGAAATGGTGAATCTTTCGGATTTGAGAGGCAAATATGTACTGATCGATTTTTGGGCCGCTTGGTGCAAACCTTGCAGAGAGGAAAACCCAAATGTAGTTCGATTGTATAACCAGTACAAAGATAAGGGATTCGAAGTTTTTGGGGTTTCATTGGATAGAACTAAGGAGGCGTGGGTAAAGGCAATCGCAGATGATGAATTGACTTGGACGCATGTTTCTGATCTCAAATATTTCAATTCCGCTGCCGCAGCTACTTATCAAATCAATGCCATTCCGGCCACTTACCTCATCGATAAAGAAGGCAACATTATCGCCAAAGATTTAAGAGGTCCAAGTTTGGAAAATAAACTCAAGGAGTTATTTGATTAAATTCGTTTCGCCAAAAACCACTTTTGTTTCATGATTTTTATGGGAATACAGATCATGTAAAATAATATTGAAGTCAATGCAAATATTTTGAATTTAATGTTAAGAATTTAATTTAGATTTGCGCCTTTAATACAGGGATTTAAACAAATGGGCATGTTACGAATCAAAATTTAAAAAAAAATAAATTTCGTTCAAGATACCTATGTGGAATGCTTTTTGTTTCACATTTCGAGCAGCTTACAATTAACTTAATCTATAAAAACAGAAAATGAAAAAAAGAACCTCCCAATCACCCCTAACAAGGATCCTTACCATCGCATTATTTGGCCTATTGGCCATGGGTGCTTGTAAGAGCAAGAAGAAGGCTGTTGTAGCTGCACCAGAGCCTGCTCCAGTAGAAAGAGTTGAGCCTGCCAAACCCGTTGCCCCAGTGGCTACTGCTGAAGAGTTGGCCGTAAGTAAACTTGAAAATTATTTCAACAGTATTGCCAATTCCAGTAATGTACAAATGGCAAACAGCTCTATTCAGGAAGCTTTAAGCATGTTCTCAAACCAGGAAACTCCTGTTCTTATCGTGATTCACGAAGAAAGTGGAATCAAGGATTATGATGAACCGACCACTATTGCGAAATATTTGAACTATTTGAAGGACACCAAAAAGAACCTTAATTTCATCAGTGATATCAGACTTGATGGTAACGGAAGGGTTTCAGAACTTGAACTTCGTCGTAAATAATCACCCAATAAGATAAAAATAGAGATCATGACAAAATATATTCCTCTTTTCCTGATTGTGTTTTTGGCAACTGCCACGCTATCAATAGCACAATCCGATAACATCAGCCCAGCCAGAAAGCAGGCAATTGACTCTTTGGCTTTGGAAAAGGTAAAAGATTTGAGCAAATACATCAGCATCATCGGAAGCAAAGAGACGCAATTTTCTGAAGCAAACCGAGTTATGGACAGGGCTGAAGAGCTATTTGCACCAGACGCTGAGATGGGTGTTTCCTCAATTAACAGAACTGAAATCGCTTATTACAAAGTGAGAAGATATTTCGAAAGATTGATGGCTTTGAACTATGACCGCGTGAACATCAGCTGGTATGACATTCACTATATCAGTGATTTGGAAAGACAGCCTGATGGCAGATACGTAGGTGTAGTAACAGTTTACCAGAGATTTGAAGGGACATCCCTTGAAAGTGGCTTGAACTACAAAGATACGACTAAAAAAGATATCACCATTTATGTAGAGAAGAAGCAAACACAAATTGCGGGTAGAACCATCGAATTCTGGGATGTGATGCTTGGCGATATCCGTGTGACTGAAACCGCAGCATGAGAAAAATAATTTTAGTACTATTAACTATTATCACATCTTTACAGTTGGTACCGGGGCAAGGTTTATACAGCCCCGGCCAACCTAAGGATGACGGAAGATTCGCCGCTTCCACCAAACAAGTCAATCAATTTTTTAGAAGGTTCAATGCAGAGGAAAGTGTTGACGGTTCCAAGCGCTTTTATGAAGGCGATCCTTTATATAGAGATAGACAATTGAGAAGTCAATTTCTAGGCATATTGTTCGACAATCAAACTTCTTCGGTTTCTAATGATCTCAAATCTGAGTTTGCAAAAGAAGTACTTTCCCAAGGATTACCGCAGTATTTAAATTTCCACAAAGAAGGATGGTTTTCTGAGGTAAATGCCATTTTCAATTATAAAGGCAAACAAGAAAACGTCACTCTTTTCCTAAAACTCCAACCTGAAGGACTGGGTTACGAATGGGTGATTGATAAGGTGAATTTTGCACCTTTTAAAGATATTTTCAATAAACCCGAAGGCAATGACAAAGGATTTTTACATCCTTTGAGCCACGAACTGGGCTTTATGAATTTAAGAAGAGCTTTTCAGGATTCCAATACGCCTGAAGCCTATACAGCAAAAGAGTATGAACCGGATTACCTGACGATTTTTCTTTACGAAATGAAGAAAGGTTCTCTCAAGTTTGAAACGATTAAAAATGTCAAATTCCATTTCTTCCAAATTAACAATTGGTATTTTGAGCTTAATCAATTTAACAGACCTGGCAACAATACAGGCTGGTTGATCAGTAACTTGGTGAGACTGAAGCCTGGTGACAAAAACGCAATTTTGAAATATATCTATGACCAGAAATAAATACTTCTTTCTTTTTTTCGTGATGTTGGGTATTTCCTCTGAAGGATATTCTCAAAATATTGGCGATTATTCCAAACAAGAGATCAAAGAACTATCTCAAAAAGTTGATGATCAAATCCGGTTTTTGGAGTATTTTCTAAACACACTGGGCAGTACGGAAACTTCCGCAAGAGACAAAGATGTAATCATCAGGGAAAGCTATAAAAAGATTTTTCGAGATGATAAGGTCCAAGTAGAAGATGACCTGTTGCTAGATAGAAAAGTAATCACCAATAAGGATGTTACAGCTTATTTGAAAGATATTGAATTCTTCTTCAAAGAAGCGGGGTTTAAATTCAAGGTAAGAGAAGTTAAACCCTTTCTAAGAGATAATGGAGAGTTGTCCTTTGTCGTATCCATGGACAGAACGATTACGGCTACAGGTTTGAATAAGGAGAAAATCTCCAATACCAAGCCTCGATTCGTGGAAATCAACATGGATAAAAAAACCAATGAGTTGAAAATTGCCAGTATTTATACGACCAAATTGAGCAGAGACGAAGAATTGGCTGAATGGTGGAGTTCAATTTCCTTGGAATGGGCATCGTATTTTAGAGGGAAATTCGGCTTCACAAATGACACTTTGACTGCTGATCAACTCTATAAAATCAGCACATTGGATTCCATCAATATCTCTGGAAACCAAATCATTCAAAACCTGGAACCCATTGAAGTTTTGCGGGATTTGAAATATATGGATATCAGCAATACGCAAATAGTAGAACTGAACCCTATCAGCAATGTGACATTTCTGACTTATTTGAACATCGCCAATACGCCGACGCAGGATATTCAATTTATCAAATATTCCGATAGATTGACATACTTGGATATTTCAGGAACAAATATTCAAGATCTCAGTGAGTTGGGCAATCTCAAGCAATTGCATACACTGAAAGCAGTGAAAACACCGGTGATGAGTTTTGAAGTTTTGAATTCTTTCTCGGCATTGAAGTCTATTAACTTGAGTGAAAGCGGATTCAATAACCTTGAAAACATTCAGGAATTGAAAGGCTTGATACGCTTGGACATCAGTAAGAATTTCCTTATCAATTTTGATTTGCTTGGCAAGCTTGAGGCTTTGGAGGAAATCAATTTGAATGAAACCAATATCTCTGATCTTTCACCCTTGGCTACATTGAACAGTCTCAAAGTTGTTTCTATCAACCAAACTACGGTAGAGAATCTTTTGCCTTTGAATGGTAAATCAATGCTCCAACGTGTCTATGCAGATAGAACTGAAATATCGGAGGACAATGCAAACGAATTTTCCAGAAAAAACCGTAGGGTTTTGTTGATTCACCATGTAGAAAATCTTCAGACATGGTGGACCGAATTACCCGAAACATGGAAAGAGGTTTTGATTACCAAAAGTCCATCGCTTGACCCTATCAACCCAAATATTGAGGATCTTTCCAGCTTGGTAAGCGTCGATTCCCTTGATCTTTCCAACAGCAAAATCAATTCATTGGGTCCGCTTTTGAAGTTTAAGAAAATTAACCATATTTCCTTCGATAATACTGGGGTTCAAGACCTTATTCCTCTTACAGAGATGAACACCTTGACCTCAATTTCTGGAGTGAATACGCAAGTCAAATCGCTGCAACCTTTGTCAAATCTTCAAGGAATCACGCATTTGAATTTTGAGAGAAGCCCTATCTCTGGAATTGAAATGCTCCAGGATCTGAAAGCATTAGCGTATCTCAATGTTGATTCTTCCGAAATGAATGCCACTGAAATCCCTGGCTTTCTTCACGCCAATCGAGAAATAAACATCATTTATAGAACAGCAGCGCTTGAAAGCTGGTGGGGAATGCTGGACAATACTTGGAAAAAGATATTTATGGATCAATTCGATATGGAGAGTGATCCGAACACCGAAATGCTACATAAGCTAGCAGCAAGTCCTGAATTAAAAATCGAAAAAGTATCCATATCCAATTTGCAACCGCTTTTGGTTTTTGTAAACCTGAGGAAACTGTCAGTATTCGATGTCCCACTCATGGATGTTTCGGCAATCAATGAATTGGTTCTTTTGGAAGAATTGAAAATCTCACAAGCTCCGATTGGTGATTTGTCCATGTTTTCCAATTTGAAGGAGCTCGTTTCTCTAGATCTTTCCAATACTGGCATTGAGGATCTTAGGCCTTTGGGAGGTTTGACTAAAATTGAGGTGCTCAATCTATCCGGAACCAATATCAAGGTTTTGAGAGGATTGGAAACTTTGAATGCATTGAAAGATCTCGATGTAGCCAGTACCAATGTAAGGTCTCTTAGACCAGTTCAGGGATTGTCCAATCTGAAAAAACTGGCTTGCTTCAATACCAGATTGAACAGTAGGGCAGTGGCCAGCTTTAAGAAAGTAAATCCGGAATGTGATGTTCGATACTATTGAGTAATCAAAACCATTTTAACCAAAAAAACCGGCTTTCGTCGGTTTTTTTGGTTAAAATCAATTTTTTTTGAAAACCCATTCTAAAAATTGTAGGCTATCTTTTGATCACCTGCTCTAAACTTTCCCTAAGGATGGCCCCCATGTTTCTGCAGGAAAGAAATTTTTCGTTTTTATAATGGTAGGCAAGTTCCTTTTTCAGCAATGCAATGTTTTCTTTTGTGGAGATCGTATCGTGCTCCATGCTTCTGAGTAAATCTTCAATTTCCCTGTGCGAAGATTTAAGTCTCGTCGCGATCAAGGCACGTTCCTCTCTTTGGTATTGAACCATTGACTCCGGAGTGATATGTGTGATTCCCATTTGGATCAAAGCATTGTTTTGCTTGAAATATTGCGGAAGATAGATGGATTTTTTGCCTTCATAAGATTGTTGGTCAAAATCGATCGCCCTGATTCTATAATGGGTTTCCTCAAAATCCGGAGTCACATCCACCACAAAATTTGAGGAATGCATATCCCCCAAAAGTCTGACAAAACACCGCTCATTGAACTTCACGAATTCCTTTGCAAGCCGAATGGGATTGAGCAGTGGATCATTGATCTGCTGCCGCATAAACTGTTCACCTGGAATTCCAGCAATATGCTCCTCTATCAACGTGTTTTGATGGACCAGGTAGCTGATCCGGTTTGGGGAAAGCAGGTGCTCCAATTCCAGACCATAGACCCTTGAAGCATCCGCATTCTTGACATAAAAATAATCAAAGTTGTCATTGATCCGATTGACGATCCGAACACGAAAAGGTTGGGTATTTCCATAAACACAAAGGTCAATCCTGTCCACATAAAGATGCTTCATCACCGACAAATCTCCTTCTGCTTTCAGAAGGGCATATATTTTTTTGACACTGTAATGGATTTCTTCCCGATCATATTCATTGAACAATACAGTTTCCCATAGCGTGTCATTTCCTTTGAAGTCATAGAGGGGAATAGAACCATTGTATCTGATCAAATCACTGTAGTGAATGGGGAAATCCGATTCCCGATCATATTTGTTCAGGTATTTTCTCAATCCTGAACTGATGGGATAAATGATTTTCTTTTTACTGATCAGGGCCATGGATGATTGCTTAGAGTTCCGCCATTTGTTTCTCTTCCTTCTTGAGGTTTCTGTCAAAAATAAAAGGGCCGAATGGTAAAATTGAGCAAATCAAACCTAAAAAGGTTTTGCTGAAATTCCATTTCAATTTATAGGCGGTTGGAAAAATCACATAGATGTAAATCATAAATAGGGCTCCATGAATCCAGCCAACCACTGTCACCGCCATGGGTAAATCCATCGTGTATTTTAGTGGCATGGCGATGAATAAAAGTACCAAAAAGGATATTCCCTCTATAAAACTAATGGTTCTGAACCGCTTCAACCATTTTATTTTTTCTTCTTTTTGAATCATTAAAAGATGTTTTTAGACTTCAGAAATCAATTTCGGAAGCGTATTTTGAATTTGAATTTTTACCTTATTTTTTTATTCCAAATAGGATTTGGAGTTTATTCCAGAGCGATCTTTTCAGTTCAACATTTTCAGAAATCTCCCTTAAGTCGTCTGCGAAGAAATATTCAACGCCATCTTCATTCAGGATTTCATATTTGTGCTGCATGATTTTCATCAAGTCATGCCTCAGCTTCCCAAATATCAGAATCTTGTTTGGATTCATTTGTTGAATGGAAGATAATTTGGTTTCTTCCACCATTTCGGAAGAACTCAAAGCAATATCTTTCAAAGAACAATTGACAGCTTGAAGGATTTTAAACAAAAATTCTCGATGTGTGCTCTCCAAGTGGTCTCCTTGGTAGACGATTAAGATCCCTTTTTCGAAATTACCCTCATGGACAAGTTCCATTTCCCTTTCTATTTCCACCTCTTCCGGTTGAGATGCATGAGCCACATTTGTTCCTTTTAATGAGGAGTCAGAAGCGGGGTGACCTTTGGATTTTGAGAACGTTCCTTCTTCTTTCAAAACAACAATTTCATTGTCCAAAAACAAGCCCAATTCAAATAAACTCAACTCTTCCATAGGCCTAAATTGGGCAAATTTTTAAAGCAATCCAAGTTGAAACTTTCCACCTTAAATTTACTTTTGATAAGGTTCTGAAATGATGGAACAAAATGCATCTGAAATGAATTTTGAATTTATAAATATTGAACGCATTCCTGAATCCAGTCTTAGGAAACGGGATTTTGGGGATTCAGTATAAAATTATTTGTTGTTTTTTTCTTCCTCAAATCCAAAGATTGACTTTAGCTCTACTGCATCTTTGGGATCCATTCTTTTGGCCAGGACTAGTCTGAGCTGTCTTCTTCTTAAAGCGCCTTCGTATAACTCGATTTCTTCCGGAGTTTGTGGTTCCACCTCAGGGATTTCGATAGGTTTTCCGTTTTGATCCACGGCCACAAAAGTGAAAAATGCACGGTGGGTCTTGATTTTTTTGTTGGCTGGAATGTCTTCTGCCCAGACTTCAATGAAAACCTCCATGGAGGAATTGAATGCTCTGGTTACATGGGCCTTAAGGGTAACTACATTTCCCAAAGCGATGGGATGTTGAAAAGAAATATTGTCCGCTGATGCAGTCACGACGATCCGGTTGCAATGCCGCTGTGCAGATATTGCAGATACCACATCCATCCAATGCATGAGTTTTCCACCCATTAAGTTGTTCAACGTATTGGTGTCATTCGGAAGAACCATCTCGGTCATGATAACTTCCGATTCTTTTACAAGTTTCTTTTTTGGCATATAATTGATGTTTTTTTGTAAAAATACAGAATTAATATTTTTTAGGAAGGAAAATTCAGTCTAAAATCAAAATTATATTCCGTTATTTCCAGCCTTCCTCTCCAAGTAGCGGAACAAATGCAAAATTATCGAACTCCTCTTTTACGATTTTGGTAGCTGATTTCTTTGTGAGCCGGAGCATTTTCTGGGTGACCCGATCACCAACGGGAATAACCAAAACCCCGCCGATTTTAAGTTGTTTCAAAAGGGAATTGGGGACCACTGGTGCACCTGCCGTCACCAAAATCTTATCGAAAGGCGCTTGCTCTACGATCCCTTTTGAGCCATCTCCAAAATAAAAATGAAGGTGAATACCCAATTTTGTCAAGAATTTTTTAGTGTGGGTAAATAATTTTTTTTGATATTCAATCGAATGGACATCTGCTCCCAAAAGGTGTAAAATTGCTCCTTGGTAACCAGACCCCGTCCCGATTTCCAAGACCTTGTCCCCTGGTTTGAGCTGCAATAGCTCGGTTTGAAATGCAACGGTGTAGGGTTGGGAGATCGTCTGTCCTTCTCCTATCGGAAAGGCCTTGTCTTCATACGCATGTGAATCCAGTGCTGAATCAAAGAAAAAATGACGTGGGAGTGTGTTGATGGCATTTAAAATGGCATCATCCTGAATACCTTTCTGTTTTAGGAGTTTTACCAATGCTTTGCGCTGGCCCTTGTGCCGATAAGTATCCTCTAATTGTAACATGAAAGCAAATAATATTTTAATTGAAAACTTTAAGTGAAGGGCAAAGTTAAGTGATAAAATGGCTTAATTTGAACTTCATTTCGCCAATAAAGCTTATTGTCTGAATAATTGAAAGTTAAATACCGAAGAAAAATGTTTACAGGGATTATAGAGACCTTAGGAGTCGTCAAAGGCATAGAAAAAGAAGGAACTAACGTTCATTTTGAAATCAGCGCACCGATTGCCCATGAATTGAAAATAGACCAATCGGTGGCACACAATGGAACTTGTCTTACAGTGGTGGCCATAGAAAACGATTCTTACAAGGTAACCGCCATTGATGAAACCCTGCAAAAAACCAATCTGAAATCCTGGAGCGTCGGAAAGCACATCAATTTGGAACGATGCATGCCGGCCAATGGAAGATTTGATGGTCACATTGTCCAAGGACATGTAGATCAAATTGGGCATGTGGAGCGGATAGAGGAAAAGGATGGTTCTTGGCTATTTGATTTTTCCTTCGATTCTTCTTTGGGAAACCTCACTGTTGAAAAGGGTTCCATTACTGTCAACGGAACCAGCCTCACCTGTTTCAATTCGAAAAAAGGCAGGTTTTCAGTGGCCATTATTCCCTATACCTATGAATATACAAACTTCCATGACCTGAAAGTGGGTGATGAGGTAAATCTTGAATTTGACATCATTGGGAAATACATCAATCGAATTATAAGGGGTTATTCGGAATGATTTTCTGATTTTTGAGCTTTTGAATGAAGCCTTTGGATTAAAACCAAACGAAATCCCATTACAATCCAGAATGCCAGACAAGCGGAAATTATTCCAACCAAAGCGCCGATAAATACATCGGCAGGATAATGGACGCCTAAATAAATTCTGGTATACGAAAACAGCGTAGCCCAGAGGAAAAGCCAGGGAAGGAATTTGTATTTGCCCTTAAGGGCAAGATTTATCAGCATGGCAATTGCGAAGCTGTTGGAAGCGTGGGAGGAAGCAAAGCCATATAGTCCCCCACATTTCCCGAAATTATGGACAATTCCTTCCCAACGAGGATCATGGCAGGGCCTGAGTCTTTCAAAAAAGGGTTTCATGAATGCAGATGTGAACTGATCCGCAAAAAGAATCGACAATCCTATTGCTGCAAAAATCCATAGGCTTTCCACTTTGAATTTCCTTACAATCAGGAATGCCAAAAAAGCATAAAAAGGAATCCAGGTAATTGTTTGTGTGGCTTGAAAAATAAATGGATCCCAAAAGTCCGAATGCAAACTGTTCAAGAACAGAAATAAACTTTCATCCCAAGCCTGAAGGGTTGCGCGCATATTGATTAAAGTCTATCCATTCCCACCCAGTCAATTCCTTTCTTAAGATACTCCTGTGTCAATGCCTCTTTGGATCCAGGGAGGATTTCGTGCATGTATTCCCAATTTGCCTGAGGAGGCATGCTCATCAAGATACTTTCGGTCCTGCCATTTGTGTCTAAGCCGAATTTGGTGCCGGCATCCCAAACCAAATTGAATTCAACATATCTTCCCCTGCGCAAGGCTTGCCATTTTTTCTCTTCAGGTCCAAAAGGAAGATTTTTGTTTTTGTTCATGAAGTGGGTGTAAACCTTTGGGAAAAGGTAGCCAATCGATTTCACGAATTCAAAGATGGATTGCATTGAATCGGGATCGTCATCTACTAATCTGTCAAAGAAAATCCCACCAATGCCACGGGTTTCGTTTCGGTGTTTGATGAAAAAGTAATCGTCTGCCCAATTTTTGAATTTCGGATAGTATCCCGGACTGAAACGATCGCAGGTTTCCTTTACTTGGTCGTGGAAGTATTTTGCATCTGTCAAGTCAACATAATGCGGGGTCAGGTCAATTCCGCCTCCAAACCATTTCACGCCGTTATCCATTTCAAAATACCGAATATTCATATGGATGATGGGGACCATCGGGCTTTCTGGATGGATCACGATAGATACTCCGGTTGCAAAAAAATCGGATTTTTCCAAGCCTAGTTTTTTCAGGATCTTTTCTGGAGTAGGCCCCTGAACCGCAGAAAAGGCAACACCACCTTTCTCGATCACATTACCATTTTGCAAGATCCGTGTTCTTCCACCGCCGCCCTCAGCCCTTGTCCAAATGTCTTCTTTAAAAACAGCCTTTCCATCTGCCATTTCCAATTCCATACAAATATGATCTTGGATTTTTTTGAATTCCTGCGATATTGATTCTTTGTTCATTGGGGTTCGAGAGGTTTTGATTTGGGCAATGTCAGCTCAATTTGAAAATGATTTATGAGGTCACTTTGGGAAAACGTCAATTGGGATTAGTCTTCTTCTTCTAGGACTTCCAAAATATCTGCAAGTTCATCAAAATCCTTGAGACCGGGTTTGATCTCGACTCCACCCTGAAGGGCAATTCCTTTTACGCCTGTCAATTCAACTATTTTCTCAATGGAGGAAGCCTCCAGCCCAAATCCCAACAAGACCTGACAGTCTTGGGCCAAGGACTTGACTTTGGAAAGCATGTTTGGATCCAGTTGAAGAGAATCCGATACCAATAGGAGCGTGATATCATGTTCCTTGTAGGTTGCCGCTTTGGAAATCAACTCCTCCAATTCCTTCAAGTGATTGACTTGTTTTCTCAAAATAAGCCCATATTCAGTGTTCGCCAACATTCCCAAGTGAATTTCTTCATTAAATTCTATGTATCGAATCCCAGGATAGTGCTGTATTTGGGCGAGCATGCTTTCGGGATGGGAAGAATGGAATTCGGCCACATATTCCAATCCTGAAAGCCAGTCTGTAATTTCCTTGTATTTTTCGGGAGAAACGAAATTATCACTTGTGTTTTCAAGACTGAATCCCAAAAGGTTAACATACATCCCGGCGCAGTATCTGGCGTCGCTGAGGTTATTGACCGAACTGATTTTGACGAAAGTTTTTAAAGACATTGTTGGATATTCTTATTATTGCAGGCGCTAAGGTAAAAGTTTTCGGTCGAAAAACGTATTTTTAGCGACTGATAGCTTTGCTTATGCGAAATCCCTTACTAATAGGTATAATAATTGTATCCATGGCTTTTACTGCCTGTTCTGAAAATGAACCACCCCAAACTGATTTTGGATTGGATTATCAACCTCTTGTAGTAGGTTCATATTGGAAATACAAGGTGCTGGAAACCCGTGTTTTTGGACAAGACGATACAGAAACAGAAAATTTTTTTTATCGGGATCGAATTGATTACAGGTATCAGAATGCAGAGAATAAAGAGGTCTTTGTGCTCACCCGCGAAAAATCAAGTGATGGAATTTTTTGGAAACTTCAAGGCAACTTTGCTCTAGAAATTCGAAACAATGCGCTTGTAAGAACAATGGAAAACAAGAGAACAGTCAATTTGGTTTTTCCTCCAAAAATTGGATTGAGCTGGGATGCCAATATTTACGGTACTCAGCAAGAAGACTTGTTTACGATTAATTTATTGGGGAAGTACGAACTTGAAGGTCAGGGTTTTTCAAACTCTGTTAGGGTTTTGAAAGAAGAGGGAGACGATAAAATCACCTATATAGACAACCGCTATGAGGTCTTTTCAAAAGGAATTGGCATGATAGAACAATACGATGAGGTTTTCACTTATTGTTCAAGAAACGACTGCCTCGGCCAACAAATTATTGAATCCGGCCGTTTTACACATTTAAAAATTATTGAATATGGGAAAAATTAAAGTTGTCTTATTCTTTTTCGTGTTGATCTTATTGTCTCAAACAGCTTTTGGACAGAACCGGTATGCAGTACATTTCAAATTCAAACCACAGGATAGTTTCACCCTCTCCAATCCCTTTGAATACCTCACAGCTGGCGCGATAGACAGAAGAACAAATCAAAACATTCCCATTGATAGCCTAGACCTTCCCGTTTCACAAAAATATATTGATGGAATAAAGCCATTCACCCAGGAAATCCTCTTTAAAAGTCAATGGATGAATGCGGCCATCGTTGTGGCCAATGAAATTGAAGTGGGAAATATCCAATCGCTACCGTTTGTCGATAAAGTTGTACTTGCGGCACCCGGTTTTAATCCAAGCGGGAGAATGGACAATCGATCAAATGATAGAACGGGATTAAAGCTGAGTTTGAAATTCAGGTCAAAAAAAGTGAATACTCCTTTTGATTTTCAAAATGAACTTTTGGGTATTCAAAACATGCATGAAATGGGCTTCAAGGGAAAAGGCATCACTGTGGCCGTTTTCGATGCAGGATTCCCAGGGGTGGACAATATCCCTGCATTAAGCCATCTTTTCACCAACAATCAAATCAAAGGCTCAAAGGATTTTGTGCATACTTGGAATGACAATGTATTCACCAAAAACCAGCATGGAACCAATGTACTTTCTTTGATTGCTTCGGACGATCCCCAATTGTTACTTGCCGGAGCCCCAGAGGCAAATTATATTCTTTGTATAACCGAAGAAGTTTCTACTGAATACCGGATAGAGGAATACAATTGGGTCAAAGCCGCAGAATACGCTGACAGTCTTGGAGTGGATATCATCAATAGTTCATTGGGTTACCTCGATTTCGATGACAAAACGATGGACTATACCGCAGACAGTCTGGATGGTGCAACCGCCATCATTACAAAAGGGGCTACGATCGCTGCCAACAAAGGAATTCTGGTAATTACGAGTGCAGGAAATTATGGCTCAAAAGGGATGTCATCTCTTACTGCTCCGGCAGACGCCAAAGGGATTTTGTCCATAGGAGCTGTGCAAGAAAATCTTCAAATGGCGGGTTTTAGCTCTCAAGGGCCTACAGCCGACGGAAGGATAAAACCGGAACTTTCCACTTACGGTGTTGGGGTTTATTTATTAAGACCGGATGGATCTTTAAGTAGGTCCAATGGGACTTCTTTTTCCGCGCCACAGATAGCAGCTTTGGCGGCAGGTTTATGGGGAGCCCGTCCTGAGTGGTCTAAGGACGAATTGATCGATAATCTTATCAAGGGTGCCACGATGTCTGATCAACCCGATAATTTTGTTGGTTATGGAATCCCCAATTTCACCAAATCGTACTATGGGGAAATCTTAGAGATCGTCAACGTGGAAAAGGAATTGGAATGGAAAGTTTACCCAAATCCTTTGGAAGGACATGATCTGTCGATTCTATTTGGTGATCAATTGGTCGGAGAGTTTGCTTTGTATGATCTGAGTGGAAGAAACATATATAAGCGTCAAGTTCAGAGGTTGAGTAACCGGGAAGCCTTTCAGGTCAATTTGCCAGGATTGATTTCAGGCATTTATGTTGTGGAAATGCAATCGGGAAGAGATTTAAAAAACACAAAGTTGATCAAAAGGTAAAGGATTTTGTTGTTTTTTTATTCCTTTGCAAAAAAAAACCAAAAAATTCAATCCCATGTCCGTAAAAATAGCGCCTTCCATTTTAGCTTCCGATTTCGCAAATCTCCAATCAGAAATAGAGATGCTCAATGCCTCAGAGGCAGATTATATCCATGTGGACATTATGGATGGTGTTTTTGTACCGAATATTTCCTTCGGAATCCCAGTGACTGAAGCGGTAAATCGGCACTCAAAGAAGCCATTGGATGTCCATCTGATGATTGTGAATCCCGACCAGTACCTGGAAGCCTTCCATAAAGCAGGGGCTGAAATTATTTCTGTACATTATGAAGCTTGTGATCATCTTCACAGAACACTTCAGGCCATCAGAAATTTAGGATGCAAAACAGGGGTAGCCCTAAACCCACATACATCGGTTTCCTTACTTGAGGATGTCATTCAAGACATTGATTTGGTATGCCTAATGTCGGTGAATCCCGGTTTTGGGGGTCAGAAGTTTATCGAGAACACCTATTCCAAGGTGCGGCAACTTAAAGCGCTTATCGAACGAAAAGGAACTTCTACCATGATAGAAATTGATGGGGGTGTGAATGAAAACAATGCCCCATTGTTAATCGCAGCGGGAGCGGACGTGTTGGTTGCGGGAAATTTTGTTTTTTCTTCCAATGACCCAATTGAAACCATCAAAAGGCTTAAATCCTTAAAAAATTAGGCCTTTTTGGTTTTTCCTTTGATAAGGAGCATTTGCCATTTAACAATTTTTAAGACCAATTTTTAGGGGTGTTTCTTGGGAAATCGGCTTTAAACCTTTTTATTGGGAATTAATTGTTATTGAATGTTCATTTAAAATATTATTACAATGGTAAAGAAAATATTGTTTTCAACTTTCTTGATGTTAGGGTTATTTGGTATTCAATTGAGTGCCCAAGAGGTAGGAGATGCTGCAAAAGAGGAGATAACGGAAGAAGAGTTGATGAAATACGCAGTGATGGAAGAGTCCACAGCGGCTTTTCTTCAGGAAAAGCAGGACAATTTGGTGGAAATGATCAAAACGGATGAAGCCCTTGGTGGTGCCGCAAGATACAACGAAATCAAAGGGGCCTGGGGTGACGCAGAAAAGTTAGCAGCTATCAATATTACAGAAGAAGAAACTGCAGCCTTTCAGAAAATCCAGGACTTTGTTGATTCCTTGGGAAAAGAGGTAGTGAAGTATAAAACCGAAATCATTATGGATGCTGAACTACTTGGTGCTGCCACGTACAATAAAGTGAAAAAAGCCATGGATGCGGATCCTTCAGTAAAAGAGAAAATCGATACACTTATTGCTGACTTGAAAGAAAAAAGGAAGTCTGGCGATGGTGATGTGACAGAATAAAAAATTGTTTTTGTTTCTTAATGATAAAAAGGCCTCCTAGTTGGAGGTCTTTTTATTTTTAATGCTGTATATTTTTTAAATTTGAATTCGTTAATGACAATATGAAAAAACTTATTCCAATCTTACTGCTTGTCTTCTTTACTTTTCATGCTGCAATTGCACAGGAAGATATTTTCGGTCTCTCCACCAAATCCAAATCCCAAAAAAGTGAAAGTGCTGTGGGAAATGCTTTTCGAAATGCAGTGAGCAACTTCAGTTTTGAGTTTTCTGCCGGGGGAAATTACCATTTGAATGAAACAGACTTTTCTTCCCAAATGCCTTCTCGATATCCCATTGCACAATTTCAAAATTTTGAAAACCCTCGGGAACTCAGTCTAGAAGATACTTTGAGTTTGAAGGGGAACAACTATGCTTATCCAGTCAATTTGGGTGTTCGGATCAATTTATTTAGCCTACTTACTATTGGGGGCGGATATGGAAGAGAATTTGGGAACATGTCCAGCATGAGAGGTGAAGACCAAGAACTCAGTTTTGAAAGCGGTAAATATACCTTTGACAAATTCTATGGAACGGTAGGGATTGTGTTGTATGATGCGAAGAAAAGGGCAAAGTATCTTTCTTGGAAATACCGAAAATATGGATCGCAAAATATCTATATGCAATCCGAAAAAAATCAAAGAATCAGGCAACAATATCCTTGGAGGTTTATTTTGGAAGGAGAGTATGGAACAATGAAAATAAGGAAATCCTACGACTCCAATTTATTGGTAAGTCAAGATCCTTATTATGGAATCGCTCTAAGAATGGAAAGGGATTTGTCGGAATACACCAAGCTTTTTATCAAAACAGGGGCGGAAGTCAGGAGTTTTATCTATCAATCTTCTGAAATCACAGATTTTCAAAACATTAAACAAACGCTGTTTGGAGCTCAAATCGGATTTGCACTTAGGCTTCCTGGGACCAAAAGGTGCAGAATCCAAGGCTGCGGCGTGGTAATGAAGCACTTACACAATGGTGTTGAACATAGAGGGAGTTCCATCTTCAATTTCCAAAACAGGAAAGTCGGCCAATGGTACTAAACCAAGCCCAAATATCGTGTTTTGTCAAGTTTATTAAATTTTAAAACCGTTATCTTTTTACTATCTTGCAAGCTTGATTGAGAAATTACAATTATGGCTCAAGGAGAAAACGAGAATATCATACCGATTAACATTGAGGACGAAATGCGTGGCGCCTACATCGATTATTCGATGTCGGTTATTGTTTCCAGAGCACTTCCAGATGTCCGAGATGGACTAAAACCAGTTCACAGAAGAATCCTTTTTGGAATGCAAGAACTGGGGGTACTGCACAACAAATCCCACAAGAAATCTGCCAGAATCGTCGGTGAAGTCTTGGGTAAGTACCATCCCCATGGTGATTCTGCCGTCTATGAGACGATGGTTAGAATGGCCCAACCCTGGTCCCTGAGATACCCATTGGTTGACGGACAAGGTAACTTTGGATCTGTGGATGGAGATAATCCAGCTGCGATGCGTTATACCGAAGCAAGACTTAAAAGAATAGCAGAGGAATTGTTGATTGATATCAACAAAGAAACTGTTGATTTTCAGTTGAACTTTGATGACTCCCTCAAGGAGCCCATAGTCTTACCTGCAAAAATCCCAGCCTTGTTGCTTAACGGTGCCTCTGGTATTGCTGTGGGAATGGCGACAAACATGGCTCCCCATAATCTAGGAGAGATCGTGGACGGGATTCATGCCTTCATTGACAACAGAGATATCACTGTAGAAGAACTGATGCAATTTATAATTGCTCCTGATTTCCCAACAGGCGGTACCATCTATGGTTACAATGGGGTCAAGGCTGCTTTCGAAACCGGCCGAGGCCGTGTGATCATAAGAGGAAAGTCCAATATCGAAGTGAAAGAGAATGGCAGGGAGATGATTATCATCACCGAAATTCCTTATTTGGTCAATAAGGCCAATATGATCGAGAAGACCGCCCAACTTATCACTGAAAAGAAAATTGACGGAATATCCGCGATTCGGGATGAATCCGATAGGACGGGAATGCGCATCGTTTACGAATTGAAAAAAGATGCAATGCCAAGTGTTATCCTGAATAATCTTTACAGGCAAACACAACTTCAAACCTCCTTCAGTGTCAACAACGTCGCTCTGGTAAAGGGAAGACCATACACACTCAACCTGAAGGACATGATCTTCCATTATGTCAATCACAGACATGAGGTAGTCATCAGAAGAACCGAATACGAACTCAGGGAAGCCCAAAAAAGGGCGCATATCCTTGAAGGATATCTTATCGCGTTGGATCATTTGGATGAAGTGATTTCCTTGATCAGAAGTTCAAAAGATCCAGAAACTGCCAGGAATGGCTTGATGGAGCGTTTTGAATTGAGCGAAATTCAGGCTCGTGCGATCCTCGACATGAGGTTGCAGCGATTGACTGGAATGGAGAGGGATAAAATCCAGGACGAATACAACGAGATCATGTCCATGATCGAGGAGTATAACGCCATTCTCGCCAGTGAAGAAAAAAGAATGCAGATCATCAAGGATGAATTGACTGAAATCAGGACGCGTTATGCAGATGCCCGTAGAACGGAAATCGAGCACAATGCAGAAGATTTTAATTATGAAGACATGATTCCAAATGAGGAAGTCGTCATCACCGTTTCGCATGAAGGTTATGTGAAGAGAACTGCCTTGACAGAATACAAAACCCAGGGCAGGGGAGGCGTTGGTTCAAAAGGAGCTACAACCAAACTTGATGATTGGACTGAGTATCTTTTTACTGCATCTACCCACAATTATCTGTTGATCTTCACGGATCTTGGGAAATTATTCTGGTTAAAAACCTATGCTATTCCTGAAGGAGCCAAGGCATCTAGGGGAAGACCAATCCAAAACCTGATACAAATTGAATCGAACGATAAAATCCGTTCTATCATACAGGTCGGGAATCTAAATGATGCGGATTATATCAATAATAATTTCTTGGTGATGGTCACCAAACAAGGGATTATCAAAAAAACCACGCTTGAGCAATACTCAAGACCTAGATCAAATGGCATTATTGCACTCAATATCAGAGAGGATGATCAACTGATCCAAGTAGAGATGACCAACGGCGATTCACACATATTGATTGCCGCCAAATCTGGTCGTGCCATCCATTTTCATGAATCCAAAGTAAGACCAATGGGTCGTACCGCGACAGGCGTAAAAGCAATAAAATTAAGTGATGTTAATGATTATGTAATTGGCATGGTATGTGCTGATAGCCATGAAACAAGCCTTTTGGTCGTTTCTGAAAAAGGTTATGGCAAAAGATCGCCGCTCGGAGAATATAGAATTACCAACCGGGGAGGAAAAGGTGTCAAAGCCATGAACGTTACTGAAAAAACAGGAAGTCTTGTTGCAATCAAACAAGTGATGGATTCAGACGATCTGATGATCATCAACAAATCCGGCATTACCATAAGGACTCCAGTTTCGGAATTGAGGATTATGGGACGTGCAACACAAGGAGTGAGATTGATCAAACTTGGAGAGAACGATGAAATATCCTCTGTTGAGAAAATCAAAAATGAAGAATCAATCGTTCTTGAAATTGAGGCAACTGACGATCTAGATCTTGGAACAGACAATTCAATTCCAGATGAAGACTCAGAAAATACAAATACTGAAGAACCAAACCCTTAAGAAAACAAACGAAAACAAATGAAAAAGTTGATCTTATCATTAGCTTTAGTCGGTTTTACGACCATGGCTTTTGCACAAAAAAAAGTTGTAAAATCTGCGGAGAAAAACTTCAAAAAAGGAGACCTTGAGATAGCGCTTACTGAGGTTGAAGGCGCTACTTCGGATCCTGAAACAATGGAGGATCCTGCGACTTATTTGCTGAAGGCACAAATTCAAACCAAAATGTTTGACTTGGATGAAGACTTTGCTGCTTCAACAGTTGAAAAAGGACGCCAAGCTTTTGGCACATTTACCAAAACCTTGGAAATGGTTGGTAATGATGCGAACAGCAAAATTGGCAAGGAAATTTATAAAGAAGATCTTCCAGGTATGCCTGAAAATCTAAAACCATATTCCTTAATGGCTTTAAAAGGTTCAGCTTTTAACAAGGCGATCACAACCTATGAAGAAGATGATTTTGAGATGGCTTATCAATTCTTTGCTCTAGCCTCAGACATCGATCCAAAAGATACCACATTAAACTTTAATGCTGGTTTCTTGGCCAATGACTTGGGTAAGACAGAGGAAGCGAAAATGTATTTCAATAGGTTATTGGAAATTGATGGTTATGATAAGCTAAACACTTATTATTTCTTGATTCAAATTGCAAGTGGTGTTGATCAGGATCCTGAAGCAGCTTACGAAATTGTCAATAAGGCAAGAAAAGATTATGCTGATGATAAAACCTTGGCGGAATTCGAAATTCAATTGTTGCTACAATTGAACAAGATGGATGAAGCAATGGCTTCGATTGAAGAAGCGCTGAAAAGTGATCCGAATAATGCTGGTATTCTTTTAAGATATGGTTATTTAAAAGAGCAATCAGGTGATATAGATGGAGCTTTGGTTCAATATAGAAAATCTGTGGAAGCTGATCCTGAATTTTATGAAGGAAATTATTACACAGGAGCCATATATTTGGATAGAGCAAGAGCAATCCTTGCCGATGTAAACAACCTCTCTGATGATGAGTGGGAGAAAAAATCTGAATCCATGGCAAAAGAAGCAGATGGTTTGTACAAAGAAGCAATCCCTTACTTCACCAAGGCATCTGAATTGAAACCTGAAAACACAGACATAATGGAAATTCTTTTTCAGATTCATTCAAGATTGAAAAATACAGCTGACGCTGAAAATTACAACCAAAAACTAACCGCTCTTCTTGGTGAAAACTGGATGGAAAGAGAAAGATAAAAATTGAAGTTTTGTCGATTTGATAAAAAAGCTACCCCAAAAGGGTAGCTTTTTGCTTTTAAGGAAATCCCATTTTTTATTTCTTTATTTTGGAACATGAATCCATTTAATAAATGGCTTTTGTAAGAATTAATCATAATTTTGGCGTTTAATAAGTAAAATAAAATACTTTGAAAACCTATTAACGCCAATTTAAATGAAAGTAGAAACATTAGCTTCCATGAAATTTCCTCGGGAGGCAGAAATTCCAGAAAACTTTAAGTTAAAAGAGGAAATCCATCAGAAAGAATTTCTCTGTGACGGGCAAATGCTTCCTTGGAATGGAAAATCACATGATGTCTATTCTCCGGTTTGCATTGAGACTGAGGATGGACCAAAAAGAGTGTATATAGGATCCTATCCGGTATGCACCGAAAAGGAAGCCTTTGATGCACTCAATGCAGCAGAAATTGCCTATGACAATGGAAGAGGCGAATGGCCAACCATGAGTGTCGCTGACAGAATCAAGTGTGTGGAGAAATTTGTACACGAAATGTTAGCCAAAAAAGATCTGGTGACCAAGCTCATTATGTGGGAAATTGGAAAAGCCTACACCGAATCCGTTAAGGAATTTGACAGAACAGTCGAATATATCAGTGCCACGGTTGATGCCTTGAAGGATCTTGATCGTCAATCCTCTGGATTCCAAATCGTAGATGGTATTGCAGCCCAAATCAGACGATCGCCACTCGGCGTGGTGCTTTGTATGGGGCCTTTCAATTACCCCTTGAATGAGACCTTCACCACCTTGATTCCTGCATTGATCATGGGGAATACCATACTTTTCAAACCGCCGAAACACGGTTCTTTGTTGCATTACCCTTTGTTGGAGGCATTTTCAACCTGCTTTCCCAAAGGTGTTGTCAATACCATATACGGCAGGGGCGCGGATATCATTCCGCCACTGATGCAATCCGGTAGAATCAATGTGTTGACGCTGATCGGATCAAGCAAAGTTGCCGATAAACTCAAAAAACTCCATCCAAAGATCAACCGTCTAAGGGCGATTCTGGGATTGGATGCAAAAAATGCAGCCATCATTACGGCAAATGCCGATTTGGACCTTGCTGTAAAGGAGACTATCGCTGGAGCTTTGTCATTCAACGGTCAAAGGTGCACTGCAATCAAAATTGTCTTTGTCCATGAAAGTTTGACTGAAAAGTTCCTTGAAAAACTTTCCGATGCAGTAGGCAAATTGAAGTTGGGTATGCCTTGGGAGCCTGGTGTCAATATCACCCCACTTCCTGAGCCGGATAAGCCTGCGTACCTTAGGGAATGTTTGGATGATGCAGTCTTTCACGGTGCGAGGATCATCAATGAAAATGCAGGTCAAATCAATGAATCGTTTTTCTTTCCAGCTGTTGTTTTTCCAGTCAATGAAAAAATGAAGCTATACAGGGAAGAGCAATTTGGACCCGTGATCCCGGTCTTGTCCTTTAAAGACATTGAAGAACCTATCCAATATTTGATCGATTCTCCACATGGACAACAAGTAAGTCTTTTCAGTAACGATCCGGAAGAATTGGGGAGATTGATAGATCCCTTGGTCAATGAGGTCAGCAGGGTGAATGTCAACTCACAGTGTCAAAGAGGCCCGGATGTTTTCCCTTTCACAGGAAGAAAAGACAGCGCAGAGGGGACTTTGTCCGTATCGGATGCACTTCGTTCCTTTAGCATTCGGTCATTGGTAGCAGCCAAACTCACTGACCAAAACAAGTATCTGCTCAATGAAATCATCAACGGTCAACAATCGAATTTCCTTAGCACTAAATTCATTTTCTAAATAAAAAGGAAAAAGGCAGCCATCTGGTTGCCTTTTTCCTTTTTATGTCTTGTTGAAAAACAATTGGGTGGATTTGAAAGCAAGAAAGTTTCAACAAATCGGTTGGGCTTTGGATCAAAACGATTTTTAAACATTTTTTTCACAAAAATTCAAATGGATTTTTCAAAATTTTGATCGGTGTAGGTTTAGAAGTGGAACTAGGGACTCCCGTCCGCTTCTTCCTATTTCAGTTTATTTCTTAAGATTTATCTGATTTGGAAAAACCCAAAGGATTCCAAAGGACTTTCGGTAAACTACTTTTGGTTTTTTAACTTCAAAAATCAGGAATTAAGTAATTTTAACATACTGCTGGGGCCTTTGATAAAAAACTGTTTTTATTTAATGAAAGGTTCAGCTAAATTTTCGGATTAAAGCCCAAAAAAATATGACAAGATCCAATTGGATATTGATTTGCCTTTTCAGTTTAATCGTTCATCCCAACTTTGCCCAAAACCAGCCTTCTTCAAAGCTATACCACGAGCTTCTTAAGTTAAAGGAAACCAAGAGGATTCTCTTTGTAGCGGCTCATCCAGATGATGAAAACACAAGATTGATTTCCTATCTGGCAAATGGAGAACACGCAGAAGTCGCCTATTTATCCTTAACAAGAGGGGATGGAGGTCAAAATCTCATTGGGAAAGAATTGGGGATAGAACTTGGCCTTATCAGGACACATGAATTGCTTAAGGCTAGAGAAACAGATGGGGGAAGACAATTTTTCTCAAGGGCTTTGGATTTTGGGTACAGCAAGGACCCAGATGAAACTCTCAATAATTGGGACAAGGAAAAACTCCTTTCCGATGTGGTTTGGATCATTCGAAGCTTCCAACCTGATATCATCATCAACCGATTCAATTCCATTCCTGGAACCACTCACGGTCAACATACCACTTCTGCGATACTTTCAACGGAGGCTTTTTCAAAAGCAGCTGATAAAAAAGCTTTTCCCGAGCAACTTAAAAATACTGGGATTTGGCAAGCAAAGCGGATTTTTTGGAATGCCTACAATTGGGGTGGCCAATATGAGCCAGAAGAAGGGAAAGTCTATTACCAATTTTCGGTAGGGGAATATAACCCGCTTTTGGGCGCAACTTACTCCAAGATTGCGGCGGATAGCAGAACCATGCACAAGTCTCAAGGGTTTGGCTCTACTGCCCAGATTGGCTCCGGAAATGATTTTGTGGAATTGATCAAGGGAGAAGCATTTGAAAAAAATCCTTTTGAGAATATCCCAAACAGATGGGAGCAAATAGGGAATGGAAAGCAAATTGAATCGGAGATTCAAAAAGCCATGGACAATTTTGATTTTACCAACACGGAAAACAACCTACCAAGGCTGATTGAAATCAAAAAAATGATGGCAGAGGAAAAATCCGATGCGGTTTGGTTCCAAGAAAAAAAGGAGCTTATCGACAAAATCATTTTAGGAAATTTGGGTGTCCAATCCGAATTTACAGTCCGGAAGGAAATCGCCTATCCAGGAGAAAAAATTACCGGTGATTTGGTTTTCAATAATCCGAGTAGAATTCCAATTCAGGTTTTGGCTTTTGAAAGTCCCTTGATGAATATGGAATTGAATCAAGAGGCAAAAAGTAATCAAACCATCACCAAAAACGTGGAAATCAGCATTCCGAAAGATTATCCTGTTTCGCAACCCTTTTGGCTTGAAAACCCATTGGACAATAGCCTTTTTGATATTAGAGAGCAGCATAAAATCGGCCCTGCCATCAATGGTTACAGTATAAAAGGGAATTTGTCTCTCTCCATTTCAGGCCAAAAAATATTGCTTGAACTGCCATTGATGTACAAATACAATGACCAAGTAGACGGGGAAATTAAACAACCATTCACCCTTGTACCAGAGGTAAATGTGAGCTTGGATAAAAATGATGTTTTTTTGGTGCCGGGAGCTGACCATAGCCTTAAAGTAGAAGTTTCATTCAGAAACCAAATTTTAGCCGGAAACCTAAGTTTAAAAGGTTTGAATGCAGGGGATTATAAAATTGTTGGGGAACAAAAAGATGATTTAAGGAAAAGGATAGTCTATGATCTGGTTTTTGAAAAATCTGACATGGAAAAGAAAACTGTTTTGATTTCTTACATCACGGAAGATGGCAGGACCTTTAATCAAAACATGAAACGAATTCTTTATAAGCACATCCCAAACTTGACCTATTTCACGACATCTACAGTAGGCTTGGTTAAAATGGATTTAAAAATTTCCGGTCAGAAAATTGGTTATATCAATGGTGCTGGGGATGATGTCCCGGGGGTTTTGAAAAACCTTGGTTACCAGGTTTCCTTAATAGAAAATGGTGATTTCAATCAGGGTAAGTTATCTGAATTTGCAACGATAATCGTTGGGATCAGGGCATTTAATGTCAATCAAGCCCTTGCGGACAATCATTCACTTTTGATGGAGTATGTGAAACAGGGTGGGAATTTGATTGTTCAATACAATACAAACTCACCATTGTTGACCAAAAACCTGGGACCCTATCCATTTTCCATCTCTCGAGATCGAGTCGCCGTGGAAGATTCTCCCGTAAAAGCAGATTTTACTCATCCAATATTCAGTTCTCCAAACCAAATCAAAATGTCTGATTTTAAAGGTTGGGTACAGGAAAGAGGGCTCTATTTTTTGACAGATTGGGATAAGAATTATAGTTCACCACTTACCCTACAGGATCCGGGTGAAGATCCATCCCAAGGAAGTTTGCTTTTTACCCAATATGGAAAAGGAACCTATACGTATTCGGGAATTTCTTGGTTTAGACAATTGCCGGCAGGGGTGCCTGGAGCAGTAAAGATATTTGTAAACCTAATCGAACAGGGAAGTGGAAGATAAAATCAACTGGAATAGATGGTATTTTGCACTGATAGCCGTATTGGGTATCCTGATTCTCTTGTTCTACTGGCTCTCTAATCATTTCTCATGAGTATTCTGGATTGGGTTGTCCTGTTTGGTACCTTGTTTTTGATAGTGGCCTATGGGGTTTATAAAACCTATGGTCCAAAGGACATGGACAGCTATCTAAGGGGAGACAGCGATATGAATTGGTGGACGATTGGCTTGTCCATAATGGCTACGCAAGCTTCGGCCATTACCTTTTTGAGTACGCCTGGCCAAGCCTATGAAGATGGAATGCGGTTTATCCAGTTTTATTTTGGTTTACCCGTGGCCATGATTATTCTTTCCGTCACTTTCATTCCAATTTTCTACAAACTCAAGGTTTTTACGGCATATGAGTATTTGGAAAATCGCTTTGACATGAAAACGCGGACCTTGGCAGCACTGCTTTTTTTGGTCCAAAGGGGATTGGCAGCCGGGATTACCATTTACGCCCCGGCAATTATTCTTTCGACACTTTTGGGTTGGAACCTTAATTGGACCTGTATTTTCATTGGGATTTTGGTCATCATTTACACCGTGTCCGGAGGAACCAAAGCAGTGTCAATTACCCAAAAACAACAGATGGGCGTAATGATGGGGGGGATGATTCTGGCTGGAATCTTGGTGATTTATATGTTGCCGGTAAAGTTTACGGAAGCCCTCCATGTTGCCGGTAAAATGGAGAAATTGAATATTGTCAACTTTGAATTTGACTTTGCAGATCGTTATAATTTTTGGTCAGGAATGACCGCTGCGGTCTTTTTGTTTCTTTCTTATTTTGGAACGGATCAATCACAAGTACAGCGCTACCTTAATGGCAAATCATTGGCACAAAGCAGGAAGGGCTTGATTATGAATGGGCTTTTGAAAGTACCGATGCAATTTGTCATTCTTTTTATTGGCGTGATGGTATTTGTATTCTATCAGTTTTTCCAACCTCCCGTGGTCTTCAATAAAGTGCAGACCGAGCAATTGGAAAACAGTGCCTACAAGGAAGAATATGGTTTGCTTCAGGAAAAATTTTCTACTGCCTTTGCACAAAAATCTGTGGAGATCACCGCACTTTTGGCCGCAGTAGAAAAAGATGACGAAAACGGCATTGCTGTGGCCAAAGGAAAAATCCAGGAACAGGATGCCAAACAAGAATCCATTCGAGAAGAAGTGAAAGGGTTGATTGTGAAAAACAATGCGAATGCAGAAACCCGTGACACGGATTATGTATTCATGAGATTTGTGATGGACTATCTGCCCCAAGGAATCATAGGCTTGTTGTTTGCGGTGATTTTCAGTGCGGCCATGTCTTCTACCGCCTCCGAATTGAACGCTTTGGGATCCACGACAACGATAGATCTCTACAAGAGGTCAGTGAATACCAAAGCGAGTAAAGTCCACTATATGCACTCTTCGAAGTGGTTTACGGCCATTTGGGGAGTCTTTGCCATTCTCTTTGCCACTTATGCGACCTTATTTGAAAATTTGATCCAAGCTGTAAATCTTTTGGGATCTCTTTTTTACGGTACCATTTTGGGGATTTTCCTGGTGGGATTTTACATGAAATGGATCAGGGGAAATGCTGTCTTTCTGGCTGCTTTAATGGCAGAGGCCGTTATTCTATTGATTCATTGGAAAAATGGGGAGACTGTATTTGAAATAGACATCAACATCGGGTTTCTTTGGTACAATGCCATTGGATGTTTGTTGGTGATGTTTTTTGCCATGGTCATTCAGGGAATTTTCGGTAAAAAGTTGGAGGAAGTTAAATAATTGTTTTAGCGATTCATTTTGGGGAAAAACCTGATTTGTAAATTGGATTTGATTGATTTTTGGAAAATTAATATTCGGACTTCTTACAGCCATTAATATTTCACGATCATCCAAAACACTTAATCTCGATTCTTACGGATCCTGTGAATACTGTCCCTAATGTTACATTGCGAATTCTATTTCAGTCTGAAATCAAAAAATAATCAATCTTTGCATGAGATTTTTGACTTAACCCTATCTGTAACATGCCTTGTTCTCAAAGTAATATGATTTTCGCATGGTTTCAACTACTTCAGGAAGCCTGATGAATATTCCATCTACCTTACCTCAAGTTAGCTGCTTTACTTTGCTTTCTCAATGTCTTGGAATTCGGGTTTAACAAGGTAGTTTTAAAAACAATAAAGGGCAATACGCACAAATTTTGTACGTATTGCCCTTTATTTTAATTTATATCATAAGTTGGATGTGGATGTATCGGATAGAAAATCGCGTGATTATCGGGTAATCGGCTGGGGAAAGACTGCCATGCTTTCATGCCCATTTTGACCAACGGCCTGAACGCCAAAGAAAAAATTATCCTTTGAATAGGGGATGGTCAGCGTATTCTCCTCCGTATAAAACTTCTTTTCCCACATGGAAGAATCCGTTTCACGCATCAGGACATAATAGCCCTTTGCCTTACCGGTTTTGGGAGCATCCCATCTGAGTGTCGAGGTATTGCTTAGCTTACGGACATCTATTCCCACGCTTTGAGGCTCCGATGGTGCAGCGGCCAATACAGCCAAGGAAGCCAGGTTGATTCCCGTGATTTTTCGCATGTATTCAAAATCCACAAATTCCGGGAGATCCCCGTATTGGATACCGTCTTCCACACGCACATTTTCATGTTGGTGGTAATAATTTTCGTTCATCTCGCATACCCGGATGGCAGTAAACCCTTCTTTGGCGAAGGGTGTATGGTCGCCACCACGGAGGAATCGGTCATTTCTATACACCAATTTCACTTCCAATTGGTCTACATAGCGCTCACCGGTTTCTTTGATAAAACGGGCCAATTGCCTGGATTTGCTGTCGTTTTCGGCATTGGTATACCGGCGAATGGCGGTCATTTGCTCTGTTTCCACAGCTGGCACACCTTCAGAAAAAATCCTGACACGGGTATTGTCATTGATATTGGTTTGGGAGGAATTGCTGTTGCCGATCATGTCATTGTTGAGCATGGCAACCAAGTTCCAATTCTCACTTTTTGCTTTTTTGGCGAGGTATTCGGCACCCTTAAGTCCTTGTTCTTCTCCACTGACTACAACAAATACAATTGTAGCCTGGAATGCTTTTTTGGACATGATTTTCGTCAATTCTATGATGGCAGCGACTCCTGAGCCGTCATCATTGGCGCCCGGAGCATCTATTTCAGTATTCATGATGTCCAATGCTCGACTGTCGATATGAGCAGAAATAATAAAAATCCGATCATCGTTCGGATCTGTACCTTTTAATGTGGCCATTACATTTCCCAATTGGCTGTCCGAAGGAATCCTTCTTCCATCAGCAGGAATGGTAAAGATGTCTAATTCAGAAGTCAACCTTCCACCTGAAGCCGCCTCAAAGGATTTAAAATGATCCAAAACATAGTTTTGGGAAGCAAGAATTCCTTCCTTAGGATCATTTTTGCTCAAGGTATGCCTGGTCCGAAAAGCAGCCAGGGCTCTGACATATCCCTCAAGGCTTTCGGCGGAAATTTCCGAGACCATCTGTTGGATTTCAGCATTCCTATGGATGATTTGTGTTTGGCCGATGGTCAAATGGACGGTGAAATAAGCGATCAGGATTAATATTTTTTTCATTTTGCAATAGGATGAATGTTAAACAATTAAATTTACCTATCTATAGTTTACTTCCAAATAATAATTACATGAACGATCTTATGAGACCCAAAGAAGGTGAATATGCACCTTTTTATGCCGGATATATTTCTTTGGTCATTGGCCAAGACCTACCGAAAATTTTGCTTGGACAAATCAATGCAATAAAAGAACATTTCGAAAAAGTCGGAGAGGAGAATTCCAAGCTTGCTTACGCATCCGGTAAATGGTCTCAAAAGGAGGTTTTGGGACACGTTACAGACACTGATAGGATCATGACCTTTAGGGCATTGTGTTTTGCAAGGGGTGAAAAAGCATTGATGCCAGGTTTTGACCAAGATGAATATGTGGTTCGGGCAAAATTCAATGCCGTTCCTTTGGTAGAGCTCTTGGATGATTTCGAGAAATCGAGGCATGCTCTGGTTGCGTTGATGAAAACCATTCCGAATGACGCAATGCTCAACATTGGAAACGCCAATGGATTCGGCGTAAGCGTTCGCGCTTTGTTCAATATTATCCCAGGACATGCCGAGCACCATTTGCATATTTTGAAGACGCTTTATGCACGTGGATAGCACCATGGTTTTTTTTTCACCGATTGAGATTAAAAAAAAATCAAATTAAGAGCCTGCTTTTGATATTGATTTTAAATGGGTGTTTTTTGTCGAGAGGGTAAGCCACCTTTGGAATCAGAAAAATATATAATGGAAAAAGAAATAAAAAACCAATTGTACTAAAAAATTAGATTGAGATTAAGAAAAAAATAGTAAATTTGTTGAATTTATCCATTAGAAAAATAGTATAAAAATGAAAAGAACAAGAGCACAGGAATCACGCGCGGCCATTGAGAGGCTTTATATTACCATGCGTCACCTCTTTATGAGAGGTTCATATAAACCCATGGGAGTTTCTGGTGAGTCCTTGGTGAGTTCACTCTTGGTATTGAGTCCGGAAATATATGGCTTGGTGACAGACACTGAAAAAATTGAACTGGAGGGTTTGCTTTATGTAATGGAAAGACTTCCAAGAGGGATAGAGGAATGCAGATATGTCCAATTGATCAGTAGGGAAGGGTATGAAAGTGCCAATTTCCCGACTTTGGTACCCAACAGAAGAAAAAGAAATTGTTACCGTGTGGACCAAGACCAAATGTTTGTGGAAATGACCCGTGGCAAATCTGATATCTATGATATTCTTACCCACCTTACTTTCCTCTACATGGAAGCTGAGAAAATAAGGTTGAACAGCACTGACCACAAAGGGAAAATCAACTTGAATTGGGAAATGCTGGCAAAAATAGTTAAAAAGGAATCCTTGGGTGAAGAATTTGACCAACAAGCAGCCTGTTCTTATCTGAGCCACATTACCGGAAGGACATTTGATGAGACACAACAGTCGGTCGATAAATTCAAAGCGTCATCCAATTCAAATAGCCTTTTCTCCATCGTCTATCACCTTGGAAAATTGGCAATGGATGAGTTTTATGAGGAAAAAGACAGGGAAATATCATTTTCTGCCACTTTAAGAGAAAGGGTAGGACATCACGTTTACGGTGAACTTTGGGCCAATAGGATAAAGGCAGTTTTGGATGAAGAAGGGCTTTTGGAAAGGCCGATCCATGTGATCTCTGCGAATCTCCATAGTGTACTCAATACCATTTATGGATTCCAAGCTTTTGGTTTGAATTCATTTGAGGAAATAGAACAAATCGCTTTGGATATCAGTGTGGGTTCAAAAAGCAACAAGGCGAAGGACATCCATAACTATGCTTCAAAAAATGGGTTTATAGATCTGCCTGATCTTTCGGGAACGAACATCGGGGTGCAGATTTTTGACACGGCCAAGATGTCAAAGGATTCGATTTTGCCGGGCATAATGCTCCCTAAAGAAGATAAAAAGAAGCCAGTCATATTGGTGATGGATTATGCCTTTGGAGAGCAAGCCTATGAATGTTTTGATGAGCTGCTCAAGCCTTATGAAAAAGGATCCATTTCCACCCCTTTGGATATTGTCACTGCTTCTATTATGGGCAAAGCAGGAATCCTCAAAGGAACCAAAGGTGATTTGATGATTCCAACAAGCCATGTTTTTGAAGGAACTGCGGACAATTATCCCTTCAAGAATGAATTTAAAAAAGAAGACTTTGAAGGATTTGGATTGGGAGTGTATGAAGGTCCAATGATCACGGTCTTGGGAACCTCGCTTCAAAACAAGGATGTTTTGGCCTACTTCATGGATTCTTCTTGGAAAGCCATAGGATTGGAAATGGAAGGTGCCCATTACCAAAAAGCCATTCAGGCAGCAAGTAAAATTCGCCACAGTATCCGTAAAAATGTCAAGGTGTTTTATGCTTATTATGCATCAGACAATCCTTTGGAAACAGGGGGTACACTTGCATCAGGTGCTTTGGGGATGGATGGCGTTAGACCCACTTACCTGATTACGCATAGAATCCTTGAAAGAATCTTTTCTTGAAAAAAGAGCCATTTATTTGATTATCAGAATCTCTGCACGTAACATGCAGAGATTCATTTTTTTATGGGGATTGGTTTTTTTTCAACAATCCCAAGAGTGAATACTATCATGCGATTGTATGATTTTCCTCATGTTTTCCCCATTATTAGCGATCTACCTTTGATTCATAATCAAATCACAGATTGTTATGAATATTCTAAAATTTTGCAGGTTACAAATAATCCTGATCGGATTGATAGCGCTTAGTCTCCCAGCTTTCGCTCAAGTAAATTATACCATGGCTCCTGGAGCAGAACTGAAAATATCAGGGACGTCGAGTCTTCATGATTGGGATATGGTCTCGAATACCGCTTCGGGAAAAGCCGAGTTTGTTCTTGAAGGCGGAAAACTGTCAGATGTTAAAATGGCGACCATTGAGATGCCCGCAGAAAGTATAAAAAGCGGAAAGAGCGCGATGGATAAAAATGCCTATGCTGCTTTGAAAACCAAGGATCACAAGCAGGTCAAATTTGCGTTAAAAAGCTTTGTCCAAAAAGGCAACGGATACGAAGCTGTTGGTGATTTCACGATATCTGGCGTGACAAAAACAGTGAGTTTACCTGTTACCTTTTCCAAAACCGGAGATAAAATCAATTTCAAAGGCTCACATCCCTTTAAACTTACTGATTTCAATATTGATCCTCCAACAGCCCTGTTTGGTACAGTCAAAACCGGAAATGAAGTAAGTATCCATTTCAATGTAACATTCCAACCTACAAAATAAATTAACATTATGAAAAAGTACATCTTAACTATGGTTGCCTTGGGAGGCATATCTATGTCCCTAATGGCCCAAGGTCTCCAACGCGATATGCAATATTGGAGATCCTATGATCAAAGAGGCTTGAATGTTTTCGAAACCGGGAAAATAGATTCCGTCGGGTTCGAAGGGATGAAAGTCAGAATTGGAGGGCATTTCACTCAACAGTGGCAAAACCTCAGCCACAGCAATACCGCAACCGAAAGATTGGTAAATGGTGCTAATGCGAATCAATTGATTGAAATCGGAGCTGGGACTAACCTTGCCACAGCCAACCTGAACATTGACGTCGCTTTGGCAGATGGTATTCGATTGAACCTTGTTACTTATCTTTCTTCCAGACACCACTCCGAGTCTTGGGTAAAAGGTGGATATATTCAAGTGGACAAAGTCGCCTTCCTAAATAGTCCAATTATGGATAAAATATTTGAAAAAGTGACTTTAAGAGTCGGACACATGGAGATCAATTACGGTGATGCACACTATAGAAGATCCGACAATGGAAATGCCATGTACAATCCTTTCATAGGAAATTACATCATGGATGCTTTTACAACCGAAGTAGGTGGTGAGCTTTATTTCCAAAGCAATGGCTTCTTGGCAATGGGTTCTGTCACAGGCGGTGAAATCCAAGGAGGTGTCACGAATCCTTCCAGAAGAAAACCAAGTTTTATTGGTAAATTGGGTTTCGATAGGAATCTGAACGAAAATGTCCGTGTTAGATTGACCGGCTCTGTGTATACTACAGAAGGTTCCTCAAGAAATACGCTTTATGGCGGTGACAGAGCAGGTTCAAGATATTACACAGTTATGGAAAATATTGCAGCTGCTTCCGCTTTCACTTCAGGAAGAATCAATCCTGGACAAACGGATAATATTACGGCCATGGTCCTCAATCCATTCGTTAAAATACATGGATTTGAGTTCTTTGGTAATCTGGAAAGATCCAAGGGGAAAGCTGCAAATGAAGCAGATGAGAGAACTTGGAATCAGGTAGGTCTTGATGGAGTTTACAGATTTGGGTTACAGGAAAAATTCTACTTGGCGGCCAGATATAACAAAGTCAGTGGACCTTTGGCTCCTACTCAAACTGGTCCAGCTATAGACGTAAGCATTGATAGGGTTCAGATTGGTGGGGGATGGTTTGTAACCAAAAACATCCTTGCTAAAATTGAATATGTAAGCCAAAATTACAACGACTTTGCCGCATCTGACATCAGAAATGGTGGTAAATTCAATGGCTTGATGATTGAAGGTGTAATCGGTTTCTAAATCATAAAAACATGCGTGTCCTACTTGCTTTTATCGTTCTTATGATCCATTTGGGTCCCAAAGAAAAGGATTTGATCGTCAACGAGAAAACAATCTCTGTGACAGGAAATACTTCACTGGGTGGCTTCACTTGTGATTATTGCGATAAAAGTATAGGGGACACGCTTGTTATTAATGGTGTCCAAAAAAATGGAGATTTGATTTTTGATATTTTGGTGAAAGAGTTTTCCTGTGGCAATTTTATTTTGAACAAAGATTTCAGAAAAACCATCAAAGCAGAGCATTATCCCTATGCAAGAATAAGGGTCAGTAACTTAAAATCCAGAGGAATGCATTATACCTGCGACTTGTCGGTTGACTTAGCAGGAAAAAAATTGGAATTCAAAGCACTCGCGCTCCAAAACAAAAACAGAGAACTCAAGGCTGATTTAATTTTGAGCTTTGACCAACTTGAATTGGAAGCTCCAAAAAAAATGGGTGGACTCATTAAAGTTGATGAGTCACTTGCCCTTGAAATCAAACTGGGATATTAGAATCTCTCCAATTTCAAACTTGCCCCAGTACCAATTTTTTAAACAGGAAACCAATCAGAATCGCGAGCCCAAAGCTCAGCAAAGTTCCTATCAATATATATTCTGTCAATTTTCTATCCCTTGCCAACCTCAGGTCCCCAAATCTGAAAATTGATTTTGCAGCAAGCAAAAATCCTATTCCACCCAAAAAGTCCAGCAGAACAAATCCAAAGATGAACAAACGTTCCAACATCCCGATGTATCTTCCCGCCTTTGCCAAGGAATCCCCATCCTTCTCTTCTGTTTTCGGACTCCAGGGAGAGATGATTACCTTGATCAAAATGGCCCCGACAAAGGTCACCATCACCAATGCCAATAAAAAATAGCCCAGTTCTGCCGAGCCTAGAAATTGCCAGTCGATCTTCATGGGTTCATACATTTGGCTGATCAAAGCCAATGAAACCAAATGGAGCATTTGGTCCAAAAAAAACAGCAAACGTTCATTTTTCTCGTTGGTCCAATAGATTTTGATCAAGTCAATTCCATAATGACTGATCAAGATCAATAAAAATCCCAACCAAAAAGAAATGTCAAAAAACAAGACCGTGGCAAGTAATAAAGCGTGAACCCCCAAATGAAAATATAGCTTTCGGGATTTGTAGCCTTTTTTCTCTTTGTCTTTAACCCAAGAATAAGGTTGAAATACAAAATCCCCAAGTAAATGCGCCAGTAAAAATTTAAAAAACAGTATCATTTAAGCTTAATTTGATTGTTGATTAATTGTCTGAAACGTGTCTCCAATTTTTGGATTTGCTCCCAACCCGCTCTTTTTAGCCGCTCGCTTACTCTCCCTTGGCTAATATTCAAGATTTCCGCCAACTCATTTTGATTGGCTTTTGGATGCTCTAACCTCATTTTTACGATTTCGGCACCTGCAGGGGTCCAACCATCCATGGTCATCAATGCCAAGCTGATGGCAAGATTCATTTCCTCATCGATCTCTGACCATGGTGTTTTGAGCGACAGGGTTTGGTCCTTGAGTTTTTCAAAGGATTCTCCAGAGTGGATGAAGGCACTACCATTGGATTCACTGATTTTTGGGGCGTCATGCGTTTTCTCGCCTATTCCAATGGCCATCCGGACATCGACTCCTTTGATGGATCTGATATTTGCTTTGATCTTGATGGCAGTCAAAAGACTTTCCTCGGGTGGCTTTACTTCCAATTGGAAATGATCTCCCCTGAAAATCTCCCAGGCTTTGGGTTCGTTTCCTTGTCCATTTAAAATCTCCTTAAGAGGAACCATCCAAAGGGTTGGCTCGATTTTTCTGGAATTGATGATATCACCTGTAATGATGCTGACCATAAATAAACATGTTTGATCAAAAATATCTGTTTTTTAGCAGATATGCAAAAATATCCGCCTATAACCAGATATATTGTATTATCTGCCTATGAGCAGATAAATTAAAATATCTGTTTCCGGACAGATATGAAAATCGCTAAACTGCCTCCCCAAAAACCCGAATCCATTTGGTCACGTTGAGATCCAAATGGAAGTTTATTTTGGCTTTATAGATTTCAAAAAAAATCATTGAAAAGGGAAAAATATTGATGGTTAAATTTGTAAATCGAACTGGTATTCTATTTAGATTTGTATTGTGAATAAAAGTCCTAAAAAAGCAATCTCCATACTACTGATAGCCATCATGGCTTTTATCAGTACGGGTTTGCCTTTTTTTGAATCGAGTAAAATTGACAAGCAGGCAGATTCGGAGATTAAATCAACTTTTCAAAATTCGAGTTTAGATCTTGCAGATGGATTGGCTTATTTGTTGGATGCAGACAAAAATGATTTCAATACCATAAGAATTGATGTAAAAAACACTCTGTTTTATTATTTCAGTTCCTTTACAATCCAATGGAAACACGACGGAGAAGTATCAAAAATACTTGCTTTGTCCAGACTGGTGTCAGTCAATTTAACCATTTCTACCCTTATTTTTCCTTTTGCCTATTTTTGGTAATACGTATATTTTTTAGAATGCAAGGAGGCTATATGCCTCATTACCAAATCAATATATAAATCCGCGGGTTGAAAAATGCGAATGTCACCATTCATTCCATTAGCGGCCTGCTTATCAATCTGAAACAAAATGTTCGAAATAGATTATATCACAATTGGCTTTGCCGTGGTTTTATCCGTGGCATTTATGACCCCTCTGTACCTGAATCACAGAAAAAACAAAAAAATAGAGGAAACTGAAAATCAATTTCTTGCCGCTCTGGCCAAAGAAAAAGGACTTCATTTCTCCCACAAAGAAATCTGGAGGAATCGCTATATGTTGGGTTTGGATACCCAGCTTAAAAAGCTGGTGTATGTACATTTTGAGGAAGTTCCCGTGGTAATAGAAATTGACCTTGATCAAATTCAATCGATCGAAATTCATGAAAAAACCCATGAAATTGGTGGTGAAAAGGAAAAAAGAAAGGTCACTGATAACCTGGATTTGACTTTTCACACAAGAAATCCTCAAAGGAGGCAGGTCACATTGGAGTTTTATGATGCTGAAAAATTCTCGGATTTGAACGGGGAATTGCCATTGATCAGAAACTGGCAATCCCTTCTTCAGTCCAACTTGAAAATAAAAGAATTGGTTAGCGCAGTTTAAATCAAAAAATATGGAAACCGTCAAAATCATCAACAAAGAGCAACTTTCTGATTTTCATTTTTCCAAGGTGGATGTTATACAGGGAGCAGCACAACAAAAGCTCCGATTGACCGACCTCAATCATGCTCGGGTTTTGGGCAATGTAGACCACACCAAAGTGAAGATTATCTTTGTAAACGAATTGGGTAATCCCGCAATGGTGGAAACAACCATCTGGGCGGTGACAGAAGAAAGCATCTGTCTCAAAGGTGCCTTGTTTATCCCCATCATCGCAATCCTTCAAATTGCATTCTAATCAAAAAGAGGCCTGAATTTTCAGGCCTCTTTTTCAATACCCAAAATCCGAGGATCAAGGCACCTCTCTTGGATGATAATCTCTCAATTTAATTTGTTCACTGATGCTGTGAACAAATCAATTGATGTCAATTCAGGATCAATTGCTCTAAGGCCTTATTCATTTTCTCAAACTCAAAAGCAGCAAGCTTTCGATCCATTTTGGCCTTGATTTCTTTTGTGCAAAGATTACCAATGCTTCCCTCATGGCTATGTTTTAATTTTTCCTGATCGGGCTTAAAATCATCTGCCTCAATTGCATATCCCACCTTTTTATAGGCATCGCGAAAAGGAACTCCCTGCAGGACCAAATGATTGACTTCCTCAACACTAAATACGTGCTTGTAGAATGGATCCTTCAGGATGTTTTCTTTCACCTTGATTTCCTTCAACATGAAAATGGTCATCTTGATGCAATCCAAAGTGGATTCCATCCCAGGGAAGATCGATTCTTTCAGCAACTGTAAATCACGATGGTAACCGGTGGTCATATTTGTCAGCAGCAAGGCAATGGTTTGTGGAAGTGCCTGAATCTGATTGGTCTTGGCCCGGATAAGCTCAAATACATCGGGGTTTTTCTTGTGTGGCATGATGCTGCTTCCCGTGGTGAGTTCATCGGGAAAAGTGATGAATCCAAAATGTTGGTTCATGAAAAGGCAAATATCTGCTGCCAATTTATTCAGCGTACCGGACAAACCAGACAAGGCAAATGAAATGTATTTCTCTGTTTTTCCACGGCTGTTCTGGGCATTGATGACATTGTGATGAAGGTCAGCAAATCCCAATAATTGGGTAGTCAAACTTCGGTTCAGTGGAAAGGAAGAGCCGTATCCCGCCGCAGATCCCAAAGGATTTTTGTTTGACAATTGGTAAGCGGCTAGCAAAAGATCCATGTCTTCCGTCAAGCTTTCCGCAAAGGAGCCAAACCAAAGCCCGAAGGAGGAAGGCATGGCCAATTGTGTATGCGTGTAACCTGGCATCAAGTCCTTATTGTGTTTTTCCGAAAGGTCTTGAAGCAAGCTGAAAAGTTCTTCCGTAGCTTCTACCAGTTCCCGCAGTGCAGCCCTGTAATACAGTTTGAGATCCACCAAAACCTGATCGTTTCTGGATCGGCCACTGTGCAGTTTTTTGCCCACATCTCCGAAGCGCTGGGTAAGCAAAAATTCCACTTGTGAATGGACGTCTTCCACACCCTCTTCGATTCGGAATTGGCCTTTTTCGATTTCGAGGTAAATTTCCTTCAGCCCTTTTTTAAGTGTGGCCAATTCATCGGAAGTCAACAGGCCGATTTCTTCCAACATGACCGCGTGGGCAACCGATCCCAAAACATCGAAGGGTGCCAAAATAATGTCAAATTCAGGATCACGCCCGATGGTGAATGCTTCAACTTCTTTTTTGCTGTTGGTGTCTTTTTGCCAGAGTTTCATTTTTTTGATATTAATAAGGTAATCTGTACCCTAAATGGTGATTTGATTTATGATTTTTCGGTATGCATGTACCTATCCAATAATTCCACATAGACTTTGATCCCATTTTGGATTTCCTCCAAAAAAATAAATTCGTCCGGACTATGCGACCGGGCGGAATCACCTGGTCCTATTTTGACAGATGGGTAAGGGATAAGCGCTTGATCGGAAAGGGTAGGGCTTCCATACTGGTCCATGTTCATGGATTTCCCAACGGCTAAAATGGGGTGATTCTCAGGAATGTGAGAGGATTTTAACCGCATGGACCTGGGTGTCAATGTGGCGCTTAGATTTTGTTTCAATTCAGCCAATATTTCTTCAAGCGTGTAGCTGTCCGTAATCCTAACATCCAATGTATAGCGGCAAATATCCGGAACAACATTGTGTTGGCTACCTGCCTGAAGGATGGTGGCAGTGACTTTGGTTTCTCCCAAATACGGGGAAATCTTTTGGAATTTGTAGGATCTGATCAAATTCAAATCATCCAAGGCCTTGTATATGGCATTGTCACCTTCATTTCTTGCGGCATGGCCCGCCATGCCCTTTACTTCGGCATCAATCACCATAAGTCCCTTTTCGGCCACAGCCATTTGTAGCAAAGTAGGTTCCCCTACGATGGCAAGTTCAAATTCAGGCAGTTGGGACAAGATGGATTCGATTCCATTTTGTCCTGAAATTTCTTCCTCCGCTGTTGCTGCCATCACCAAGTTGTAAGGCAAATCTTGGTCATAATAAACTAAAAATGCGGCTATCAAACTGACAAGACAACCGCTAGCATCATTGCTGCCCAAACCGAATAATTTACCATCTTCAACAATCGCTTTGAAAGGATCTTTTGTATAGCCGGCATTTGGCTTCACGGTGTCGTGGTGGGAATTGAGTAGGATGGAGGGTTTTAACGGATCAAAAAACTTATTGAAAACGATCACATTGTTGTTTTCTCGCTTGGTAATGATTCCTCTCTGCTCAAAAAAATCCTGTATCAAGTCTGCGGATTTTTCTTCTTCCTTACTGAAAGAAACGGTCTCAATCAATGATTTCAGTAAGGCTATGGCTTCTTCACCCAAATTTGAAAATGTTAAATTGTTTGATGAATTCATTTTTTGGATACCTGTATTTTTTTTCCGAACGGATGAAAACGTACGGATTTCACACAATTCATTGGAAGCGATACTTCCAATGAATTGCTTCTAATAAAGATCGTATTTATGTTTTTCAATCGTCGTGCCAGAGAGTTTTCCTTTGGCAGCGAGCAATAGGTTTTCCGCTTTTCCTATCCAAACATGGTTTACCCCCTTATTGAGAGCCGAAAAAGCATTGTCCAGTTTGGGGATCATTCCTGAATGGATTACATTTTCCTTTTTGAGTTCGGAATAAATCTCTTCATTGATCAAAGGAATAATGGAATTGTCGTTTTTTTCATCGATCAAAACGCCTGCTTTGTCAAAACAAAAATAAAGGTTGACATTGTGTTTTGTGGCCAAAGACGTAGCCATGACTGAGGCGATGGTATCCGCATTGGTATTCAGCAATTGGCCCTTTTTATCATGGGTGATCGCACACACAACGGGGAGCAAGTTTCCCGATAACATAGTTTCCAACAAATCAATGTTGATCTCCTTGATATCCCCAACAAATCCATAGTCTATGGTCTTCACGGGTCTTTTGATGGACCTTATCAAATTGCCGTCGGCACCAGTCATTCCCAAGGCGTTTTGCTTGAGATGTTGAAGTTTGGCCACAATCTGTTTGTTGATCAATCCCGCATACACCATGGTGACAACGTCCAGGGTATCTTTGTCGGTGATCCTTCTTCCATCTACCATTTCGGGCATAACACCCAAGCTTTCGCCAAATTTGGAAGCCATGATGCCTCCTCCGTGGATCAATATCTTATTCCCTGGAAACCTTGAAAAAAGATAAAGAAATTCATTCAATTTTTCGGGATAATCAATGACATTTCCTCCGATTTTAATGATGCTGATATTCATGGGTGATATGGATTTGGCTGAATTTCTTTATTCAATAATCTTACTCAAAACCGCCTGAGCAGCATATATCCTGTTGGCAGCTTGCTGTTGAATCAAGCTTCTGGGCCCATCCAGGATTTCATCCGAAAGTTCCACGTTTCTTCTGACAGGGAGGCAATGCATGACTTTAGCGTTATTGGCAAATTCAAAATGCTTTTCTGTCAACATCCATGAATCGTCCGTACTCAGGATTTTTCCATACTCGTTGAATCCAGACCAGTTTTTGACATAAACAAAATCTGCGCCTTCAAGGGCTGTTTTCTGGTCATATTCTATTTTTGCCCCTTTGGTAAATTCAACATCCAGTTCGTATCCTTCCGGGTGTGCAATCGTCAAGTCATGTCCACAACCAATTGCCCATTCTGCAAAAGAATTGGCTACGGCATGAGGAATGGCTTTGATGTGTGGCGCCCAAGTAAGGACAATTTTTGGGCTTTTTCCGGCAATTTGATTTTCCTGAATGGTAATCATGTCGGCTAGGCTTTGCAAGGGATGCCGAATGGCACTCTCTAGACTGATAACTGGTTTTCCTGAATACTTCACAAACTGATTGAAAACAAAATCCTCTGTATCTTCTTGTTTGTTTGAAAGGGAGGGGAATGCCCGAATGGCCAAAACATCAAAGTACGTTCCCAAAACTGCAGCTGCATCTTTGATGTGTTCTACTGTGCCTTTGTTCATTACCGCACCGTCTTGCATTTCCAAAGCCCAACCTTCCTTGTCCATGTTGAGTACGATGGATTCCATTCCCAGATTCTGGGCCGCAATTTGCGTGCTGGCCCTTGTTCTTAGGGACGGATTCAGGAAAATACAACCCACTCTTTTTCCCAAACCTTTGGAAAGATCTTTCCTTGGGTCAGCTTTATAGAACAAAGCCTTTTGAATAAGCTGGTCAGCAATTTCCTTATTTTCGAAATTTGTAAAATGCATCATGTTGTTTTTCTCCAAAGTGGATCTTAAGATCTCTCTGTAATTTTATTCGTAGTTGTATCGAATCCATTGTGAAAATGAATAAGGAGACTTTTCTCTCCACATTCTTTTTCTATGAGCAAGGCATATCTGGTCTTAAGCCTTATTTATCCTCTTTTGTAAGGCTTAAATCAAAATTTTCTTTAAACTATCCAAAAACGAAGTTAGCTGATTTATTTTAATATTTAAAGGAGGAAGCAAACGAATGGTATGTTTTCCTGCTGAACTGCCTGTGAATATTTTGTATTTCGCAACCAATTCAGAACGAACGGGACCTGCTTCACGATCCAAATCCAACCCAATCATCAAGCCTTTTCCACGAACCTCTTTAACCCCTTGGATCTTTGGCAATTCCTCCAACAGAAATGTGCCCATTTTTTCGGCATGCTTCATGAGGTTTTCGGATTCCAGAATTTCCAATACGGCCAAACCAGCTGCGCAGGCCAGATGATTTCCTCCAAAAGTGGTTCCCAACAAACCATGGGAGGCTTTGATGTCTGGATGAATCAAAACCCCACCGATGGGAAATCCATTTCCCATTCCTTTGGCCATGGTGATCAGATCGGGTACTAACCCCTCCACCCATTGATGGGCAAAGAATCTGCCGGTTCTTCCATAGCCCGATTGTACTTCGTCAAGGATTAGTTTTGATCCGTGTTTTTTTGTCAAATTTGAAATCTCCTTCAGAAATCTAGGGTCGGGAACGTGAATCCCGCCAACACCCTGGATTCCTTCAATAATGATTCCTGCGATGTTTCCTTCTTTCAATTTGTCCTCCACAGCTTGGATATTTCCCCAAGGAAGAATATGTACATCATTCCTTTGATTGAAGGGAGCAATGATTTTGGGATTGTCGGTAAGGACTACTGCTCCTGAAGTTCTTCCGTGAAAAGCACCTGAAAAGGAAATGAAACCTGATTTTCCAGTGACAAAAGAGGCCAATTTCAAAGCATTTTCATTCGCTTCTGCGCCGGAGTTGCAAAGGAATAATTGGAAATTAGGATAACCAGACATTTCTCCCAGTTTTTCCGCCAATTCTTTTTGGATCGGAATCTGAACCGAATTGGAGTAAAAGGTGATTTGATCCAGTTGTGTTTTTAGCCTTTCGTTGAAATGCGGATGACTGTGTCCCACAGAGATCACTGCATGACCACCGTAAAGATCTAGGTATTCGATACCTTGATCATCCCAAAGATTTGATCCCAAAGCCTTTACCGGCGTCACGTTGATCAAAGGATATACATCAAATATGTTCATTTTCATGAAGTTAAAAGGCAATACTTTTGAGTTTCAATCCTGTAGTCTCTTCCAAGCCAAAAGCCAGATTGAAGTTCTGAACGGCTTGTCCGGAAGCTCCTTTGACCAGATTGTCTATCGCAGAATAAATGACCAACTGACCCATTTCCTTCTGGAGATGTAGGATGCATTTATTGGTGTTGACGACTTGCTTCAGGTCGATATCTGCTTCCGAAACATGGGTGAAGGCTGCATTTTTATAGAATTCTTGATAGGATTTGACAGCCTCTTCGATGCTTCCCTCAAATGGGAAATAAGCGGTCACCCAAATACCCCTGGAAAAATTCCCTCTATAGGGTACAAAATGGAGAGCTTCATCAAATCCTGGTTGGAGTTCAGCAAAAGTCTTTTTGATCTCCTGAAGATGCTGGTGTGTGAATAATTTATAGACAGAAAGATTATTTGTCCTGTAACTGAAATGGGAAGTGTCACTTAGCTTTTTACCTGCACCTGTGCTTCCTGTGATCCCAGAAATATGGACAGCATCTTTGACCCAACCTTTTGCGACGGCCGGGGCAAGTGCCAATTGGATGGTGGTTGCGAAACAACCAGGGTTTGCAATTTTTTTGGCATGCTGGATTCTCTCTCTGTTCACTTCAGGCAAGCCATACACGAATCCATTGCTTTCGTCCCGAAAATCGGTGCTCAAATCAATGATTACGGTATCGGTATCAAAATCATGTTTTTCCAAGAAGCCTTTCGTTTCTCCATGTGGCAATCCAAGGAATATTGCTTCAATACCTTCTCCACTCACGACGTCGGTAAATACCAAATCGGTATCTCCAATCAAATCGGGGTGAACCTGGCTGACTTTTTTTCCTTTTTGGCTATTGCTGTGCACATAGACCAATTCACAGTTGGGATGATTGACCAAAATCCTGATCAATTCTCCTCCAGTATAGCCAGCGGCCCCGATAATGGCGGTTTTAATTTTCTTCATCAGCGTGGTTTACTTGGTGGAAGATGGCAGTTTGATTCCCGAGGATTCGGGTGAACCCTTTTACATCTTCTGCCGTGTAGCCCTTGTTTATTTCCCCATAACTCCCAAATTTGGAAGCCATCAAATCATGTTCGGATTCAATGCCTATCAACTGGAATCGGTACGGAAACAAAGCTACTTTTACCGTGCCGGAAACGAAATCCTGCGTGTCAGCCAAGAAGGCTTCCAAATTCCGCATCACGGGATCCAAATAATGACCTTCATGCAAATGGGTGCCATAAAATTCGGACAATTGGTTTTTCCAGAAGGTTTGCCATTTGGTCAAGGTATGTTTTTCCAAAAGCTGATGGCTTTTGATGATAACCAAAGGTGCGGCAGCTTCAAAGCCGACTCTACCCTTGATTCCTATAATGGTATCTCCGACGTGGATATCCCTGCCAATTCCGTAAGGGGCAGCAATTTCTTGAATTTTCAGGATGGCGTCCACTGGGTTATCATATTCAATTTCGTTGACGGCCTTAATTTCCCCCTTTTCGAAGGTGATGCTTATTTCTTCTGAACCAACTTTGCTAATCTGAGTAGGCCAAGCTTCTTCTGGTAGGGTTTGACTTGAAGTCAAGGTTTCTTTTCCTCCTACCGATGTTCCCCATATTCCTTTGTTGATGGAATAGGCGGCTTTTTCGAAATTCATCGATACCCCATGTTTTTGTAAGTACAGAATCTCGTCCTGTCTGCTGAGTTTGAGGTCACGGATGGGCGTGATGATTTCAATGTCCGGAACGATCGTCTGAAAAATCATGTCAAATCGAACCTGGTCATTCCCAGCTCCGGTACTGCCATGGGCGACACTTTTTGCGCCTATTTTTTTTGCGTATTCCGCTAAGGTTTTTGCTTGGAGAATCCTCTCGGCACTCACGGATAGGGGATAGGTCTGATTTTTCAACACGTTCCCAAAAACCAAAAATTTGATAACTTCCTCGTAATACGCTTTTGTCACTTCCAAGACCGTAAAGGAAGCGATTCCAAGGCTATTTGCTCTTTCTTCGGTTTCTTCAAGTTCGGCTTGGGAAAATCCACCGGTATTGATCAAAACAGCATGCACTTCATATCCCAAATCTTTGGATAAATGCAATGCACAAAAAGTGGTGTCCAATCCTCCGCTATATGCCAATACTACTTTTTTCATTTTTATGGGTTTTAATTAACAGTTAGGTTCTTAAGTTTAAAATAAGCCAAACGTTTTGTTCTTTGTCTTTTTGAGATTGAGCATGACGAATTTTTTCAGTCTCGTCCATCGCTCAAACAGCTTGATATTTTTCTTGAAATCCGTTCTCAAAGCCAAATCCTCGTGAGTGTCCTTTATCGCTTTTGGTTCATACAACATCGCTGTACATAAGCAATTCTGTTTTTCTTTGCTTTTCAGGATTTCGTAATTGATACAGCTTTGGCATCCCTTCCAAAATTGCTCATCATCGGTGAGGTCCCCATAAGAAACGGGTATATAGCCCAATTCGGAATTGATTTTCATGACTGCAGCACCGGTGGTGAGTCCGAAGATTTTGGAATCCGGGTATTTGGCTCTGCTCAATTTGAAAATTTCTTTTTTGATCAGTCGGGCAAGTCCAAATTTTCTGAATTTTGGCGCTACGATCAGCCCCGAGTTTGCGACAAATTTACCGTGACCCCAAGCCTCTATATAGCAAAACCCTGCCCATTCTCCCTCCTTGGTCAAGGCGATTACTGCCTTTCCTTCCATCATTTTCATTTTGATGTATTCGGGAGATCTTTTAGCGATACCGGTCCCACGCGCCTTGGCAGATTGCTCCATTTCATCAGTGATGGTTTCGGCAAACTTACTGTGCTGCTCGGTGGCTGGCTGAATGATAAATGAAATATTATCCATTATTATCAAATTGGGGAAATAAATTGGAAGCACTTAACAAATTGAAATTAAGCGCTTTGGGGGATTGAACAAGAGTTTTGAATGGCTGTTGGCAGTTGTCCACGTAGGAAACTAAAAATTAGTAGAGGGACTTTGCCCTAAAACTGTTCCTAAAACTCCTCAAGGAAGAAAAATAAAACATAGCCAATCCTCCCAAAACCATTGGTTTGGCTTCGGTTGTAAGCATGGATATGTCGATAATCTTTGTCATTTTTTAATTTATACACAAAGGTTACAAGTATTGAAATAAAATCCAAGCAATCGTTTCATTAAATGCAATAAAAAAACACATTAAAGATCAAATGGAAAAGAAGTCAAGGGTAAATTATTTTAAATTCAATAAATTATATGGAATTTTGAAATAATAACAATTAAACTTTCGCCATTTGTTTCAGTGCTTCAATAAATACATTCAATTCATTTGTAGTGGTATACACATTCGGAGTGATGCGACAGCCACGAACATTTGCACCATCGATGGCTACAGTAAAGATTTTATATTTTTCCATCAATGTCTTTGCCATAACCGAGGGGTCCATCCCTTTGATTCCGACATTCGCAATGGCACAGGAGCGCTTGGGTGCTTCTGGCGTATTCATCTGTATTCCTGGAACATTCCTTACAGCATCGCTCCAATACCGCTGCAAATACCGCAACCTTGCTTCCTTTCTTTCCACACCTATTTTTTCATAAAAATCCAAGGCATTTGAAATCGCCAAATCAGTAGCGACTGGATGTGTACCAATTTGGTTAAGGTTTGAAATCGTTCCCTGATCTAATTCAAAAGGAGCCAACAGCGGTTCTATTTTATTGATTTTATTTTTGTTTACATAAAGCAATCCTGCTCCCAAGGGTACGCTGAGCCATTTGTGCAAACTGGATCCATAATAATCACATTCCAAATCGTCAATTCTGAATTTGAAATGTGCGATTGCATGGGCTCCGTCTACCATTACTTCTACACCGTGGCGGTGTGCCATTTGGCATATTTTTTTAATGGGAAGAATTTGGCCTGTGATATTTATCATGTGGCTGACCATTATTAGTTTGGTTTTTGGCGTGATCGCAGCCTCATACAATTTAACGATTTCCTCATCCGAAGTGGGATGGTTTGGGACAGAAATAATTTTATTGACGATGCCATGCCGTCTGGCAACCAATGTGAACATGTTGAGCATGCTTCCATAATCCTGTTCGGCCATGATGGCTTCGTCCCCTTTTTGCCATGGAAAACCTGCGATGATAAGATCCAAAGATTCAGTGGTATTTCGGGTGATGGCCAATTCTTCGGGACTTGCTCCAAAAAAATCAGCCAACCGAGATGCATTTTTGGCTCTGTTTTCCCATTGAACCGTGCGCATATAATAGGATCCTTGATAATTGATTTCGCGGATGTGTTGGATATATTGCTCCAAGGTATCCTGGGGTAAAAAACAGTAATACCCATTTTCAAGATTGATGTAATCCGGCTTTAGCCGATACCCTTCTCTAATTTGGTTCCAGAATACATCTTCACTGGCCAACTCTTCGGGAGCCAAATGCTGGTAAGGTGCCAAAATTTCGGAAATTGAGCGAAAGGGGGTTGATGCAGCGATTCCCGTAACTGCCAGATTTTTCAGAAAACTCCTTTTATTCATGGGCTTGGATTTTCAATTACAGAATGAAAGACAGAATAAATACAATTGCCAGCAAGATGGCGACCCATTGATAAATTGGGTTTCGTTTTGGAAAATCAAAGGCACAAATGGGACATTTTACGGCTTTTTCATCCACATTCATGGCGCAGGAGGGACATTCTTTTAATTTCACGGCTTTTTTAGAACTCAAAAGGGTCAAAATTGATTGTTGTGGTAAGTTAAATTTAAAATCATGAAAATAGAAATCTGGTCGGACATCATGTGTCCATTTTGTTATATCGGCAAGTGAAGGTTAGAATCCGCTTTGGCCGATTTTGAATATTCGGATCGTGTCCAAATTGAATGGAAGAGTTTCCTTCTGAATCCAGACATGGTTACGGATACATCCAAGAGTACAGTGGAATACCTTTCCGAAACCAAGGGTTGGAGTATGGAACAAACCCAACAGATGATTTCCCAGGTTGAAGAAATGGCAAAAGAAGAAGGATTGACTTACCACATGGACAAAACAGTGGTTGCCAATGCAAAGAATGCCCACAGATTGCTTCAATTGTCAAAAACCTTGGGCAAGGGAGATCTAATGAAGGAACGTTTGCTGAAAGCCTACTTCACGGAAGGCGCCAACATCGACGATACATCTGCATTGTTGAAATTGGCATTGGAGGTTGGTCTTGAGAAAGATCGGGTTTTGGCCACTCTTGAATCCAACGAATTTATGGACAAAGTTGATCGGGATATAGAAGAATCCAGACAGCTGGGCGTGAGGGGAGTGCCCTTTTTTGTGCTCGATAGAAAATTCGGGATTTCAGGCGCGCAACCCAAATCAATGTTTGACCAAAACATTCAAAAGGCTTGGGAGGGTTTTGTAATGGAAAACCCGATTCTTCAGGTGGCAAAAAATCAAGAGGGTACCGCTTGCGATGTGGATGGAAATTGTGATTGATCAAATTTGAAATTTCCTTAACCACACAAAAAATAAACGCTCGCCGAAATCAAGATTTCTGTTTGGATAAAATTTCCCAAAAGAATTCAATGATTTTGGCGAGCGTCTTTCTGTTTTAATTGAAGAGGATCAATGTGTTCCCCTTACATTCATTTCAAGAGAATAAAAAGCATCCATTGCGGTGATGAAAAGGGTTTTGCGTTGGGGACCTCCAAAAGTCACATTTGCAGTCCAATTCGCATCTATTGGGATATGGGCGATTTGTTCCCCTTTTTGGTTGAAAACAGTCACTCCTTTTCCGGTGAGGTAGAGATTTCCGCGGTGATCAATTGTCATTCCGTCTGATCCCATTTCCACAAACAGTTTCCTGTTGCGAAGATATCCGTCTTCTTCAATGTCATACACATAGGTTTTATTGTCCCCAATGTCTGCGACATATAATTTTTTGCCATCTGGTGTGCCAATGATCCCATTGGGTTTGACAAGTTTTTCATCTACCCTGAAGAACTGTACTCTGTCCGGGCTGAGGTAATATAGATGTTCTCCATCCTGTAGCATTTCCGGGTTTCTTGTCCAATAATCTCTTTTGTACAAAGGATCAGTGATGTAAATCCCGCCGTTTGGGGCTACCCAAAGATCATTAGGTCCGTTCAGTTTTTTTCCTTGATAATTCTCAATCAGAACTTTTTTGTTTCCTTTGGCATCGATTTCCCAAAGCTCATTTTCCATATCTGCACAGCTAATGAGATTTCCCATTCGGTCAAAAAACATTCCATTGGATCTTCCTGCATTCTCCATAAACACGCTGGTTTCTCCTGTGAAAAAAGACCATTTGATAATACGATCATTGGGCTGATCCGTGAAATAAACATCCCCGGCCCTGTTCACAGCCGGTCCCTCAGTGAAGGAAAAACCATCTGCAACTTTTTCCAAAGTAGCTTTTTTTGCGACAATCCCTCTTTTATCAACGATTTGTGCCTGGCTCATAAGGGTGGAATTAAAGATTAAAATGAAAGCAATGAATACTGATTTCTTCATGGGTTTTGATTATTTAAGATGATATTTCCATATTCACCATGGAATTTCAATGATTTTCAATGGGCTAAGTTGACCAAAGATATTGTTTCTTTGGGAAAAGACCACATTTCTGAAAATGCAGATCTTTTAAAATTTAAAGGGTTTAATTTCTTGTTTACCAAGATTGGATAAAACCTTAAGTTTTATCATTTCCTTTCCATCACGACCACCAGTTTTTTCAGTTTTGCGGAAAATGCCATACGACTGATATTTTGGTAATCCTTGATTTGGAGAAAACCGCTGGATTCCCAATCCTCTTGGTTCGCTTTTCTGACAAACAGCGCATTTCCTTTTCCCATAAGCAGCAGATTTTTGTCCAACCAAATAAAGTCCTCGGCTCCGGGTAAAGTATACCCGTAATTTTCGAAGATTCTTTTTTCGAGGTCAAAACCCTTGATTGCAAATGCTTTTTCTCCAGCGATCTCCTTGGTGTCGTTTTTATCCACGAAGGCCACAATACTGCTTTTTGGCCTTTTTTGAATAGATCTACCAATGTTTTGACTGATAGTCAATATCTCTGATTTGCTATACGGATAGACAAATTGATTGGGTTGGCCTAGGACAAACATGGCGGCTTTGTTGTCATACCAATCATAATAGCCAACCGGTAAAATATCGTCATACAACAATTCCGGTTCGCCGAAGTTGGTCGGATAGAGCCAGAGCCGTTGTTTTCCATCTTGCTCCACAGTGATCGCCGAGACAAACAAACCACAATCTGTAATGGAAGGGGAATATTCGCTTTGGTTGGGAGTTTTGGTCAGGTTGGTGAATTTTCCCGATTCAAAATTATAAATGATGATGTCATGGTTTCCATTTTCATCCGCTGCAGAGAATGCCAATTGTTTTTCATTGATAAAATCAGGTTGGTTGTCATATTCTTTTCTATCCGTGATTTTCAATTCGGTGCCTTCGATAATCGCTATCTTGGACCCGGATTTCTTGATATCGACAGCAATCAGATCATAAGATGTTTGGGATTCTACCGCATGCGAAACAATCGAAATGTAAATTAACAGGATGATTTTCTTAAGGATCATGTTTATTATTTGAAAGCCAAAAACTAAATTACATAATGCAAGTTAGAAATAGGTGGGAAAATTAAATTTATATACCGGTGAACAATTTCAAGCCTTAAGGCAAAAAGGTGATCCTTTGGCCGATAGGGTGATTGCTGATCTTATTGAAAATCCAGGGCTAACAACACAAATCAATTCTTGGTCCGAAATACCATTGGAACTGCCAGAATCCTTTCCTGATTCGCTTGTACAATTTTTTTCTTTTTTCCACCAGAGACCTTCTTTTATCAACAACAAGAGGGTCAAGATTTCCCAAGATTATTTCGAGAAGGAAGGGAATCTATACATGGCCATGCTTGGGTTTTACTCCTTGCCATATAGTTATGCATTTGCAGATGGTGCCCAGGTACTGGTCCGATCCAAAAGGATTACCGAAGAAGCTGGCAAAAGGCTTTCCGAAACAGCACTCTTTCTCTTGGATACCTATCGTCCAGGAACGTTTTTGACCGACGATCGGGCCTTGCTCAGTATCGCCAAAGTGAGGTTGATCCATGCTTTCAGTAGGTTTTTCGTGCGGAAATATGCGAAAGACTGGAATGACGATTGGGGAATCCCAGTCAATCAGGAAGATTTGATCGGCACGAATTTGGCCTTCAGTCTTATGGTGATGAGAGGCATGGAAAAAATGAATCAATTTCCAGGGAAAGAGATCCATGAATCAGTGCTTCATTATTGGAAAATAGTTGGGCATTACCTGGGTATTGAGGCCGATGTATTACCGGATACTTCAAAAGAAGCATTCGAACTGGAAAAATTGATCAGAAAGCGGCACGCAAAATCATCAGAGGCTGGACGAATATTGATACAGTCCTTGTTGAATTATTATATATCGGTCATTCCGGATCCTTCCATGTCCAAGCTTACGGAAACATTGGTCGCCTTTTTTGTGGGGAAAGAAATTGCGGATGTTTTGGGTATTAAAGAAACGATAGCTTTACCAGATAATGCAGTTGGACTGATCCTCAAATTGAATTTTTTGAAACAAAACGGAATCAACAGCAGCTATGCCAAAATCCGTAAAATCTTCTTGGAGCAAAACAAAGTCCAATTCGGTTCACCTGTAGCCCTAAATATTCCGGCAATAAAACGTCCATAATCGTACACTTTTTGTTTCGTCAGCGGTCAGTATAAAACCGAAAATAGCCGTTATGCTCGTTTTAGAGCCTATTTTGTGTATGGCATTGTTTTCGTACTTTACTGTTCAAATGAATAAGATAATCTCACAAATCAGACGTATTCCTTTGGAACTGGTATTTTGGATAGGAGCCATGATTGGCATCCTTCTGATCGATCCCTACGGACAACAGCACTTTACCCTTTGTCCCTTGGACAATCTTGGGTTTACCTGGTGCTCTGGATGTGGATTGGGAAGGGCCATGAGCCTTCTGACCAAAGGTGATATTCAGGCTTCTTGGTCCATGCATCCTTTGGCCATGTTCGCTTTTGCCGTGATTGCTTATCGTATTGTTGAATTGATTCGAAACATAAAAACTATCAAAAACTATGGCTAATGTATTGAGACATCTTCCGGAATTGGAAGGAATGGAATTGGGTTACATTCAGGGAATCTTGAAAAACATGGATGATGAACAAGCAAATCTTTTTGCACAGGTGTACCGTGCCCGAAGAAAAGACAATCAAATGGTGTTGATCCTTTGCCTGTTGGGATTCTTTGGATTTGCAGGCCTGCATCGTTTTATTCTGGGACAGATTGGGCTCGGAATCCTTTATGTTCTCACCCTTGGACTTTGTTTTATCGGAACCATTGTGGATCTGGTCAATTACAAAAGCTTGGCCTATGAGTACAACATCAAGGTAGCACATGAGACTTTGTCCATGATGTCCAACAATTCGAATTTCTTCCCAACCATCAACACCAATGACAATGCGTAAAATCACTTTGCTTATGACCTTGCTTTTTGGGAGCGGTTTTGTCTTTGCCTCTTGTTTTGCACCCGAGAAAACCATCACCAAGGACTATGAGGAAACGTTTACCGGGATCAAGGAGATCGTTTTGGAAGGGAAGTTCCTGGAGGTTTCCTATGAAGGAAATGAAAAGGATACCGAAGTATTCCTCAATGGTTTCTTGGAAGCTCCCGAAAGCTCAGGTATGGAAATCACTTACCGCAAATCAGGCTCCACACTCCGGATTGAGGTAGTAGGGGATTTGGTTGGTGGCTGGAATTTTGGAAATCAGGTTACCGGCTATATTAGCCTGACAGGGCCAGAAAACATCAAATTGAATTTGGTCAATGGCTCAGGTTCCATCGATGTGATGCATGTTGTTCACGACGTGATAGACTTGAAAGTCAATTCGGGAAGTATCAAGTCATTGGGAATAATTGCAGATCAGATCAATTTGACAGCTTCTTCGGGCAGCATCAAGGGAGAGGGATTGACAGGGATGGTAAATGCTCAGGTAAACTCAGGTTCAGCCAGCTTTCTGGAAGTGGAAGGGAATATTAGCGCCAAAGCATCTTCGGGCAGCCTGAAATTTGAAAACATAGAAGGCTTGGTCAACGCCCAAGTGAATTCTGGATCCCTCAAATTCATAAACGTTTCCCAGCTGGGAGAATTGAGTGCAAGTTCAGGAAGCATCAAGGCAGAAAATTCAGGTTTGAGTGCCAAGACAACGCTTAAGGCCAATTCCGGCAGCATCAATATTCAAACCAACTCGGACTTAAGTGCATTCAACTACGACCTCAGCGCCAACAGCGGTTCCGTCAAAGTAGGGGAGAATTCCTCCAGCAAAAGTTTGAATATCGACAACAATTCAGCCCATACGATCACTGGAAAAGCGAGTAGCGGCAGTATCAAAATCTGGAATTGATGTAACAAAATTACAGACGGGATAACCTAAAAGGATTATCAAAAATAAAGGAAGGCAATGACAGAAAAGCAAGCTCGCTTTGGTCATACCTTCCTTTTTTCATTGGGGATATTTTAGGGGAGAAAATCGTGAGATTGTCCCAAGCAACTCAATATCATCCCTCTTTAAAATCCATACTTACAGAATTGATGCAATAACGGATGCCGCCCTTTGCTTTTGGACCATCGGGAAAGCGATGGCCAAGATGTCCTCCGCATTTGCCACAAAGGATTTCTTCTCGGACCATAAATGCCGAATAGTCCATATGGACGTCAATGGCTTCAGGTCGGACAGGTTCGGTGAAGGACGGCCATCCACAACCACTGTCATATTTCGCCGAAGAATGGAAGATTTCATTTCCGCAAGCCTTGCATTCGTATATTCCGGTTTCTTTATTGAGATTGTATTTTCCCGTAAAGGGTCTCTCAGTTCCCTTTTTTCTCAATACATGGTAGGAATCCGCGTCGAGTTTTTCCTTCCACTCTTCCTCGTTCTTCTGTACTTCGTATGCCTTTTCGTCTTTGGATTTCATAATTTCAATTTTTAATCAATCATTCAAGTTGCAATTGGGGTTGAACAAAGAAAGATATTTTCACAAAATATCCTCGAATAGTTAACTGTCTTCTCCCAATTCTGTTTTTTTCTTTCTGACCCAATGAAGAGCCGGATTCAATCTTTTTACTTGAAAACCAATTTCTTCCTATAAGTTCCTTTGATGACTTCTTCTTTCATCAATTGCTGCCTATAGTGTCCTTCCACAAACATGGCTGCTTGGTCTTTGTACCAAGGGCTGAATAGGTTTCCACTCTGACCGGTTGGTAAAATGCTCTCTGAGGCATCCACATTGGCAAAATCCAAGATGATGCGCATGGCTGGGCCACTGTTCACTTTGTAAATCCCTTCTCCGTTGAGCGTAAAGGCAAGTTTATTGACGGATTCCTCATTGGCTGCCATAGGTTTGGTGGATACGTTGAAAATTCTGTCCAATGGTTTTTTTGCACCCAAAGGATGGGGATGTTCTGAAAGGATCGATTTTCTCCATTGCCATTTGCGGGAGTTGGAACCATGTTGAGCATGGAGTTCTGTGAGGGATTTTGACAATGCTTTGTTGATGATTTCTTTTCGGTTTTCGATTTTAAGCGTGTTTTTGTTGTCCCACCAAGGGGAATTTTCTGACTGAAGGAGTAGGGGTGTGCTCCTGACAGCCATGAACGTTCCAAGGTAATTTTCAAAATCCTCTTCGCCCAACTCATCCACCATCATTTCATAAAGGATATGGTAAATCCATTTGTAGTAAAGTGTTGGGGCTATTTCCTCCAAGCCATGTTCACCCGACCAATCTCCCAAAGCATTTAGAATGGCCTCATCCTCTGGAAAATCGGTTTTTGAAATTTCACTCAAAAGGAGTTTTGCATTTTTGGGTTGGGTTTCGTTTATGGATTCCAACTGAAGAGTTTTGATGCCTTCTTGTGTCCAATCATTTCTGGACATGATGGTTTTGGAGATCCTATCCCATCGGTCTCCCGGATAATAATATCCAGGATAGTACATGCCATTGCTCAAGGTATCGGGTTGGTTATTGGACGTTGCCACAAATCCGGATTCGGGGTTGATGCTCATGGGGTTTTCCTCAAAGGGAATCCAACCAGTATGCTCATCCAGTGGATTGGTACCATCGAGGAAAATCTTGCTATTGACATGTGCAGGCCTGATCGGAAGCTTGGCGCTGGCCCACCAGGCGATATTGCCGGTTTTGTCACCGTACATAATATTCATGCCAGGCGCATGGATTAGTCGTGCACCATCTTCAACTTCCTGTATGTTTTTGGCATGCCCCATCTTCCAAGTGGCCTCAATTGCACGCGTGGGTTCCAGTACATAAACCCACCAGGAAGCGACTGGATTATCGGTCATGCCTGCGATTTCCGGGACAACAGCATTCAGGATCGGTCCATGGTTGGTTTCCCGGATTTCAAATAGAACAGGATCTTTATCCTTTATTTTTATGGTATCCATCCGAGATTTGATCGGAGAGAAACCGGTTCCATAAATGGTTTCATTGGGATTGTTGGGATTGAGTTTTTCTTCAAAAAAATCCTGATCATCATTTTCGAACATGGTCAATCCAATGCTGTGCGTACGTGTGTGACCGACCAAACCGAAAGGAACTCCTGCCAAGTGATTGCCATAATAACTGAATCCGGGATATTCCAAATGGGCTTCGTACCAAACAGAGGGTTGGGAAAAGCCAATATGGGTGTCATTGCAGAAAATCACCTCACCGGATGCTGTCCTACTGGGTGCGATTACCCAGGCATTACTGCCCATAAAAAGGGGGACGGGAAGTTTTTCCAACAAGCTAACCAAACTGTTATTGGTTTTAATTTGAAGTGAAACGGAATCTCTTTTTGGGTAATTGTTTGGGATGATATGGTGCTCGGGCAGCGTGTGGACAGACAATGCCTTCATATAGTCCGGCCCAAGTTGTCTGGACATTTTCGTGATCAAGGGATCAGTCTTGACAGCCATGGCAAAAGTAAAGGACATATATCCGACGACTGCATGGACGTCATTGATGGTGAAATCCCTCGGTTTACTTCCCAGTAGGGTATATTCAATCGGTATTTTGCCCTCAAGGATAAATTGATTGACGCCTTTTATATAAGCTTCAGTAGCTGATTTCCATTCGGAATCGCCTTCGGAATGCCAAGTGGCAGTACTCATTTGCGCATGTTGGGGGATTCCCAAAGTCCGGAAGAATTTGTCCACGTCCAATAGATCTTCTCCGAGGAGTTCGGCCAAAGTGCCGGTCCCCACCCGTCTCATCATTTCCATCTGGAAAAGTCGATCTTGGGCGTGGACATAGCCCAAAGTTTGGTAGGCATCTTCGGCTGAGGAGGCATAGATGTGGGGTACACCAAAATCATCGAAAAAGACCTCCGTCTCAGCATTCAATCCTTCCAAATTGATTTCTCCATTGTATTTGGGGCCAAAATTAAATTTGACGATTTGATAGCCTACCGTTCCAAGGATAAGCATAAAAAGTAAAACCAATACCAGTTTTTTCATGATTTTTTCGGGTTATTTTGGAATGAATTTCTCTTAAAAGAATCTTGAAAAATAAGTAATAATCCAAAATATACCTAAATCAATCCTTAAACCCGAATTGTGCATTCGGCTACCTATTTGGGATTGAAACTGTGAGAAAATCAGACTATTTGAAGGGCAAGAGATCGTTTCGATATGGGGAAGTCAAAAGTAATGAACAAAGACTGATTATGAAGCAATTACAGGATGGTCTAGAAATGGTAATGCGTAAAACGGGTTGTATCAACTGTTGATTGCTTCCAATATAATTTCGCAGGCTTGTTCAATCTCAGCTTCCGAAATAACCAATGGAGGGGCTATGCGCATGGAATCGTCGCAAAACAAAAACCAATCGGTAATCACGCCCAATTCAATGGCTTTGTCGATGATTGGTTTCAGAACCTCAAAAGACTCAAACTGGACGGCCATCATCAAGCCTTTGTTTCGGATACCCTTGATCTTGGGATGTACCAAAAGTTTTTTGATCAAATCTGCTTTTTGTTCCACTTTTTCAAGGAGATTTTCTTCCTGAATCACCCGAATGGTGGCCAACGAAGCCACAGCACTCACAGGATGTCCACCAAAAGTGGTGATATGTCCCAAAAGTGGATTGTCTTTGAAAACGCCCATCACTTCTTTGTTTGCGATAAAAGCACCTATTGGCATGCCACCACCCATTCCTTTTGCACAAACGAGGATATCAGGTACGATTCCAAAATGCTCAAAGGCCCAGAATTTTCCAGTCCTACCAAAACCCGCTTGAATTTCGTCCAAAATGAGCAAGGTTCCGGTTTCATCACAGCGGTTTCGGAGTGCCTTAAAATATTCTTTACAAGCCACCATGATGCCCGCTTCACCCTGAATGGTTTCCATGATCACCGCTGCGGTATTTTCAGTTATTAGCGAAAGCTGGGTGAAACTTCCATATACAACATTGGTGATCCCAGGAAGAAGAGGACGGTAGGCTCTTTTGAAAATCTCATTTCCACCCACTGAAAGTGCTCCTTGGGAAGAGCCATGATAGGCATTGACACATGAAATAATTTGGGCTCTGTTCGTGTATCTTTTTGCCAATTTCAAAGCGCCTTCAACAGCCTCACTACCACTATTGACGAAATACACATTGTCCAAAGAGGGAGGGAGGGTTTCCACAATTGCCTTGGCCAATTGGGTTTGGGGACTTTGGATATATTCTCCATACACCATCAGATGAAGATACTTGTCCAACTGATTTTGGATGGCCTCTATTACTTTGGGATGTCTGTGGCCCACGTTGCTCACACCGATGCCGGAGATCAAATCGATGTAAGATTTCCCTTCAGGCCCATACATATAAACCCCTTCTGCCCGCTCGATTTCAATCATCAAAGGAAAGTCGGTAGTTTGGGCTTGATGGGTAAGAAAAATCTGTCTGTTGTTCATTTTTGATTCCTAAAGAACATTTGGGTGAGTTTTATAATTTTCTGAATCGAAAGAATATTCCCAAGGGTAATTTCTTCTTGAACCGATCGATTAGATAAAGCTCACCATGCTCTGCATTGTTTACTTCCTTGAAACTGGAATTGATCAAATTGGCAGCAATCAGAGAGCTGAAGCTCAAAGAATACATATTGAGAATAAGAAAATGATGTTCCGGCTCCAATAGTTCCGCACAAAGTTTCAACATTTCATTGATTTGTTCTTCCAATATCCATTTTTCGCCTTCAGGACCTCTTCCGTAAGCAGGTGGATCCAAGATGATTCCATGGTATTTATTGCCTCTCCTTACTTCTCTCTTGATGAATTTCATGGCATCGTCCACGATCCATCTGATGCCATCCTGGCCCGAAGATTCCATGTTGTGCTTGGACCAAGTGACTACCTGCTTAACCGAGTCAAGATGGGAAACCTCCGCTCCGGCGGCTTTTGCCGCAACACTGGATGCTCCCGTATAGGCAAAAAGGTTCAAGACTTTTGGGTTTTTGACCGGAAGCTTTTTCAGCGTATCCGTGATGTAATCCCAATTGACTGCCTGTTCGGGAAACAGCCCGATGTGTTTGAAAGAGGTCATGGCGAGATTAAGCGTCATCTTCAATCCATCTGGATTCTGATACTTGATCTGCCAATTGTGTGGGATTTTTTTGTACTCATTCCATTGGCCTTTTTCAGGATTGTTTTTTTCTTTGGAGAAATGCGCTGAAGCCAAATCTTTCCATTCCTGGTCGCTCATGCTTTTGTCCCAGATTGCCTGTGGCTCAGGTCGGCTCAAAATAAATGCACCAAAGCGTTCCAATTTCTCAAAACCACCGGTGTCAATCAATTCATAATCTTCCCAATGCTGTGGGGATAATGACAAAATCGTTTCATTCATGATGCAAAAGTAAACATATAATTTTAGGACCGATAAATCCTGAAGGGGAAGGTTTCATAAATCAGTATTTTTTGGGTAAATTATCTCTTCGAATCCCATAAAAACCCAAATGCCATCCAAAATCCATAAAATGCTCCTTTGTTTTGCCATTGTCTTTGGCAGTTTTTATTGGTCAATGGCTCAGGATCTTCAAAACCAGAATAAAATATACTCTTTACCGGGTTCCTTCCGGCTCAATGCAAAAAGCGATGGGGTTAAAGGCACTCCTTTTCTTTTTGAGGTCACCCGATTGGGAAAGATTTCATTGCCGGGAGGAAAAGTGTATGAAGAGATTCCCTTCAATATCCTGTTGGAAAAAAATGAAGTTTACATCCAAATGGGAGGGGAGGACAACCCTCCAATGGTGGTTAAAAAATGGGATTGGATAGAAACTCTGGAAGATAATCCAAGAACCTTCAAAACGGAAACAGTAGGCGGGCAAGCCAGGGTAGTGGAACTGATCTATGAAAAGGACAAGGTCAAAATCATCGCCATACACAGCAAAACCCTCGTCAAAAATGAAATTGTCAGGGATGGTTATTCAGGACCGCAATACGATACCTATCGGCACAACGTTCAATTTTACAAGATGGAAGCTGTTCGATCAGAGGAGCTCAAGCTGAATAATGCTGGATTAAAATCCATTGCGGGGAATCGTTTTGAAGAATTAAAGGAATTTATAAAGCTGGAGAAATTGAAGCCGGAGGAACCTCAAGATCTCCGGCGCATTTTTATCTTTCTTGAAACCGCAAAGTAGTTGACCTGGATTCAAGATCAGATTTTCAGCCAAGGTTTCAGCAACTCCTCACTTTTTTGCCACAAAATATCTCTCATTCTTTTGGAATTGCCAGCCGTAGAAGGTTTCACTGCCTTGGATTTTTTGAAATAGCCACCATTGGGAATTTCCTTGGAATTTATTTTCGCCAAAAAGATGGACGTTTGCGCACCCTGTGCTGGCGTAATCATAAATGGAGATCCCAAAATCCAGAAAAAACCAAATATTCCGGCATTCTCCTTGGCAAAATTGGTCTTGACAACGCCTGGGTGTAGGGAAAAACTTTTCAATCCCTTTTCTTCATATTTTTCCACAAGGGATTTTGTGAAAAGAATATTGAACAACTTGGCATTGGAGTAAGCGATAAATGAATTGTAAGATTTTTGTTGATATTGCAGATCTTCAAAATTGACTTTGGCTGTGCGATGGGCTTCTGAACTCACATTGATAATCCTTGAATGTCCACTTTTCAGCAAAATGGGCAAAAGTAGTTCGGTAAGGAGAAAATGTCCCAGGTGATTGGCCGAAAAGGTCAGTTCAAAACCATCTTTGGTGACGATTTTTTCCCCGAAAATTCCTCCGGCATTGTTGATCAGAACATCCAGAGCCGTCTCCATTCCACTCAAGGTTTGTGCGGCTAATTTCACAGAGTCCATATCTGCAAGGTCTAAATGGATAAAGGAAAATTTTGACCTGTCCTTTTCAGGAAAAGTATCGATCATTGCTTTTGCCTTTGCTTCGCTCCGCGCCATTAAGTAGATTTTATCAAAGCTTAAAACCAGTCCTTTAACTGTCTCTGCACCTATTCCAGAGGTGGGTCCTGTGATCGCTATACTCTTCATTTTCATTTTTTTTTAAATTAACCCAGAAAAACCAAGCTTTGTTAAAAGCAATTTATGGATCCTCCAAAAATAATATTCTGTTAAGGCAAAAATAGCTTACATATAATTTAAAATTTGTATTTTTAGGCTTCAAAAATTTTAAAATATTAATAAAAGAGGAACTATTGCATCTTTTTGGGAATCCAATGACTATGTAAATCAGAGGATTATCACCAAAGGCAAAGCAAGAAGGCTCTTCGCGAAAGTTAAAATTGGAAGCCAAGGAGCCATTCATCGATATAGAAAAAGTCATAAAAGACAAAAATCCAAAGTTGCAGCGCTGGTTGCCTGGTTTTGTGTTGGCCTACATCAAAAGAATTGCGCACGAAAAGGATATCAACCAGGTGATGCGAAACAATGGTCACCTGCAAGGGATTGATTTTGTGAATGCCTTGATTAAGGAATTTGGCGTCGAGGTGGAGTTAAAAGGTGCAGAGAATATCCCCATGGATCGGCCGGTGATTTTTGCATCCAACCATCCCCTAGGAGGATTGGACGGAATCGCCTTTATGTATGCATTGGGAAAATACCGGACAGATATCAGGTTTTTGGTCAATGATATCCTAACCAATATCAAAAACTTTGAACCCATGTTCGTTCCTGTGAACAAGCACGGCGCAAACAGTAGGGAAGTCACCCAATTAATCGAACAAACCTATTCCGGAGAACACGCAGTTTTGGTATTTCCGGCAGGATTGGTTTCCCGCAAACAAGCCCATGGCATTATGGATTTGGAATGGAAGAAGAGTTTTATTTCAAAATCCAAAAAATATAAAAAAGATATTGTCCCTGTGTATATAGAAGGTCGTAACTCGAACTTCTTTTACAATTTTGCGCAAATCCGTGAAAAACTGGGTATCAAGGCAAATCTGGAGATGTTTTACCTCGCTGATGAAATGTTTTCCCAAAAGGGCAAAAAAGTCACAGTTCATATAGGAAAACCAATTTCTTACCAGTATTTTGACCGAACGAAAAATGAAAAACAGTGGGCCGATGAAGTTAAACAAATGGTTTACCAATTGGTCTAAAAGAAGTTATTTATGCAAGAAATAATACCTGCAGTAGACAGAGGGCTCCTGAAAAGTGAATTGACAAAGGATCGTTTCTTGAGATATACCAATAATGGGAACAACCATATTTATTTGGTTGATTACCATAATGCCCCAAATGTCGTATCTGAAATCGGCAGGTTGAGAGAACTGACTTTTAGAGGTGCGGGCGGCGGAACCGGTCTCCCCACTGATATCGATGAGAATGATACTAGTGAAAACTGTTATCAGCAGTTGATCACTTGGAATCCAGAAGATGAGGAAATCGTAGCCGGATACAGACTTATCCATTGCAAAAGCGCTGGATTTAGCGTGGATGGGGAAATCAACCTTTCCACGGCGCACTTATTCAGGTTTTCAGATAAATTTATCAAAGAGTTTATACCTTTTACCATTGAATTGGGAAGGTCTTTCGTTCAGCCAAAATATCAACCGAATGTTGACAATCGAAAAGGACTGTTTTCCTTGGACAATCTCTGGGACGGTCTTGGAGCCATTGTCATGCTGAACCCTGATGTCAAATATCTTTTTGGTAAGGTTACGATGTATCCCCATTACAACCGTGAAGCAAGGGACTTATTGCTGTATTTTATGAATCATTATTTTCCGGATCCAGAGGAACTGGTGAGGCCCTTGGACAAATTGGCCTTGGATTATGTGACGGATATTTCCGAGTACAAAATGCTTTTTAAGGACTTGGATTACAAAGAGGGATATAAGGTGCTGAACAGTAAGATCAGGGCTTATGGTGAAAACATTCCACCATTGATCAATACCTATATGAACCTTTCCCCGACCATGAAGAACTTCGGTACAGCGCTGAACAATGAATTCGGGGCTGTTGAGGAAACTGGAATACTGATTACCATTGCGGATATTTACGAAAGTAAAAAACACAGGCACATGGAAAGCTTTGAAAGAGACAGGGTTTTTGGAAGTAGATAAGAAAATTTCATGAAAAAGACAGTGATTTTAGGAGCATCCACCAATCCATCCAGATATGCCTATTCGGCAGCATCAATGTTTTATGAAAGAGGATTTCCCTTCGTGCCCGTAGGGATCAAAAAAGGGGTTCTGTTTGGTCAACCCATACTGGATTTGAGAGAAAAGCCTGTCATTGATGATGTGGATACGATCACACTGTACATTGGACCCGAAAATCAAAAAGAGTGGGTGGATTATATTTTATCCCTGAATCCAAAGCGTATCATTTTCAATCCGGGTACTGAAAATCCGGAATTAATGGACCTTGCTCGGAAAAAGAATATTGCCGTCATGCAAGCATGCAACTTGGTCATGTTGAGTACAGGTCAATTTTAGTTTTGGGACCGTTCAATAAAACGGTTCATAAACCAAATATGGGGAGCTGAAATCAAGGATACAAGCACAAAAAACAACAATATCAATTGCTCTTGTCCCATTTTGCCTTGTACAAACCAAAGTATCAAAAATATACCCAAAATGCTGATGGTACTAAAGGGGAGGAGCATTTTAATGAAGGGTTTGAATCCTGAGATTCCAAGGCGGATTTTTAGCGTTTTGAATTCAAAAGCCATGCTTGGAAGGGCATGCCAAAAACCAAAATAAAGGATAAATCCCAACAACAGTGGAAGGGAAAAAAGGACGCCACCAATAACCAACATTTCGGTGACCCATATCCAAAAAGTATTTTTTTTGTTTATCCAAATCAAAATTCCGGTCAAAACAAAAAGGGAACCGATGAGGTACTTTCCAAAAATCTCAAAATTTTCTAAGGAGATGACACTTCCCACAATGCTGGAGGTCGCCTCAAAATCACCCCAAAGGATAACGCTCAGGTAAAATCCGCCTATGGCTAGATAGGTGAAGGTTTTGTGTTTTTCTATGGGAGAGTGAATAAAATGGCTTTGACCAAAATGGTACGCTGACATCAAAATAAAAGCGATCAAGGAGAACAGGGGGACAAAAACCCAAAGAATGAGATAGGAGCCTATGATCAATAAATACTTCAATATAAAAAAAGTCAAGAATTTCGGATCTAATCTTGGTCTTTCCAAAAGATGGTCAATCGCGCCATGAGGAATTCCAATGGTCACCAAAATCAATAAAAAACAAACCCACTGGTAGGTAAGGTTGCCTTGGAAAAACACCAAATAGAGGATTGAAATCAATAACCCCAATATTTTCCCAAGATTTTCAATGTCTTTCATATTGCAGCACTGATTTGATGAATATTTTGAATTTCAAGCTACCCAAGATTTTAACTTCATTCAAAAAAGTACTTTCCTCATTCAAAAAGTAGAGGATTGATTCCCCATTGTTCTTTTCGAACATTTCCTTGAAAATAGAAGGTAACTCTTTCGGCCATTTCACAGCGATGTTGAGTAGAATATTGTCGTAGAATGTAAATCGGTTTTTTCTCTTCCAATCAAACTTTAAATTCGATTGATTTCTTACCAACTGCAGTACGATATCCTTACAGTGCTTTTGGATGTCATAGAAAGTAAATCCTGTGGAAGGCTTTGTACATCCCGCGAGGGTTCCAATGGGAATGATGTTTTGGAATTTTGCTTTGGAAAGTTTATTCGTCGTCATGGGGATTATTCCCTGTTCCTTGAAAACAGTCTCAAATTGATCGATTCCCAAATGCTGCTGAATATACTGGGTAAGTTTTGCTTCCATTACAGAAGTCTCAATGCTATTTTGTGTATAAATTGTGTATTCTACGAGCGCCTCGGTTTCACTGAACGGTAGAATATAGAAGAATTCTGTTTGACTGGAATCACTGGCAGGAAAATCCATTAAGGTAGCTGACCGATGGTCAAAAGCATTCTTTGGGCTTTTAATTTTCCAACCCAAAAAAACTTGTTTTAGCATCAACTCGCCCTTATTTTCGGAGAAAGGAAGAATTGAATTCAGAATTTTCTTGCCAATAAAATTACCTGAATTTAAGGTTTTAACAGTGACCTGGTCCTTCTCATTTTCCTCAAATTCCACCACTTTATCCTGCACGATGGTTACATTGGTGAAACCCTTTATTTTTTCCAGAACCTCAAAATAAAAGTCAGAGGATTGTATGTGGTAATATTTCAAGGGGCCAAGAGACTTTTGACAGACCTCATTTTTATGGATGATGTTGATGAGATCCCAAAAAATAAGAGGGGAATTTTTAGGGTGAATTTCCAGTGGATTTTCTGCCCAATAACACCATGTTCTGTCATTTTCAATTTTTTTGGAATTGTCAATCAGAAGGATTTTTTTATGTTTCAATTCACTGTCCAGCAAATAATACATAAAACTCATTCCAGCACAACCAAGTCCAGTAACAATGAAATCGTAAGTCATCTTGGGTGGATTAGAAAACAAAAGGCCACCTGCATGTGCAGATAGCCTTTGTATTTTTATTGGGGTTATGCTACTTTTCTACTTTTTGCAGTTTCAGCAATTGCTACAGAGTAGATCACCAAACCAAAACCTATTTTGTTGATCGCATCAGCAAGGTTGTAGAACAAGTCAATACTGCTTACTTCAAACATGCCAGACAATAGGTTTCCTGGCAATACCATGTAACCAAGTGGATAGATAGACCATCCCAAGGTGATGAAGATCTTCAACAAGAACATTGCACTTGCCAAAGCAGGGCTGTTTGACGACTTGGAAAGTTTAGCAATATCACCAGCAAATACTTCATACACGATGTACAGATAACCTAGGGTAGAAAATATTCCCCACATCACATTGTTATCAATACCAGAAGTCTCACCGATATAACCTGTAATCAACATGACCAAGGAAGCGATGATCAATTTCGTTAAAGTACTACCTTTCGCACCAAATGGTTTTGTGAGTAAATAAAATTCCACGCACATCAAAGGAACCGTTAAAGTCCAGTCAACATACCTGAATGCTGTTGGGCTGGTACCTGTCTGGAGGTAAAAATCCCTCATGTAGTAATAATGGACTGCGGCAATACCTGTGATCAGACCTGAAACCAATAAGGAGGTTTTCCATTTTCCATCTACACTGCTTCTTTCTGCGAAAAAGAAAACAGCCGATGCAAACATTGCCATATATCCAATAAAGAATGTGATGGCAACAGGATCACTGTTGATAATTTTGTCAAGACCTATAAGATCTGCGGCTAGGAGGGTTTTCATGAAATATTAATTTAAGTTGGTAAGGGTTTGGAATAAAATGTATTGTTTAAGATATGCATCCATAAGATGAAAAACTTATAGTTTGTTTAACCTATCGTTAAACAAATTAAACAAACGTACATAAACTACTTAAAAAACAAGTCAATTGACTTTAAATTGGTACTTCTGGAAATTGCAATCGCCAAGATAAAACACACATTTCAAGGAGTTTCAGTATTCGTATTCAGGAATGTGTTCATTTCATTTTTGCCTTTGAAGAGTTGAATTAAAGGTAGTTTTGGAATATGTACTGTCAGTTTTTTTTCGTATTATTACGGCTTGATTGAAAGATTAAAAAATCTCTTTTTTTGATAAAAAGAAGGCGTTTTGAACCAGTTATGAGCGAAAAAAAAGAAGTAGATCTGAAGAATTATTCAGCAGTTAATATCCAGGTTTTAGAAGGATTAGAAGCAGTAAGAAAAAGACCCGCGATGTATATCGGGGATATTGGAACAAGGGGATTGCATCACCTGATATGGGAGGTGGTCGATAACTCAATTGATGAAGCATTAGCGGGTCATTGTGATACAATTTATGTGACCATCCACGAAGACAATTCTGTAACGGTATCGGATAACGGTAGGGGTATCCCGATCGACATGCACGAAAAAGAGCAGAAATCTGCTTTGGAGGTTGTAATGACTGTCCTGCATGCCGGAGGAAAATTTGATAAGGATACCTATAAAGTTTCCGGTGGACTTCACGGGGTAGGGGTTTCTTGTGTGAACGCCCTGTCTACCACATTGAGAGCAACAGTTCATCGAGATGGAAAAGTATATGAGCAGGAATATGCAATTGGTATTCCGCAGTATGATGTGAGAGAAATCGGAACCACTGACAAAAGAGGGACAACGATATTTTTCAGGCCTGACGCCAGTATTTTCACTCACACAGAATTTAAATACGAAACGATTGCCAACCGCATGAGAGAAATGTCATTTCTTAATGCCGGCATTCGCATATATCTCTCTGACATGAGGGATTTGGAGGATGATGGCAAACCAAAATCAGATGAGTTTTATTCTGAGGGTGGATTGGTCGAATTCGTTCAATATTTGGATGAAACCAAAGAAAAAATAATCTCTGAACCAATTTATATAGAATCTGAAAAAAATGGCGTGCCTGTTCAGGTGGCCATGAGCTACAATTCTTCCTATTCTGAAAATGTGGTTTCTTATGTGAATACCATCAATACCTATGAGGGGGGTACTCACGTTTCCGGTTTCAGAAGGGCATTGACGAGAACTTTAAAAAGTTATGCGGACAAGTCCGGTATGCTTGATAAGTTGAAACTAGAGGTTTCAGGTGATGACTTTAGGGAAGGATTAACTGCGGTAATTTCCGTAAAAGTCCAGGAACCTCAATTTGAGGGGCAGACCAAGACAAAGCTGGGAAACTCCGATGTTGTCGGTGCAGTTGACAGCTCGGTTTCGGAAACCCTTCAGGTTTGGTTGGAAGAACATCCAAAAGAAGCGAAGATCATCGTCGGAAAAGTGATTCTTGCAGCCCAGGCGCGCCATGCGGCGAGGAAAGCGAGAGAGATGGTTCAGAGGAAGAACGTACTCGGAGGAGGAGGACTTCCTGGAAAGTTGGCCGATTGTGCCAATTCGGATCCTGCGGTTTGTGAATTGTATCTTGTCGAAGGGGATTCTGCTGGTGGATCAGCCAAGCAGGGAAGAGAAAGGGATTTCCAGGCAATTTTGCCTTTGAAAGGTAAAATCCTGAATGTGGAAAAAGCCCATGAGCATAAAATCTACGACAACGAAGAAATAAAGAATATCCTGACAGCACTCGGTGTGAAGTTCGGTACTGCCCATGATGACAAGGAACTTGATCTTTCCCATTTGAGATACCACAAAATCATCATCATGACGGATGCTGACATCGATGGATCCCACATTAGGACATTGATTTTGACATTGTTTTTCAGGTACATGAGAGCGCTGATTGAAAAAGGATATGTATATATCGCTCAACCACCATTGTACCTTTTGAAGAAAGGGAAAGACGAAAGATACTGCTGGACTGAGGCAGAAAGGAAGATTTTGATGCGGGAAATGGCTGGAGAAGGAAAAGAAGACAGCATCAATATCCAAAGATATAAAGGTCTTGGAGAAATGAATCCTGAGCAACTTTGGAGTACTACCATGGATCCAAATACAAGAACCCTTAAATTGGTTCAGATAGAATCAGCAGCAGAAGCAGATCACCTGTTCAGTATGTTGATGGGTGATGAAGTTCCACCGAGAAGGGATTTTATTGAGAAAAATGCCAAATACGCGAAAATAGACATCTAATTTCAAGTTAAACCACTATTATAAAGGGGGCATTTCGCCCCTTTTTTTTTCATTTAATGAATTGTTAATTTTGGAATGTATAATATTATTGCCCAAGTTATTAGATTTGTTAGTTATTAGAATCTCATGAAAGTAGCAACAAAAGACAAGTTCGAGAATATCATTTACAGCAGCGATCTGATCAGTAGGGATCTGAGTTGGCTTAAATTCAATGAAAGGGTTTTGGATCAATCCAAAAAAGAAACGCGAACGATTTTTGAAAAACTGAAATTCCTAGCCATCACTGCATCCAATTTGGATGAATTTTTTATGATCAGGGTTGGATCGCTCTATAATTATCTCGATTATGACAAGGAACGTGTGGATTATTCTGGATTAAGAGAAGACCCCTTCAAGTTGAGGTTACTACTCGAATGCCAGAAATTCCACAAAGACCAGCAAGAGCATTTCCTCAAAAACCTGCTTCCCAACATGTCGGACTCGGGATTTATTTTGAGCAATGTCAAAAATTTGGAGCCAGACGAGCAGGAATATATCAAATCATATTTCATCAAGGCAGTCTACCCAATGTTGACGCCGATGGTCTATGACGGTTACCGTACTTTTCCAATCCTAATGAACAAATTGTTGGTGTTCGGGGTGGTGACACTGGCACATGGTGAAAAAAAAGAAAACAGAAAACTTTCATTTGTTCAGATACCTTCCAATATCCCTCGTTTTTTCGAGATTGAGCGGGAAGATGTTGTCATCTATATTCCTATAGAAGAGGTCATTCGTGAAAACATCGTTTCTCTTTTCAGGAACGTAGGCATTGAATCCATCAACCTTTTTAGGATTACCAGGAACGGAGATTTTACTTTGGAAGAAAGTGAGGACATGGATGCCAATTTTTTGGAAGAGGTAAAACGAAAATTGAATGAGAGGAAAACAGGCCGGGTAGTTCGTTTGGAAATAGAGGAAGGCTACAGCAAATGGATGATCAATTTGCTCAAGGAGCGTTGGACCATCCAAGATGATAGTATTTTCAAGGTGGAGAGATCTAGTATGTTGGATTTCACTGGTTTATGGCAAGTGATTGGCAACAGACGTTTCAAGGATAAAATCCCTCAAATCCCGGCGCCGGTCCTGCCGATTTCTTATCCTGTCGAAGGAACGGATGATATCTTCCAGGTCTTGAAAACCAGGGATATATTGCTGCACCATCCCTACAACAATATCGATCCCATTTTGGAATTGATCGAAAAGGCATCTGAGGATCCCAACGTGATGGCGATTAAAATGACCATTTACAGGTTGGCCAAGGATTCAAGGATTACCAAAGCTTTGTTGAGAGCCGCAGAAAACGGAAAACACGTTTCGGTCTTGTTTGAAGTCAAGGCGAGGTTTGATGAGGAGAACAATATAAGGGAGGCCAAAAAACTCCAAAAGGCAGGTTGTTTTGTGATTTATGGCATCAGTAATGTGAAAACCCATACAAAATTGATGTTGATCGTCAAAAAAGATGACAACAAGGTCACGCGATATGTTCATTTGGGAACGGGTAATTACAATGAAGACACAGCAAGGCTTTACACAGATATCGGATTATTGACCACCAACGAGGTTTTGGCCAACGACGTTTCGGAGTTTTTCAATGTCATCACCGGTCACAGCATGCCGACAACCTATCAAAATCTACTTACTGCCCCCCGGGACATGAGAAACCAATTGATAGAATTCATCGAGCAGGAAGCCGAAAATGCACGAAATGGTTTACCCAGCGGTATTTTCATCAAGGTGAATTCATTGGAAGATTCTGAGGTGATTTTTGCATTGTACCGGGCATCACAGTCCAATGTGACCATCAAGTTGATCATCAGAGGGATTTGCTGCTTGAGACCGGGTCGTGCGGGTTTGAGTGAAAACATTGAAGTGCTTTCCATCGTGGGTGATTTTCTTGAACATTCAAGAATTTATCATTTTCACAATAACGGTCAGACCAGGACATACGCTGGAAGTGCGGATCTAATGGTCAGGAGCTTTGACAAGCGATTGGAATCTTTGTTTAGAGTAGAAGATCCACTTTTGGAAAAGCAACTGATGAATATCCTTGCTTTCAACTTAAAAGACAATGTGAACACTTATAGGATGCAAGAGGATGGTACCTATGTTCCGAAAATACCAGAAGAAGGAGCAGAAGAATTCAACATTCACAAAGAATTTTTCAATCTTCATATTGAGGATGTGATGAAAGTTAAGCTCGTTTAAAATCAAAAAAAGCCCTGGATTCAGGGCTTTTTTGATTTATTCCTTTCGTACAATACATTCATCAATCCATCTTTGAGACCAACGTCCGGCACGATCATTTTCTTGGATTCCGCCGCAATCATTGCTGCAAGGTATATCCTTGAAGCGGGAATGATAACATCGGCCCTGTCAGGATTCAGATTCAATTTGTTCACCCGATCCTCATAGGAAAAAGATTCCAAATACAGTTGAATTTCCTTTATCTTGGCAATATCAAGGTATCTCTTAGTCTTGCTGGGCTTCGACATTTCAAAGATTTTGTTGATGTTGCCACCAGTTCCGATACAGGTAATGAGGTCTTTTTTCGAGATGTGATCGGTAATGAATTTGTTCATACTTTTCCAAACCGTCGCTGGAGTTTTGTCATCGTCCAAGGATCTAACAGAGCCTATTTTGAAGCTTCTGGAGGCCACCTTCACCTTTTTCAAGTAGATATTCAACTCGGTGCTTCCGCCTCCTACATCAATGTGCAAATAGGACTTGTCATCGATGAAGTTCCACAGGGCCAAATTGATCAATTCCGCTTCCCGATTTCCATCGATCACATGGATTTTCAATCCAACATCCTGCCTGACTTCTTCCACGATTTCCTTTCCATTTAAGGATTCCCGCATGGCTGAAGTTGCCACAACCATAAAATCATCTACCTCATAGAGATCAATCAAAAGTTTGAAAGCCTTCATCAGCTTTAAAAATTTTCGACGGTTTTTTTCACTGATTTTCTGATCGTGAAAAACATCCTTTCCCAATCTTAGCGGAAAACGGAGATATTCCAATTTTTTGAAATTGACCATTCCTTCGTAAAGGGTCACATTGGTAATCTGTAATCTTATCGCATTGGATCCAATGTCAACTGCAGCTAATTTCAACGCTTTACTTTTAAATAAGAACGAATTTTAAATGCTTCCGAAAAAATCAAAATTGGTTTGACCTTTTACATCGGAAATTACTTCTTCCTGTCCATTACCAAAATAATCAAACCAGCAACCACGCTGATTCCTCCGGCATAGGTTGGCCAATTGACAACATTTTTTTCAGTCTTGTTGACTTGAATGGGACCCGCATCTATTATGTTCTTTTGGGTATTGAAACTGAATCCGGAAAAGAAGAACATGGCGATTCCTACTACTATCAATATAATTCCTAATGCTTTCATATGTGTGGGGTTTAAAAATCAAGATACAAGATACTTGCCAAATTTCATTTTGTGGAGTCAATTGACTTAAATCTTTTTAGAGAACTTAAAATACTTATCGCTAAAATGCCAAAGACGATCAGAAGTGAAAAGGTTGAGGGAATATGCCATGTCGAAGAAACAATCATCTTTATCCCGATGAAAACCAGGATAAAGGACAGGCCATGCTGAAGATAATAAAACATATCAAAACTATTGGCCAGAAGAAAATAGAGTGCCCTGAGTCCCAAAATAGCAAATATATTGGAAGTGTAGAGAATTATTGGGTCGTTTGAGATGGCAAAAATAGCGGGAATGGAATCAACAGCAAACAATAAATCCGTAAACTCTATCACCGCGACCACAACCAAAAGCTGGGTTGCATATTTCTTGCCATTGATTATCGTGAAAAAATCCCCGCCGTGGTAGTTGGCATCCACCCTGAATAATTTATGAATCAAACGTGTGCCAAGCGATTTGGAAAAATCTTTCCCTTCATCTCCATCCGAATCGTGGCTTGACCAAGCCTTGATTCCTGCATACAGTAGAAACAAGCCAAAAAGCGTCATGACGACATTGATGTTGAATGCCCTTTCCATCCAGAAAAATTCAGGCAGGTAAGTCTTTTCGATCAAGGTGACACCGGAAAAGATAAAGATCGCGCGCATTATGATCGCGCCTAAAATCCCATAAAAAAGAACCTTGTGTTGGAATTTATCAGGGACTTTAAAATATTTAAAAACGAGGATGAAGACAAATAGATTGTCAACGCTCAGGGCTTTTTCAATCAAAAAAGCGGAATAATACTGAGAAGCCTTTTCAACCCCAAAATCTATATAAATATACACCCCAAAAAGAACGCCTAGACCAATCCAAATCACTGACCAAATAAGGGCTTCTTTCGTCGAAACTTTGTGGGCTTCTTTGTTGAAAACATATAAATCAACGGCCAAAAGCCCAAAAATAAGTATCGCAAAGCCAATAAGGATATAGCCCTCTTCTTGTAAATAATTCAATGTGTATAGGATATTTAAATTTGTAGTTCTGCAATGCTTTCCAAACGATTATTCAAAACCCATAAAGGAAACATTTTTCGAGTATGGCAATGAGAAGCAATGCTAATTTGTGAAGTTTGGGGCGAAGGATTGTTTCGGATTACATGTTTTGGTAAAATCCTTTTCGGAGCAATCTTCTTATTTTGAAATAATTGAAAAATCCCAAGACGACCAGTAAAATGCTTAGCCCAAATCCCAGGTATCCCAATTCCCTGATATGACTCAATACGTTGACTTCCATCAATGCTGTCCCACTCACCAGGAAGTATAAGGCCGTTCGGATATATGAAAGCAAAGTTCGCTCATTGGCCAATGTTGTTCTTTGCCTGGCCAAAAAATCCCTGACAATAAGTTGATCTTCGGAAAAGTTCTCTTTGTTCATTGTTGGCAAAATTAAAGTTCATTTAATAAAAGATCAAATTTCACAAATTAAAAGAGAATAAAAAGCTGCTGCCAATACAATTTTTTAGAATTATCCCATTTAAATATCGAGTTTCATTACTTTTGTGGCCTGAAGAGGCCGCCTTCCTTTTCCAATAATGGAATTTCCGAATAGGGAGTTTTCGGAAAGTTAAAAGGCTAGACATAAATTTCAATCCTAAGGAAGATAAGCATCAATGAGCAAACCTAATTTTGACGATATTTTCATGGAGTTGGCGGTTAACCTTGCCAAACGATCCCACTGCATCAAAAAACATGTCGGCGCCGTGTTGACAAAAGAAACCAGGATTATTTCCATTGGATACAACGGACCGCCTTCCGGAACGCACAACTGTGATGAAGAATTTGCGGAAAAAGGCTGTGCTAGAGACAGCAAGGGGAGTTGTAGTTTAGCACTTCATGCAGAACAAAATGCGATTCTATACGCAGTGAAAAACAACACTGGGGTAGAGGGATCTACCCTTTATGTCACTTTGGCCCCTTGTTTGGCTTGTGCGCGGATTATTTTCTCCCTTGGGATCGTAAAAGTGATTTATATGTATTCCTATGCAGAATATAAAGGTTTGCCTTCGGATGAAGGTTTGGATTTCCTGACCAAATTCGGCGTGGAAGTGGCCAAATACGGAAATAAAATCCAATTTGAGGACAATTTGATTTAAAGAAAATTGACTTCAGGCTGAAGCAGTATGTTGAATTTCTCCAGAATGGAATCCTGAATTTTTTGGCTTAATTCCTTTATCTGCTTGCCATCACCATCACCATAATTGACCAACACCAAGGGTTGTAATTTGTGGACGCCAATGTTTCCAAAAGTTTTTCCTTTCCAACCTGCTTGTTCAATCAACCAGGCTGCTGGGATTTTGACACCCGATTCCGTTGGGAAACCTGGGATTTCGGGGTGTTTACTTTTTATTATTTCAAACTGAACCTTGGAAATGGTTGGATTTTTAAAAAAACTACCGGCATTCCCGATTATTTTAGGGTCAGGGAGTTTACTTTTTCGGATATGCATCACTGCATTGCTGATGGCTTCCAAGCTTAGATCCGTTATGCCCATTTCTGAAAGTGTCTTACCAATTGCGCCGTACTCGACATGAAAGATTGGTTTTTTTTGGAATTTAAAAACAACGTGTGTGATGATAAATTGACCTTTCAAGTCGTTTTTAAATACACTTTCTCTGTACCCAAACTTACAATCTTGCCATTGAAAGATTTTTTTTTCCAGACTTTCTCGGTGGATTGCTTTCAATTCCTGAAAAACATCCTTTATTTCCACCCCATAAGCGCCGATGTTTTGCATAGGGGAGGCACCCACTGTACCTGGAATGAGGGATAGATTTTCTACTCCACCCCAGCCTTTTGCAATACAATGAAGGACCAAAGAATGCCAGTCTTCTCCAGCTCCTACTTCTACGATGACTTCAGTTTCACTTTCTTTAATTAATTTAATCCCTTTGATTTCAATTTTCAAAACCAGTGCATTGAGGTCTTTTGTCAGAAGAATATTGCTTCCCCCTCCCAAAATTACCAAAGGAATTCCCTTTTCTTTGGCTTTTTGAATACCTTCTTTCAAATCATCAATGGATTTTGCAATTCCGAAAAAATAGGCTTTTTTGTCTATTCCAAAGGTATTGAATGCTTTTAAAGAAATGTTTTCTTGTATCTTCATGTCGTAGAAATGGAATGCGAAGTAAGCAAGATTTTAAACAATAAGAAAACAGGATAGCAATTGAGTAAAATTGCGATAAGGAAAGTTATGGTAGAAATGGTCATTAATGGCATCAGGATTAGGCCTGGGCAGTCTTTGAATATAGCGATTGCGATTGCCCGTCTTCCTTCCCACACGTTGATCGATTTGCCTATTTTTATCAAAAGAGCAAAAGAAGAAGGGCCTGTGGTTCTTCTTTCTGGCGGAGTCCACGGGGATGAGATCAATGGCATCGTAGCAGTGAGACGAATGTTGGAAGAAGATCAATTCACACCACTGAAAGGAACCCTCATTTTTATTCCGTTGGTCAATATTTATGGATTTTTGAGCAGTTCGAGGACTTTTCCGGATGGTAGGGATTTGAATAGAACTTTTCCGGGTAGCAGAAAAGGTTCATTGGCATCCCAAATTGCATTTATTCTCAGCAATGAAATCATTCCCTTGATAGACTATGGCGTCGATATTCATACAGGGGGAAGGATGCTTTCCAATTACCCGCAAATCAGGGTGGATTTCAAGGATAAAAAAGGAATGGAGCTCGCACATGCTTTTGGATCTCAATTTATCTTGAATGCACCCCATATCGATAGGTCCTTCCGAAAGGAAGCTTACAAAAGAAGAAAGCATATCTTGGTTTACGAGGGTGGAGAATCCATGAGACTCGATGACTATGCGGTAGAAGAAGCTGTTGCGGGTACAAAAAGGCTTTTGGTTCATCTTGGAATGATGGAAGGAGAATCCTCTCAAAAAGAAAGTACCGTGATCAAGGAAAGTTCTTGGATAAGAGCCAAAGTATCAGGTATTTTTAATTCCTCTATTCAATTGGGGGATGCCGTTAGGAAAGGACAGATTTTGGCAAAAATATCAGATCCATACGGACAAGTTAAAGTACCGGTCAAAAGCACCACGAATGGATTTGTGGTTGGGCTAAACAACAATCCGGTTGTGAATGCAGGGGACGCTTTGATCCATGTAGGAAGGACTTAATCTCAATTAAATATAGTGATCTGATATTGCGCCAGGAAAATATATTTCAATGAAAAGAGTGGGATACCCCTGATAGACATTATGGCTTTCGGGAAGAATCCTTCAACCCGTTTTATGCATTACCAATTCTATTCCGTTCTGAAATCACCTAATGATCAGTTGGTTGTTTACTGTTTTTGACTCCACCATTTTGGAATATACATTGTTCTCCAAAAAGTCTGATTTTCTTTTAGTTGTAGCGCCATCTAATGCATATTTCGGGTTCCATTAGGATTTCTGGCAGGGAACTTCTGAAATTTGGTAGTTACTGTAAATATTATGGATATTCGTATTGTAAAATAAACGAGGCGGAACCATCAGATTCCGCCTCGTTTATTTTGGTTCAATATTGCTGAATTTTTAGAGCAGCGACACGAAATTGGGCATGAAAAATTCCCCATCGGTAATCAACAACTCCTGTCGAGAACCCAAATCACCCGTTGCAGACATATCGAAAGCAATGGCCTGAAATTCGCCATAACTGCCTTCGGTGGTTATTTGAGTAAATTTCAATCTAGCGTCATCACGTGCTCCGGGATTTAAACTTTGGAGTAAAGTGGCCCCAAAGGTCTTGCCATTTTCATCAAAATAAACAATACTGATTCTGGGTACTATTGTATTGTTAACAGTGAGTGGTTCCTGCATTTTGTATTCAATACCGGATTCCGCTTCCTCTGTGCTTCTTAGAGAAATTACGATCGCATTTTTTTCTGGATCAGCCCCGGTCACCATCGTGAAAAATATGATTTTGTTGATGCTATTGGGTGCATCAAGGAAAACAATACCAGAATCCTTATTTGCCCTAAATTCTTTTTGTACACCATTGACCTTGAATCTGTAATAATAATCAGGTCTTGGATCATCGTCTTTACAGGATGTCAAAACAATCAAGAGAATGGCAAGCAATAGAATATTTTTAATGATCTTCATTTCATGGATTTGATTTAGCCCGAAAGATGCTGATTTTACGTGAATTTCGGAATGGTGTTTCTGAAAAATCAAGAAAATAGATTTTTGAATACCCACCCAAAAACGGAGAACGTTTGCCAAGAGGTATGTAAAACAGAAAACCGATGAGTGGACCATCGGTTTTCTGTTTTAAAAGATTCAATTCTCAAAGAAATTTCTGAAAAATCAAGCCTTGGTGGAATCATGAAGTTTTCCCAATTCCATATCGATTGTCCAAAGGCCAATACCTTCTTCCCCAATGATTTCAAATAACTCCAGCGCTCTTCTTGCCAAAGTTTCTTCCTCTCTTTGTTCGGTCACATACCATTGCATGAAACTAAAAGTAGCAAAATCCTTCACACCAAAAGAATGGTCCACAATGGCGTTGATGGACTTGGTCACCTTGATTTCATGCTCTAAGATCAACTCAAAAATCTCTCTTAGGGAATTGAAGTGTTGTCGGATCCCTGTGATTTCGGGTTGAATGGAATGCCCTCCAGCCTCATTGATATAATGAAAGATTTTCAACATATGCATCCTTTCTTCATCGGCATGGGTGTAGAGGTATTGTGCAGCATTTGCATAACCCATCATGTGGCACCAAGATGCCATTGAAAGATAATAAGCTGAAGACTGTCCCTCCATTTCGATCTGCTGGTTCAGTAGTTTTTCTGTATCGTGCAATAATGAACGTCTAAGCGTTACTATTTCTTTTGGTTTCATATCCTTTTTCATATATACAAACTTAACCAAATTTAAAATCGATCACTTCATTAAAATTTTGTTTTTCTGAAATTTAGAATTGAATTAAGTAAAGACAAAAGATACAGTTTTGATCCCTCCCATCCGAAATCAAGGACAGGAGTCAAATTGACTCATGCTGTTTGATTTGAATTCAATTCCCCTCATATTTTCCTTTTCTATTTATTTTGCCTGAAATAGGGGTTATATTGGGATTTTGAATTTCCAGTGGAATCAATAAAAAACCAAACCCATTAACCAAATCATTTTACCATGAACTCAAGAAGAAGATTTATTCAAAATAGCCTGCTGGCGACAGCTGGGCTAAGTATTCCCACCTTCGTTTCGGCGGAAGAATTGCACACAATGGCAAGGAAAATATCGCCTTCCGATCAACTTAATTTTGGATTGATTGGCTGCAAAGGAATGGGTTGGTCTGATATGAGCGCCCATCTTAAAATACCCCAAGTAAATTGTGTGGCGCTTGCGGATATTGATCAGAGCGTCTTGAACCAAAGGGCAGAGGATGTTTTCAAGCTGAGAGGCAAAAAGCCAAAACTATATTCAGATTACAGGAAAATGCTTGAAGACAAAGATATAGACGTCATTATCATCGGTACACCTGACCATTGGCATTGTCTAAACATGATCGATAGTTTGTCTGCTGGGAAACACGTTTACGTGGAAAAGCCCATTGCCAATACCATTGAAGAATGCAATCTGATGGTCAAGGCCCAACAACGCTACGGAAAGATGGTCCAAGTGGGCCAATGGCAGCGAAGTGGTTCTCAATATGCCGAAGCCATTGATTATGTTAAATCCGGAAAACTGGGACAAATCAGACTGGTCAAATGCTGGGCCTATCAAGGATGGATGAAACCTGTACCTGTCTTGCCAGATGGGCCTGTACCAGCAGGTGTGGATTATGACATGTGGCTGGGACCTGCACCAAAAAGACCTTTCAATCCAAATCGTTTTCATTTCAACTTCAGGTGGTTTTGGGATTATGCTGGTGGGCTGATGACGGATTGGGGCGTCCATGAAATTGATATCGCTCTTTATGCCATGGGAGTGACCGCTCCAAAATCCGTCATGGCCTCAGGAGGAAAACTCGCATATCCAGATGATGCATCCGAAACACCAGATACCCTCCAAACAGTCTACGAATTTGAAGGATTCAACTTGCTCTGGGAACATGCTACGGGTATAGATGGAGGAAATTATGGTACGACTGAAGGAATTGCATTCATTGGAAACAATGGGACTTTGGTGGTCAATAGGGGAGGATGGAAAGTGATTCCTGAAACCGAGACAAAAGATGGCCAAAGATCACCGAAAGTTGAGGAGGTACCGCATAGAGGACCAAATGGGAATGCCCTAGAGTTGCATACCGTTGGTTTCGTAAATGCAATCACCCAGAATGATGCTTCATTGCTTACCTGTGGTATTGAAACCGGAAGTATCGCTGCCATCAATGCGCAAATGGGAAACATTGCTTATAAATTGGGTAAAAAGATATATTGGGATGCCGATAAAGGTCTTTTCACAGATCCTCAAGCCAATGAACTGATCAAAGCCAATTACCAAAATGGCTGGAAGCTACCCGTTGTTTAAGATTCATAGAGATTGAGTTAACTAAAAACCACCAAATCCCATGCGTATGTGCATCGTGATTTGGTGGCTTTTTTAATCCACTTTCCGTAAAATCGGATATTCCTGATTACCAATCATTTTCTCTTTTCAATTGTGGCCATTCATTTTTCAAAATACTGAAATAAAGCGTATCTCTCCTTCTGTTTTTGGTCATCAGCGTATGGCTTCTCAGCACCCCTTCTTCAATGGCTCCGATATTCCGCAGGGCTTTTCTTGCCTGTCTATTCAAAACATCGGTTTTGAATTCCACTCTTTCCAAGTCCAACACTTCAAAACAATGGCTCAACATGAGTTGCTTGATTTGGTGATTGATTCCGATACCCTGAAACTGCTGTCCCAGCCATGTCCATCCGATTTCCAGTCTTGAATCCCTCGAAGAAATATTGCCAAAGGCTGAAGATCCTATCAATAAATCCGTGTTCTTATCGATGATCACAAATTGTAGTCTTTCCTTTCGAAAAGCCGGCTGGGCCCATTCGGTTATCCCCGTGATGGTGGAAAGATCATGGGTATAAAACATCCACATATTGGGTGCGCCTGTCAAAGGTAGCAGTTCAACAAGATCTTCCTGTACCAGCGGGCGCAAGAGGACATTATCATTTTCAATAGTTAAATTAAAATCTATCAAGGTCGTAGGGGACTAGCCCATTATTTCTAAAAGTGCTTTGTTGAAAAATTGTACTTCTTCTATCGTGCCAGTACTTACCCTGCACCAATCCTGAAAAGGCGGAAAGGGTCTGCCGATAATGATGTTTTTTTCAAGCATTTGATTGGCAAGTATTTTCACATCCCTATTTGCATGGAAAAACACAAAATTCGCTTGGGATGGTAAATGCTCAAGTTTCAATTGATCAAGTGTATTTGTGATTAAATTTCTGGCTTCTTTGTTTTTTTGAAGGCTAAAATTGTAAAATTCCACATCTTTTAAGGCTGCTTTTCCAGCCTCGATTGCCATGATATTGGTATTGGCCACTACCCGTTCCGATAATTTTGCTGCCAATTCAGGCTTTGCCACCAAGTATCCCAACCTGATGCCTGCTAAACCATAAACCTTGGACAAAGTTTTGGACACAATCACATTTTTGCCTTGTTTCACCAATTGTACCATTGAGGGATAATTGGGCTCTTCAATATAATCACAATAGGCTTCGTCACTGAATACAATTGCTTTTTGGCTAACCGAGTCACAAAAGTCCAGCACCTGCTTGGCAGGGAGCAATTTCCCGGTTGGGTTATTTGGATTGCATAGGAAGACCAATTTGGTTTTGGCGCTCACTCTTTTTTCAATTTCATTCAGATCATAATTCATTTCCCTATCCAAAGGGACCCAATTGATATCCGCACCCCAAATTTCAGCGTAGGTCATCATGGACAAAAATGTCGGCAAACCGGAGAGTATCTCATCACCGGGTCCAGCGAAAGTGATTCCCGCTATTTTCAATCCTTCAGTGGATCCTGCAACCAAAACGATGTGGTCTGCTGGAACTCCTTCTTTTTTGGCAATCATCTCCTGAAGTTCCCCGTTGTAGGACCAAGGGTAGCGACAGCCAAGATCGAAAGCAGCTTCCATGGCCAATCTAACTTTTTGTGAAGGCCCGTAGGGGTTTTCATTGGATCCCAACCTGATCTGTCCATCAAAAGGTCTTGGATTAAATTTATTTTTTTCTGCTGCTGAAAGGCCAGAGATCCCTCCAACTCCAGCAAGCATTGCAAAACCACTAGTAATCGAGGCATTTTTGAGCCATTGTCTTCTTGAAATCGTCATAGGTTGTGGTTTATTTTGACCTAGAAAAGGTAATAAGTTTAAGAATTCTATCCAAACAATTTATTCTGTTTGGAATTTAAACCCATAAAAACCTAGGTTTGACGGCATGTTTTGTCAAATCAATAAATTATCGCAAAATAAATACTGTATAATTATCAATTTAAAAATTAAATTCTTAAATTTTATGATATACTTATTTATTAATCTTAGACCCAGAAAAAATAAGCCATGAAAAAGTTATCGATTACTTTGATTATTGTGTTGTTCATGCTCAGTTGGGCTCAGGCTCAAGAACCACGATATTTGGTCATTGAATTCATCAAGGTGGAGACTGGTCAAATGTATGATTTTATTGAGCACAAGGACTTTATGGGAAAAGTCTATCAAGTTGCTGTAAACGACAAAAAAATTACCGGTTGGGATTTTTGGTCTTTGCAATCCGGGGCAGACAGTGGAGAGTTTCAATACATTACCATCACATATTACAAAGATCCAGTATCGATGATGAATGGGATTTCTGATGATGATCTGGTAAAATATGCCATGATTGCCTATCCACATCTCGGAGACAAGCAAATCCGGGATTTGTATGGCCGGTCATTGCTCAGCAGGGACCTTGCCCAACGATCGTACATGGCAGAAATCGCGACCACAAAGGATAATTTTAAAATGAGCAAAGGTGTCTTGGCTTCATTCGACCTGATGAAGGCGGTGGAAGGACGCTTCGATGAATATGAAAAGGCCGAGAGGGAAGTTTTTCTTCCAATTCATCAAAAGCGTATCAATAGAGGATTGATGGGAAGCTGGAGCTTATTGCGAACCGCACTGCCTTTCGGCAGTGAAGCCAAATCGACACATTTGACAATAAATCTATACAAGGATTATCTGCAGTTTTTCAATGCACAGGAATTTGAGGATTTGGAGTCCACCGCAGAACAAAGGGCTGCGGAAGAAAAAGGATTGAAATCCAGAGATCAAAAATGGGTATATCTCGCCACGCTGGAGAACTTGATTAGATAATACTGGCAATTTTTATTTAGAATCAGAAAAGCCACAGTTTTATAATGCCGTGGCTTTTCTGATTTAGATAAATTCCAGATTAACCCTGAAGAATTTTTTCAATATCATTTAGTTCGTCCTTTGAAAAAACAAAATTTTGAACAGCTTTAATATTGTCTTCCAACTGTTCTGGTTTGCTTACACCAACCAAAACAGTGGTTATTCTCGGGTCTTTCAACAACCAAGAGATGGCCATCTGTGCTAAGGATTGACCGCGGCCCAAAGCAATCAGATTCAAGGCTTTTACTTTCTTGAGTATCTCTTCGGTGATGTTTCCTTCTTTCAGGTATCTTCCATCTTTGGCAATGCGGCTGTCTTCCGGTATCCCTTTTATGTATTTATCCGTGAGCATTCCTTGCTCCAAAGGAGAGAAAGCAATAGATCCGATTCCCTCTTTTTCAATCACATCAAGCAATCCATTTTCCACCCATCTGTCAAACATGCTGTATCGAGGTTGATGGATCAGGCAAGGAGTACCCAATTCCTTGAGGATTTTTGATGCTTTGAAAGTTTCCTCAGCGCTGTATTGCGAGATGCCCACATACAATGCTTTTCCCTGTCTTACGATTTGGTCCAAAGCGCCCATGGTTTCTTCCATCGGGGTATCTGGATCAGGCCTGTGGTGATAAAATATATCCACATACTCCAAACCCATTCTTTTTAAACTCTGGTCAAGAGACGCAATCAGGTATTTTTTTGATCCATGATTGCCGTATGGACCAGGCCACATATCCCATCCGGCTTTTGTGGAAATAATCAATTCGTCTCTGTAGGATTCAAAATCCTTCTCCATGATGCGTCCAAAAGTCTCTTCTGCAGAACCAAATGGCGGTCCGTAATTATTGGCAAGATCGAAATGTGTAATTCCAGAATCAAAGGCTTTTCGAAGGATGGTTCTGGCATTTTTGAAGTCGGCATTGTGTCCGAAATTATGCCATAATCCCAGAGAGATCAATGGCAATAATATTCCGCTGTTTCCACATCTTCGGAAAGGCATCTCACTGTACCGAGAAGGATTGGGTAAATACGGAGGTAAAGGATTGTGATCGTTGATTTGCATGGTTTTTTAGGTTTGTTGTATTCAAATAACTGGATTTTTTTGGTCTTATAATAATTTCATTCACAAGGCTCCATCTTTTTAGAGAAAGAATATACCTGAAACAACAGAAACGGCTGCAATGATAAAAACTACCAATATGGGTTTCCATGCATATTGGATCCATTCTTTGTATGAAATCCGTGCTGCTGCCAGTATTGCCATCAAACCACCATTGCTCGGTGTGACCAAATCCATAATGCCCGCCCCATACTGATACGCAAGCACGACCACTTGCCGGGACATCCCGATCAGGTCAGCAATGGGCGTCAGTAGGGGCATAGTCAAGACAGCTTGGCCAGATGTGCTGGGAACAGGTATATGCAATATGGCTTGTGAGAGCATCATGCCAACGGCCGATAAGCCCAGAGGGAGATTTTCCAAAGGATTAAACAAAGCGTAAATAATGGTGTCGATAACCAATCCTTCTTGAAGGATGAGGTAAATGCTCCTTGCCAAACCAACGATGATCCCTGCAAAAACCATTTCGGAAAATCCTTCTGAATAGGCTTTAGCGGTTCCATTTATTCCTAACTTTCCAATAATTCCAGCCAACAAACCCATGGCAAAGAAGATTGCGGACATCTCATTGTAATCCCAAGACCAATTGGTGAGTCCATAGATCATGATGACAAAAGTCAAGGCTACCAAAAGTAAAATAAACGTATGGGAAACGGATATTTTACCGGGAATTTCAGGATGGATTTCTTCTTGGTTCTCTTGGTCTTTTCCGGTTCGGATCACATAGACAATCCAAAAAATCAAGGCGATTCCTAGAAATACCATCCTAAAAACACCTCCCGAGAATAGCGGCACCTCCGCAATATTCTGGGCAATGATTACTGAAAATGGATTTGTCGGACCAAAGGAACCACCTATCAAGGCAGAACCCAAACTGATGGCAACAACTGCGGTTTTCTTATAACCAATCTTATTGCTCAACAACATCAGCAAGGGGACCATGGCAATTATCTCTTCCTGTAACCCATTCAATGCTCCTGCAGTGGCAAATAGGAGCCCCACAATGACCAACAAAAAGGCCTTGGCATTTTTGAATTTATGAATTAGGCTTTCCAGGCCAGATTGGAATGCCCCGGTTTTGTCCACAACATAGAAGGCACCACCAATGATCAAAATCAAAACCACCACTTCAGCGCCTTCAACGATTCCCTGGGGAACACTCAGGAACATATTGCCGATGCTGACAGGCCGATTTTCAATCGTTTTATAACTGCCCTGAATCACGACCTCCCTTCCCGTACTTTCATCCAATTTCCTGTCAAACAATCCGGCAGGAATCAAATAAGTCATAATAGTGGCCAAGCCAACAAAGGCCAGCATAATGATCATAGGATGGGGAAAAGCGATTTTCATAAAAGAGGTTAGATTTGGGGTGATTGGCTTAAAATGGTGAAGGGTTTTTGTCAAAGAATGGCATGAAAGGGAATCAATCCCATTTTACTCCTATCAGATATTTTAGGTGAATTGGGAAAGAATTTCTTTAGCCATTTGGGCAACACCAATGGTAGCGGGAGCTTGGATTGCATGGAGGTTTTCAATCCCTCCAGTAGCTGGAATGGATACATCCACGATGTATTTTGGGATTTCTTTTGGGGCGTATTGCAATAATCCGGCAGCAGGATAGACCATAAGTGAAGTCCCTACGACCGCAAAGATATCCGCATTGCTGCAAATTTCTATCGCTTTATCCATCATGGGGACCATTTCTCCGAACCACACAATAAATGGTCTTAATTGACTTCCTTTTTTACAGGTATCACCTAATTTGATTTCCCATGAAGTCATTTCATAAACTAGGGAAGGGTCTAAAGTGCTTTGTGATTTAAACAATTCACCGTGAAGGTGGATGACCTTACTTGACCCAGCCCGCTCATGGAGGTTGTCTACATTTTGGGTCACGATGCTGACATCAAAGTATTTTTCCAATCTAGCCAATTCCAAATGCCCGGCATTGGGTTTTACCGCCAATGCTTGCTTCCTTCTTTGGTTATAAAAATCCAAAACCAAGGTTTTGTTTTTCCTCCAACCCTCAGGTGATGCAACTTCCATCACATCATGTCCTTCCCAAAGTCCATCACTGTCTCTAAAAGTACGAATTCCACTCTCTGCAGAAATTCCCGCTCCTGTCAATACAACTAGTTTTTTCATCCAAGTCTAATAAGAAGGTAATTTAAATGCAATCACCCATTATTTCAAATCCAACGCTTGATTACCCAAAAATTTGAATACATCATATTGTATGATTGGACATTGGAAGCATTGATAGGTCTTTGGATAAGAAAACGTTTGCTTATCTTTTCGAATTTTGGTTTTGCGTATAATATATTGGTTTCACAGCATAAAAAAAGCCAGAGAATTGATCTCTGGCTTCTGATTAGGCTTTCTTTTTAGTGAATTTACCTCTTTTCTTTTCGGGTTGATTTTCAATGATTTCCAATGTCTCCGCATACGTTAAGTCTTCTGCGATTTTGTCTTTTGGAATCTTGAAATTGTTTTTACCGAATTTAATGTAAGGCCCCCAACGTCCGTTTAAAAGTTGGATTTCTGGGTTTTCATCAAAAGCTTTGATATACTTCTTTTCATCCGCCTCTCTCTTATCCTTGATCAGTTGAATGGCTTCTTCTTCTGTGATACTTAAGGGATCCTGTTCCTTACCCAATGACACAAATTTATCATCGTGTTTGATGTAAGGTCCAAATCGACCAAGAGCTGCGACTATACTTTTTTCTTCAAAAAGTCCGACTTCCCTTGGCAGTTTGAATAACTCCATGGCATCCTCCATGGTGATATTTTCTATAAACTGTCCTTTTTTAAGACTTGCAAATTTCTTCTCCTCGTCTTCCTGATCTCCGATCTGAACCAAAGGACCAAATTTTCCCAATCTGACGATAACGGGTTTATTGGTCTTGGGATCAATTCCCAATTCCCTGGAGCTGTTCACATCTGCGCGGGAGACATTTGCTGTTTCTTCTACCCTTGCATGGAATTTTCCGTAGAAATTTTCGAGCATATCTTCCCAATTTTGGGTTCCCTGTGCGATCTGATCAAATTCTTTCTCCACTCGGGCAGTGAAAGTAAAGTCAATCACATTGGGGAAATGCTCCACAAGGAAATCATTGACCACCATGGCCACGTTGGTGGGAAACAATTTATTCTTATCCGCTCCCGCAATTTCAGTTTTGGATTCTTTGTTGAATTGTCCATCGACAATTTTCATCTCCACGTATTTTCTGTCTTTACCGTCCCTGGACTCTTTGACTACGTAATCTCTTTTTTGAATGGTGGAAATGGTTGGTGCATAGGTAGAAGGTCTTCCTATGCCCATTTCTTCCAGTTTTTTCACCAAAGATGCCTCAGTATATCTCGGGGCAGGTCTGGTGAAAGTTTCCTTGGCCTTCATCTCGATCAAGTCCAACATTTGACCTATAGTCAACGGAGGAAGCAATCCCTTGTTTCCGTTTTCCTCATCCTCTGGTTCATCATCCGTACTTTCGATATACACCTTCAAAAAACCCTCGAATTTGATGACTTCCCCACTTGCAGATAGGGTTTGGGGAATGGTTGAAATCCCAATGG
>NZ_JAUSPP010000046.1:0-143618 GCF_030656585.1 Rhodonellum sp.
ATATTTTAATTTACTGATAATCAATTAGGAGTTGACTATTTTTGACTTCACCCTATTGGTGTCAGGAATTATTCTCCCAATAGTCTGATTTTCTTTCAGTTTCAATCCCATTTGGAAACCTATTGCATATTTCGGGTTAAATTGGGGATGAAACTTAATTTTTCGGGAAATAATCAATAGAAATTTTATGTCAATACGGGTTTAAATCAATGGGGTTTAAACCCGTATTAGGTACTTGCAAATCAACTTCAATATGAAATTGATTAATGGTCAGTCAATTGTCTGCTATTTTTTTTGACGACGCCACATCGGAAATACTTTATGTTCTCCGATAGTCTGATTTTCTTGCAGTTTCATCCCGATTTAGAAACGGAATAAATATTTGGCGTTCAACCATTCCACAACTAATCGATTGCCATGTATGCACGGCACAAAAAAACCTAGACAGGGTCTAGGCCAGTTCAATCCGAATTCAAATGTTTATGACAATTATCAGTCTGGAAGCAAAACCTTATCTACAACATGGATGATGCCATTGGATGCAACCACAGTACCCAAAATCTTGGCGCCATTGATCATTTTGGAGCCATCCGGAGCTATCTCGACCATCAAACTGTTTCCATGCACTGTGCCTAGCTTGCGCCCATTTACGAAATCCTCCGGCTTATAAACCCCGAGCAGTACATGATATTCAAGAATATCCCTCAACTGCCTTTGGTTTTCCGGCTTGGTGAGGGTTTCAACTGTTCCTTTTGGTAACTCCCCAAATGCATTATCATTTGGCGCAAATACCGTGAAAGGGCCAACATTGGAAAGTGCATCAACGTAGTTTGCCGCTTTTAACGCTGCCACCAAGGTAGAGTGGTCTTCAGATCCGATAGCCACCTGAACAACATTTGGATTGGAAAAATCATCCGCCACAGCAGATTGGCCGGCTTGGGAAAAACTTTCATTGGAATTTTCAGAAGTACCGGATTCCGGTGCGGAACAGGACATCATCATGATGAAAAATCCTGAGGCTAAGAGTGATTTTAAAATTGAACTTTTCATTGTTTTAGTGTTGGTTTGAGTATGCAAGATAATAAAGGATATTTTTATCTTAAATGACTTTCGTCATCCTAAATCATGAAAAAAACCATTGATTTTCATTGTAATTTTTTTCCTTTTCTATGGTTTTTCCAGCTTGGATAAATTGTCCTTTTTTCCCGAAGGGAAATTGACAGGGTCGTGGAGATGGTCTTGGAGGACAGAAAGACCTCAGAAGGAATTGCATCCATGTTATGCATTGACATTTCTATTCCTTCCTGAAATCCCTCTGTAATCAGCCAGTTGTGAACTGTTTTTGACCTCACCGTATCGGTAATACGACTTGTTTTTACAATGACCTGATTCTCTTTCAGTTCCAATCCCAATTGGGAGACCTCAGGCATATTTCGGGTTTAAGCCAAATCAAAGTTACAACCCATCACTCCTGATGTGAGATTATTGACTTCTCAAAAAATTGTCCGCACATCAAGGAGCGGGCTTAGGTACTTTTTTATCTCTCCGGCAGTACAAGTGAAATTTCTTATCCTTTTTTGGCGGTGAATTTGGGAAACAAAAAAGGATGCCGTCACATTAATATTACGAATAGCGGCTTCGATTTTGCTTGATTGAAACACTAGGGAACACTACCTCAGCAAACAAGGTGTCAGGAGTTTTAATTTTTTCGAATTCTTGTTCAATAAGACCTTCAAAATTTTTGGGTTTTTTAAAGCTATTGTAAAAATGTTAACCTTTAGGTTTTAAATTAAATCAATTGGGTTTTAAAATCCCAGACATCTGCTCTTTCACCCACTTCAATACCAGCGCATTGGATACGCTTTCTGACTGGATTTCTATGATTTTGGGATGGATGGATTTTTTATAGAATCCTTCCAAAGCCGTATCCAATTGGTCTTCATCCGTACAATTGACATATTCAAATCCATATTCCGCAGCCAAATGATTGGCGGAAAGGGCCTGTTCAGTTTCAAAATATTCTTCGAGTTCAGGTTGGTTGGCTGGGCCTTCGATCAACCTGAATATCCCGCCTGCATGGTTGTTCAGCAGGATGATTCTAAGGTTAGGCATCGTGTAATTGTGCCAAAATGCATTGCGATCATAAAAGAATGCCACATCTCCCGTGATGATCGTTACCTGATCTTTGGTCGTGAATGTGCAGCCTACAGCTGTGCTGTTTGTGCCGTCAATGCCACTGGTTCCACGGTTGCAGATGATTTCCTGTTCCCGCATCCCAAGGAGATTGACGTACCGAACTGCCATGCTGTTGGCAAGATGGATTTTGGTATTCTCGGGAAGTTTTTCCAGACATTTCTGAATGGCTTTGTATTCACCAAATGGTGCTTCAGTAATTATTTTGGATAGATTCTCTCTAACCAATTGATCCATTTTTTTCCAGCCTTGAATGAATTCGGTATTTCCCGAAGAGACATTTTCCTTAAGGAATTCAAGAAAAAGACAAGGGCTTGTTGGAATATGAAAGGCAAGGGATTGATAGGTGTCCGGAACGTATCCTCCTGGTTGAATGTGCCAATGAACTGCTTTTGATTTTCTCAGGAAGAGTTTCAGGTTTTTGGAAATAATGGATTTTCCAAAGGAAACGATCAAATCAGGATTCAAGAATCCGTTTATTTCTTTCAGACCTAGAAAATGATCATGACAATTGATGGTTTGCGCAGATTGGAGATTGGAGAGGTTATCGGTAACGACTATTGCCTTTTGTGATAAAACCAACTCATCCAAGAATTTTTGGATTTGTCCATTCGGCCGTTGTTGCCCTGGGACGATTAGGATTTTGCTGAATTTATTGAGTTTTGACCGGAGCTTTGCTTGTGTCTCCTCCGAAAGAGTAGGGAGTACAGAAATTGCTTCTATAAGATTGATGTTGCTCGAAAAATCAAAGATCTCGCCTTTTTCTGGGTAGAAAGGCTCTCTCAATGGAATATTGATATGGACAGGTCCGGCAGGATAGCTGGTGGAAAGAATGAGGGCTTCATTCACCATTCTCTGTGCATGCCATTCCTTATCGGGATGGCCAAATTCATCGGGGAATTGAAAACTTGCCTTTACGTGCTCCCCGTACACATTGTTTTGGCGAATGGTTTGTCCATCCCATTGGTCGATCCATTCAGGGGGTCTGTCTGCTGTGATCACCAATAGCGGGATTTGTTGAAAATAAGCTTCGGCTATTGCAGGGAAATAATTGAGTGCTGCAGATCCACTTGTACAAACCAAAACAACTGGTTTTTCCAATTGTTGGGCCATGCCCATAGCGATAAATGCAGCAGAGCGTTCATCCGCAATGGTTTTGGTTTGGATGTCGGGATGCCTTACGAAGGCCAATGTAATGGGTGCGCACCTGGAACCTGGGGATAATACTGCATTTCTGATGCCTTTTTTGGCGCAGATGGCCACAAGGTCGATTATTGGTTTGAGGATCAAAGTGAATTTTCTAGATTGAGGTGTTGGGAGATGATTTCACATTTCATTTCGGTTTCTTCCCATTCTTTTTCCGGGATGGAATCTTCGGTGACTCCAGCTCCGGCATACAGCAAAGCAAAACCATCCAATAATTGTGCAGTTCTAAGATTCACATAGATGGAAGTTTCCTCTTCTATGTTCACAGGGCCGATAAATCCCGCAAAAAGGCAGCGGTCAAATTTTTCATTTTCCAACAAAAAATCCAAAGCAGGCTTTCTCGGCATGCCACAAACGGCAGAGGTAGGGTGCAACAATTCCAACATGACCGAACCCAATTGCTGAAAATTGGTCCTGCGCATGTCGACTCTAAAATCCGACCTTAAATGGAGGAGATTTCCTGCCAAAACCGTCTTTGGGCCCTGTTCATCATAATCGCGCAATCTGATTTTTTTAAAGCAATCCACAATGTATCTACTTACCAGTGCTTGCTCTTCTATTTCTTTTTGAGTCCATGCAACAGTTTTCAGGGGATTGTCACCTCTGGCTTTTTGTGTCCCAGCGAGTGCCATGGTAGAGAAATTATCTCCTTTGGTTTGTATCAAAACCTCTGGGGAAGCACCGATCCAAGAACCAATGCTCGGAATATGGAAGAAATTGATGAACGCATTTGGATAGGATTTTACCATGCTCAAAATCGATTTGACCAAATCAAAATCCTGATTCAACTTCAATTTTTTTGTCCTTGCAGGTACAATTTTATTGAGATGCCCTGCTTCGATGGCGGCAAGTCCTTTCTCCACCAAAGTTAGGAACGCCTCTTTGTTTGTTTCTCTCGAGGTTTTGGAAGAATTAATGTTTTCAAAAATCGCCTTTTTTATGGTATCTGAAGCGGCTTTTGAAGTCTCAATCCCCTCTTCAAGTACGGGCAAGGATTCCTGTTCTTCCAAGGGATAATTCAAATCAATTTTTAAATATTGATTGGCTTCCAGAAAAAATGCTTTTTTATCTTCTTGGTCCACAAAAGGGTGCACGATAAATCCAGCAGGCAAAACCTCTATTTGCAAGGGGGTTCTTTTCAGGTTCCCCGTAGTGTCTATCAGCACTTGTAAAAAAGATGATTTGGGTTTTCTCCACAATGCCACTTGGTGTCCTTCTGACATTGCATTGGCAAGTACATTTCCCAAATATTGGTTTAGCGTGTATATTCCTTTTTTTAAGGTTGTATCCATCATTGGTTTTTTTCCAAAATCGCCATGGTTATCCTGCTGATACAGCTCAAATCACCACTTTCTGTATAAATTCTTATTTCCCATACTTGGGTCTTTTTTCCAAGATGGATAGGGGAGGCTACCCCTCTCACAAAACCCTCCCTGACAGATTTAAGGTGGTTGGCATTGATTTCCAAGCCGACACAAAATTGCTTTTCCTTGTCAAGGGTGAGCGTTGCGGCCACACTTCCCAGAGTTTCCGCAAGCACTACATTTGCCCCTCCATGTAACAGCCCAAGGGGTTGTTTGGTTCTAGAACATACGGGCATTGTTGCCTCTAAAAAGTCAATTCCTATTTTGGTAAATTCAATTCCCAAAAAATCCGTCATTGTGTCTTTGCCCCAATTATTGATCGTGTCTAAAGCAAGGTTTTTGGGAAATATCATATTATTTGGGATAAAAGCTTTTTCTTTGAAATCTAGAACAAAAATAGAGAATCTTGCTAAGTAAAAAAATCTTCTTAGTCCGTCACGGACAAACAGACTATAATCTAAAAGGAATCGTTCAGGGAAGCGGAATAGATGCTCCCTTAAACTGGAACGGACACAAGCAGGCAGCTGCATTTTTTGATGCCTATAAAGATGTTCCATTCGACAAGGTTTATTATACAGGATTGCAAAGAACCCGGCAATCCATCCAATCATTCATTGACCTGGGGATTCCCAGTGAATCCATTCCTGAGCTCAACGAGATCAGTTGGGGGAGATATGAGGGAGTGCCGATGACTCCTGAGGAAAATACCTATTACAATTCCATGTTGGAAACATGGGCTTCCGGCGATTTGGATTATGCCATCGAAGGTGGTGAGAGTCCAGTAATGGTCAGTCAAAGACTGGAGAAGGGAATTGAAAAAATACTTGCTCAAGAGGGAGAGACCATCCTTATTTGTATGCATGGAAGAGCCATGCGCATTCTTCTTTGTTACTTGTTGAGATATGACCTGAGATATATGGATGTTTTTTTACACCAGAATCTCGGTTTGTATTTACTACATCGGGATGACCTGGGTACATTCAAAATAGAAAAATTCAATTCTGGAGATCACCTCAAGGAGCTGGTGCTGATTTGACAGCTCTTTCAGCTTTTTTGATTTTCTGGGTTTTTTCCTCGAAGGAGGCCAATAATTCCTGATAAACCTCTTTTGATTCATTCAAGTCAATAATTTGAAAGGCGATTTCATTCAAGGAAAGTGTTTCATTTTTGTTCAACCTCACAGTGAATTCTCCCAATTGGCATTTGTCCATAGTGGAGTTGGGGATTTTCACCAAAATCGCAGCATCCGAGTTTCCCGAATAAGACCTTGTTTGGAAAATACCCATCAAGCTTAATTCGATAAAAGCAGCAGTGCTTTTGTTTTCCTTCAATTCTGATTTATCGAATATCACCAAGAAAGTCTTTTCCCCAGGGTCTTTGCTGTAAGCAAAGTTGCAAAGGAAACAGAATAATAGAAGTGATAACAATTTTTTCATGTTACCAAACTATAAAAAATGAAATTGAAAATCAAGTGTTTATTGAAAATGAGAATAAAAATAAAAAAAAGCCCGAGATTGTCGGGCTTTTAGAATGCTGTTAGGCTTTGCTTCTTTTTTTCTTTGGAGCGTTTTCCTCCTCGATTTCATCTTCTACACCAGCAAGGATTCTTCCGCAGTGCTCGCAGACAATCAGCTTTTTCTTTTCTCGAATATCGGCTTGTCTTTGTGGCGGTACGATGTTAAAGCAACCTCCGCAGGCTTCTCTTTTCACCATTACTACTGCCAGTCCGTTTTTGGCATTTTCCCTTATTTTGGCGTAAGACTTCAAAAGTCTTTCTTCAATTTTCTTGGAAGCTTTCTCACGGTCATTCCTGAGTTTGCTTTCTTCGGATTCACTTTCTGAAACAATGGTTTCAAGTTCTTCCTGCTTGTTTGTAAGATCCTTTTTTCGGTCTTTCAGGATTTCGTTCAAGGCATCTAAATCCTTGTTTTTTCCTTCAATTCTTACTTGAGCTTCTGCAATTTTCTTTTTTGAAACCTGAATTTCCAAATCCTGAAGTTCCAGTTCTTTTGTAATGGCGTCATACTCCCTGTTGTTTCTGACATTCATTTGTTGTTCCTGGTACTTCTTAATAAGTTTTTCGGACTCCTTGATATTTTCTTTATATCTCTTGATATCATCATCAAGGGCCGCAATATCCTTACTGAATTTTTCGAGTCTTGTTTCGTATCCAATAATCTCATCCTCAAGGTCCTGCACTTCTTCAGGCAGGGCGCCGCGGATTTTGACAATGGAATCTAGACGGGAATCTATTTTTTGAAGATTGAGTATGGCTTCGAGTTTCTGTGCAACGGTACTTTCCATGTACTATATATAAGTTATGGGATTCGTAACTACTTTTGTAAAATAGAGTGCAATATTACTAAAATTTCGTGACAATATCTCCAAGATTAACTCTTTTGTGTAAATTTCGCTTTCGTAATGTCCAATATCACAAATAACCAATTGATTTTCAGCATCAAAGAACTCGTGGTATTTGATGTCCGCTGTGATAAAGATATCTGCGTCTGATTTTTTGGCTTGGTTCAACAGGAAAATTCCTGCACCACCACATACTGCCACTTTTTGAATGGGTTTGTTCAGCAGTCTTGTGTGCTTCAGAATCTTTAGATCCATTTTTTGTTTTAGGAAACTCAAAAATTGATTTTCATCCATGGGACTTGCCAATTCACCGATCATACCTGCACCAACGGACTGATTTTCATTTTCGATCTTTTGTATATAGTAGGCGACTTCTTCATACGGATGGGCGGCCTTAAGCGCATGCAACACCTTTCCTTCCAAATAACTGGGCAGAAGTACCTCGATTCTTGTTTCGGGTTCTTTGTGGGGTTTTCCCTGGCTTCCCTTATGCGGATTGGATTTTTCCGAAGGTGTGTACGTTCCAGTCCCGTCAGAGATAAAGCTGCAATTTGAGTATTCGCCTATATGGCCTGCCCCAGCTGCAAATAAAGAAGCCAACACTTTTTCGGTAGCTTCCAAAGGAGCAAAAGTGACCAGTTTGGACAGGATTTCTTTTTTGGGTTGGAGAATTCTTGTGTTGGTCAATTCAAGTCGGTCGGCAATTTTTTTGTTGACCCCTTCAGCAATATGATCAAGGTTGGTATGCATGGCAAAAATCGCAATGTCATGCTTGATTGCTTTGATTACCGTTCTTTCTACATAATTTTTTCCGGTAAGGCTTTTCAAGCCTTTGAAAATAATCGGATGGTGAGCAACAACCATATTGCATCCTAAGGAAATTGCATCTTCAATCACTTCTTCTGTAACATCAAGTGTACAAAGTATTCCTTTTGCCACATCCAATGGGTTTCCCGTGATCAATTGGGCATTGTCATAGGATTCTTGATAGGCTGGGGGAGCGATTTTTTCGAGGTAAGAAACTATTTCCCTGATCGTATAAACCATAATTTATTTTACTTTTGTTCAAAATTAAGGAAAAATAGCCAATGCGCTGGTATGACCCTCTGCTTTATCCAATTGCCCTTCTGTATGATGGAGTGACCCGTTTGAGAAATGGGATGTTTGACAGCGGACAAAAGAAAAGCACTGAATTTTTGATTCCGACCGTTGTGGTTGGAAACTTAAGCATGGGAGGGACAGGAAAAACCCCCTTGGTAGAATTTCTTATTGAGTTGCTGATGAAGGACTTTCAATTGGCAACGCTCAGTAGAGGCTATGGGAGAAAATCCAGGGGATTTTTGCTCGGGAAGGAAGGGTTGGGGCCACAGGAGATCGGAGATGAGCCTTTTCAGCTTTTGACCAAATACGGAAAACAAGTAACTGTAGCCGTGGGGGAGGAGAGGGTATTGGCGATTCCTGAAATACTTTTTCACCGACCCGAAACAGAGTTGATAGTTTTGGATGATGCTTTTCAGCACAGGTATGTGATTGCCGATTACCGGATTTTGTTGACTACTTATCAAAAACCATTTTTCAAAGACAAAATCATTCCAGTGGGCACCTTAAGGGAAAATGCCAAGGGCGCCAAACGGGCAGATTTGATCATTGTGACCAAATGCCCAGAAGGGATACAGGATGCCCAGAAAATTAAATACAAAGCTGAAATCAGGAAATATTCCAAACCCGATTGTCCGGTTTTTTTTGCAGGCTTGAAATATGGAACACCTTATTCCGTTTTTGGAGGCGGGCAGCAGTTGAAACGAAAAGTGATTTTGGTTTCAGGCATCGCAAATGACCAAGTGTTGAAAGCATATGTGGAGAAAAAATTTGAATTGGTTGAAACAATGACCTATCGGGATCATTATTTCTATACAGTGGAAGACGTTCAAAAAATCAGGGAGAGATTTGACCAATATCGTGATGTGATGGTTTTGACTACCGAAAAAGATGCTGGGAAACTAAAAGATCCTAAATTCCGTGATTATTTGATAGAAATTCCGATTTTTGCCTTGCCTGTAAAAGCTGACCTGAATGAGGCAGATCAGCGGTATATTTATGAAAATATTACAAAAATTGTTCAGGAAAAAGGTTATATCCGTGAGTTTTAAGAATTGGTTGCCCGTATTTTTTCTTATGCTGCTTTTCAGCGAAGCTGCATGGGCCCAAATACCCACCAGACCGATCAATCCTCCTGCCAGAGAAAGACAAACGGTAGATCCTGATCAAGAGGTAAGCTCGGAAAGTGGAGGAAGAAAGAAATTGATCGATGATTCCACCAAGATGGTTTTTGGTCCCAAAACCACCTTGTATTTTTTTGAAAAAGACCTCAAGCAAAACAGAGTTATCAAGCACGAGGTCGACACGGTCTTGAACAATTTCCATTATTATGAGCCAGTGGCCAAGTCAGGTTGGAAATACCAGGATCTTGGGAATTTGGGGACGGCGGCCAAACCTATCTTTTTTCAGGCGCCCAAAATGATCGGGACCACCTCAGGATTCAATGCCTACGATCTTTATTACCACTCGCCTGACAGTCTGAAGTATTTTGATACCAAGTCTCCGTATACGAATATGTCCGCCTTTTTTGGTGGGGGAAATAGAAATATGCTTGATTTGACTTTTGCCAGGAATGTGACGTCCAAGTGGAATGTAGGATTCAATCTAAACACCATTAAAGCGAGGAAAACGCTGAATCCAAATGCAAGGGATGACAATGCCGCAGACCAAACCTCCTATTCGATTCATACCAACTACAAATCTGACAATGACAAGTATATGCTTTTGTCCAATTTCACAAGGATGAAACATACTGCAAGAGAGCAAGGTGGAATCATTCCACCCGAAGTGGATTCCACATCTCTGTATTATACCTATGAAGATGCCAAAGTTTGGCTTAGGAATTCAAGGGCAACGGATTTGAGACAGGATCTTCATCTTTACCAGGAATATGAGCTGCTGAAAGGTTGGCAGGTGTATCACGTTTTTGACAAAAGAAAACAGGTGGTTTCGTTTAAAACAAATCTCAATTCTACTGATTCAACGTTTTTTGATCTGTACAATCCCTTAAGATTCAATACTAGAGACAGTACCGCCAATGAAAATCATTTTTCGGAATGGAGAAATGAAGTGGGTTTCAAAGGGGATATTGGCTTGTTGTATTACAATGCATTTGTAAAATTTCGTACAGGTAAAATGAAAAGTCCATTTTTGGGCAATCCAAATGGATTTGATGAATTGTATATTGGAGGAGCCTTGAGAGGAGATTTGAGTGAAAAATGGAGGTTTGAGGCGGAAGGTGAATACTTGCTTCCTGGTGCATTTAGGATTCACGGTTTGTTCGTCTCCCCTTTTTTGGAAGCCTCTTATACGAAGTCAGTATCCAAGCCAACTTCCATCCAAGAAGTGTACCGAGGAAACCATCACCGCTGGAGCAATAGGTTTTCAAATGTTGGCGTGGATCAGATTCAAGGGGTTATCAAATTGGATTTCCCCAGCTGGACCTTGCGGCCGAACATTACCTTGAACCGAGTAAATAACTATATCTTTTTCAATGAATTTCAGCAAGCTACTCAGGCTTCTGGAGGAGCATTTATGGTGATTCCAGGCTTGAAATCCAGTTTTAATCTCAAGAAAAAGTTTTTTTGGGAATCGGAAATTCAATATACCCTGATCACGGGAGAAGGTGCGGATAACTTCAGGATTCCTGAGCTATTCATCAATTCCAGGGTTTTCTTCGACAGTCCATTGTTTAATGAGAAGCTGTTTGTCCAGATTGGATTAGAGGGAAGATACAGAAGTGATAATTTTGCGGAAGCCTACAGTCCCGCCATCCAGCAGTTTTATTTGCAAAACGCGTTTCAAGTTCTCGCCTATCCGGTGGTGGATTTCTTCCTGAATGCCCGAATCAATCGGACAAGGATTTTGCTTCGGTACAACCACGTCAACAGCAACCTGTTGTCCGAGCCTGGATATTTTGTCACTCCTGATTTTACCGGACTAAAGGGAGCATTGGATATTGGGATCAGTTGGCCGTTGTTTGATTGAGTTGTTTGGTGGTCATGAAGGGAATGCTTTTTCTTTGTTTAAAACCATTTCAAATTCAAGAAAAAATTTCCAATTCCAGTAGAAGATTTCTGTTCAAAACCAGACCCAAAGAGTACAGGTAGCGGGTTTACAGCGCATTTTTTTGATTTTTGAATGTGTAGCCAAAAATAAAGGGAGGATATGGTCCAATATTTAAGGATTATCCCTAATATTATACTTAGTTATGGGTTGTAAAGCCTTATTTTTGTTCTAATATGAACGTTTTATGAATTTGCTCGAAAATATTAAGGAGGCTTTGAGATCCGTTAAAGCCAATTTGCTAAGGACTATTTTGACCGGTTTGATCATTGCAATAGGCATCACCTCGCTGGTTGGCATGTTGACTGCCATTGATGGCATAAAGGCGCAGATAGAAGAGAGTTTTTCAGGATTGGGGGCCAATAATTTCGATATACGGTCCAAGGGGTTTTCTGGAGGAAGAGCTGTTCAGGAGGGGAAGGTGGAAAAATCCTATCCATTGGTTAAATATAAGGAGGCACAGGTTTTTAAGTCTAGTTTTAACAGCATCGGCGCGTCCACCATTTTTTCAACGGTATCTGGTGCAGCCGAAATCAAAAGAGGTTCCAAAAAAACAAATCCAAATACCCGAGTTACCGGAGCAGATGACTTGTATTTTCAGATTAAAGGGATAAAGATAGAAACCGGAAGAAATTTCAGTATGACAGAAGTTCAATATGGGAACAATGTCTGTATCGTTGGCGTGGAATTGATAGACACCCTTTTTGACAGAGAAGAGAATCCACTAAATCAACAGATTTCATTTTTTGGAAGGAAATACACAATCGTTGGCATCCTTGAGAAACAGGGTGGGGTAGGTTCTGGGCCTGGAGCGGACAGAGCGATCTTTATTCCCATTGAAAATGCAAGTAGGTTGGATAGCCGAGGGACTTTCAGATACAGCATTACCGCAAGTGGATCAGATCCAACAAAATTGGATTATGAGATGGGACAGGCCACTGGAATCATGAGAAATATCAGACAGGATAGGATAGGGCAGGAGGACTCTTTCGAGATCGCCAAAAGCCGATCCGTTTCTGAGAGTTTGGAGGAGGTCGCAGGCTACCTTAGGATAGGTGGGTTTTCCATTGGATTCATCACCTTATTGGGAGCCTCCATCGGTTTGATGAATATCATGATGGTGTCCGTGACAGAAAGGACTCGGGAAATCGGTATCAGAAAGGCTCTGGGAGCAACTCCATTGAGGATAAGGCAGCAATTTTTGATTGAGGCAATCGTGATTTGTATTCTTGGCGGGATTTTAGGAGTGATTTTGGGAATAGGAATAGGCAATATCGTCGCCAATATTATCGGACCGGGTGGTTTCTTGATACCTTGGTTTTGGATTTTGGTTGCCTTTGTGATTTGTATTGTCGTGGGACTTGGATCTGGCTATTTTCCTGCATACAAAGCCAGTAGGCTTGATCCTATTGAATCGCTAAGATATGAGTAAAAATTAATAAGGATGGAGAATATCCGCTTTGATGCCATTGTAATAGGTTCTGGGATTAGTGGTGGATGGGCCGCCAAAGAACTCTGTGAAAAAGGGCTGAAAACCTTGGTTTTGGAGAGGGGGCCGGAAGTTAGGCACCTCAAAGATTATCCAACGATGAATGCAGCTCCTTGGGAAATGCCCCACAGAAATAGCATTCCCCTGAAGGATAGAATGGAAAATCCGGTCGTCAACAAATGCTACGCATACAAAGAGGACACACAACATTTTTTCGTGAAGGACAAAGAACATCCCTATTTACAGGACAAACCCTTTGACTGGGTCAGGGGATATCAAGTTGGGGGTAAATCCTTAATCTGGGCTAGGCAAACCCAGAGATGGAGCAAATTTGATTTTGAAGGCCCGGCCCGAGACGGGTATGCAGTCGATTGGCCGATTAGGTATGCCGATCTTGCGCCATGGTACAGTCACGTAGAGCGATTTGTCGGGATCAGTGGGAATTATGATGGATTGGAAACGCTTCCCGACGGTGAATTTTTACCGGCTTGGGAAATGAATTGTGTCGAAAAGGAAATCCAAAAAGGCATTACGGAAAATTTTTCAGATCGAGATGTAATCATCGGTCGTTGCGCACATTTGACGGCTCCAAAAAAAATACATTTGGATCAAGGAAGAGGACGATGCATGGCTAGAAATCAATGTTATCGTGGTTGTCCATTTGGAGCATATTTTAGCTCAAATGCATCCACCTTGCCTGCTGCCGAGAAGACTGGAAACCTTACCCTTAGGACTGACGCGGTGGTGCATTCCCTGATTTATGATGATGATAAGGAGAAAGTCAAAGGAGTAAGGGTTGTTGATAGACTTTCTAAGGAAACTTATGAATATTTTGCCCCTATTGTGTTTTTGAACGCCGGTGCTCTGAATACGAATTTGATTCTTATGAATTCAACCTCCAAAAGATTTCCCAATGGTTTGGGAAATGATCATGATCTCTTGGGGAAATATATAGCCTTTCACAATTATAGAGGGTCAATCACCGCCCGAATGCCAGGTTTTGAGGACCGCTATGATTTCGGAAGAAGACCCACAGCAGTCATGATGCCTAATTTCAGAAATGTAGAGAAACAAGAAACAGATTTTCTACGGGGATACATGACTTTTTATACGGCTGGACGTGCAGGTTGGGGAAATAGTCCCAATGCACCTTTTGGAGCAGCATTCAAAGAAGCCAATGCTATCCCAGGCAATTGGGGTGTATATATGATGATGCAAGGGGAAACGATACCCAAAGCATCCAACCAAGTCACTTTAAGTCCAGATAAACTGGATGAATGGGGGATTCCATTGTTAAAAATCGATGTCAGCTATGATGATAATGATGAGAAAATCCTACAGGACTTTTTTGAGCAGGGCGAAGCGATGTTGTCCAAAGCGGGTTGTATAGAGATCAGAAGAAAAGACAGCAAGCAAGCTCCTGGTTTGGATATCCATGAAATGGGAGGTGTACGCATGGGGAAAGACTTGCGTACCTCCATGCTCAACGGACAAAACCAACTTCATTTGGTACCAAATGTCTTCGTGACGGATGGGGCCTGCATGACCTCAACAGGAACCCAAAATCCTTCCCTTACCTATATGGCATTGACCGCAAGGGCTGTTGATTATGCCACAAAGCAATTCTATAAGGGAGAGTTTAAATGAATTTGCATTTTTATTCTTTTCTCCAGTTGCCTTGAAATCCTTAAATCATCTTTTTGTCTAAAAATTGCAATTGAACAAGGGGGATGTTTTTAGTGAAGCTTCCCTGTCTTGATTTTTGGCTGTGGGGCTCTTTTTGCCATCAAACCAAATAGATGCAGACAAAGTGAATGGCGTTGGGATCAAAAGATGGGGATCTGCTTTAACCCGAAGCATGCATTGGTTTTCCTGTTAAGTATTGAAACTGGAAGAAAATCAGACTATTTGAAGAATAAGGTATCGTACGGATATGGCGAAGTCAAAAACTGATTTTTAAGCAATCACAGGATGGAGTTGAATTGGCCTGCTTGACATGGGTTAAAGGGTCCTATTTGATTTTTTTGCTTGTTTTTCTCAATCTAATTCTCCCATAAGGATGTAAGGAATGACCGATTAGGAATTAAGGTTAATGGCTTTGATATTCCGTTTCGGGTTCGACTGCATCCACAGCACCGCTTGGATTGATTTCCCATAATGTCACCAACTTCAGTTCATTGATCAATATTGGATCATATTTGGCAGCAATACGGATATAGTTTTCGGTGAATCCATGCATTTTGCCGTTCTCAATATCCTCTTCAAAAAGGACAGTATAAGTTTGGCCCAGATTTTCATCATAAAACTTCCGCTTCTTTTTCTCGGACAGAATTCTGAGCATTTTAGATCTTTCGTTCCGCTTTTTGATGGGAACGATCCCTTCCATATCGACAGCACGGGTATTGGCCCGCTCCGAATAGGTAAAAACATGGAGATAGGAAATATCCAATTCATTCAGGAAGTTATAGGTTTCTAAGAAAAGTTCATCCGTTTCACCCGGAAACCCAACGATTACATCCACCCCAATACAGCAATGAGGCATCAATGTTTTGATCTTATTAACCCTATCCACATAGAGTTCCCGAAGATATCTCCTACCCATTTTTCTCAGGATTTCATTGCTTCCTGACTGAAGGGGGATGTGGAAATGGGGGACAAATCGCTTGGATTGTGCGACAAATTTGATGATTTCGTTGGTGAGCAGGTTGGGTTCGATGGAAGAAATCCGAAATCGGTTAATTCCCTCGATTTCATCCAATGCTCTTACCAGATCCTCAAAATTCTCTTTTCTTCGACCATCGTGTATGCCAAAATCCCCGATATTCACTCCTGTAAGGACAATTTCTTTTACATCCGTCAAGGCAATTTCCCTCGCAGTTTCAAGGATATTTGAAATAGTATCGCTTCTGCTTTTTCCTCTGGCAAGGGGAATTGTGCAAAAAGCACAACCATAATTACAACCATCCTGGACTTTAAGGAATGTCCTGGTTCGGTCATTGATCGAAAAAGCATTGTTAAATGTGGTGGCTTCCTGGATTTCTGAAGTCAAAACTTTGGTTTCCTGCTCTTTTGCAAATCCGTCCAACAATTCGATCAGCCGAAATTTTTCGGCCGCGCCCAGTACAGCATCCACACCAGGAATTTGGGCAATTTCTTGGGGCTTGAGTTGTGCATAGCAACCAATAATGGCCACATAACCATTTGGCGAGATTTTTTTCGCCTCTTTGACGATCTTTTTACACTTCTTATCGGCATTTTCAGTCACCGAGCAGGTGTTGATGATAAAAATATCAGGGTTTTGATCAAAATCTACTTTTAAATACCCCTTTTGCTCAAACATCCTGCTGATCGAGGAAGTCTCAGAGTAATTCAATTTACATCCCAATGTATAAAACGCTACCTTTTTCAACTCAATTCCTTTTTTATGAAGGTCACAAAGTTAATTATTCTCCTGTATTTTTCAATTTTCTATTTTAGGCTCAAATTGATCGGTTTTTTAGCTGTCTTTATTAAAAATGACGCCTATTTATTAGAATTAATGTAAATATTTTGAAAAAATGCCTTTAAAAAGAGTCTTTATCTTGTAAATTAATAATAATTCCTATTTTTGTGGGTATTAAATCAAACCACATATTGTAGAAAATGGCAACTTTAAGACAAACAGCATTAATGATGGCACAAAACAGGCAACGCGTTCCAGTTGTCCCGCCGTCCAACAAAATCTCTGATTATTATGGTACCAATGTATTCGGTATCAAGCAAATGAAAGAATCTTTGGCACCATCCGTTTTCAAAAAGGTTGTTGAGGCCATCGATAAGGGAAGCAAAATAGATTCAAGTACTGCTGAGGAAATTGGTTCAGCTGTGAAAACATGGGCACTTTCCAAAGGAGTAACACATTATACGCACTGGTTTCAGCCTTTGACTGGTTCCACTGCTGAGAAACATGATTCATTCTTTGATGCTCAGGCTGGAATTGAGAAATTCAAAGGATCTGCTTTGGTCCAACAAGAGCCTGATGCCTCTTCATTCCCGAATGGTGGGATTAGATCCACATTTGAAGCAAGAGGTTATACTGCTTGGGATCCATCTTCCCCAATATTTATTTTCGATAAGACACTTTGTATTCCTACGATATTTGTAGCCTACACTGGCGAAGCTTTGGATTACAAAACGCCATTGTTGAAATCAATGGAAGCCATCAATGATGCTGCTGTTGAAATTTGTCAATTATTTGACAGAAATGTCAGGAAAATCACTCCTTCATTGGGTGTTGAGCAGGAATACTTTGTGATAGACAAAGCACTCTATGCGACAAGACCTGATTTGGTGATGTCCGGAAGAAGTGTTTTTGGACACAATCCTGCAAGAGGACAACAATTGGATGACCATTATTTTGGATCAATTCCAACGAGGGTGAAGGATTTCATGATGGAATTTGAAATCGAGGCGCTTAAATTGGGTATCCCGGTTTCCACAAGACACAATGAAGTAGCTCCAGGGCAGTTTGAAGTTGCGCCATTGTTTGAAGAAATCAATATCGCGACGGACCACAATCAATTGCTGATGGATCTGATGGATAAGGCCGCCGAAAAGCACAACCTGAAAGTCTTATTCCATGAAAAACCCTTTGCCGGAGTCAATGGTAGCGGGAAACACAACAACTGGTCTTTGATCACGGATACCGGGGTCAATCTTTTCCAGCCGAGCAATTCCGCTAGAGAAAATCTTCAATTTCTTACTTTTCTGATCGCTACCGTAAAGGCAGTTTATGACTATGCCGATCTTTTAAGAGCAAGCATTGCCTCAGCGGGTAATGACTTTAGATTGGGCGCCAACGAAGCACCTCCTGCGATCATTTCTGTATTCCTTGGTTCTACGCTTAGTGGAATTTTGGATGAATTGGAGAAAAATGGGAATATCAAAATCGAGAAAGGTGACAATATGTACATGAAACTGGGAATCAGCAAAATCCCGGAAATCATATTGGACAACACAGATAGAAACAGGACTTCTCCTTTTGCCTTTACCGGGAATAAGTTTGAATTCAGGGCTGTAGGATCTCAAGCGAACGTGGCTGGACCGATGACCGTGTTGAACGTAATCGTAGCAGAAACCTTGAAAAATCTTTCCAAGGATATCGAGAAGGAGATGAATGGTGGTAAAGAGAAGAAATTGGCGATTGTCAACGTCTTGAGAAAATACATCAAAGAAAGCAAAAAAGTAAGATTCGAAGGAGATGGTTACTCTGAAGAATGGGAGAAGGAAGCAGAAAAAAGAGGGCTTTCCAACTTGAAAAGCACTCCTTTTGCACTGGATACCTATCTTGATAAAAAATCAGCTGAGGTTTTCATTAAGCACAATGTGCTTTCCAGCATAGAATTGCACGCAAGACATGAAATCATGTTGGAAAATTACATCAAAAAGGTACAGATCGAATCCAGGGTAATGGGAGATCTTTCCTTGAACCATATCATTCCTACGGCCATTTTGTATCAAAATAAATTGATCAAAAATGCAAATGGTTTACAAGGTTTGGGATTGGACAATACTGCTGCCATAGATACCATAAAGGAAATCAGCCGTCATTTAGAATCGGTTAAATCCAATGTCATCGGCATGACTGAAGCTAGAAAGCAATTGAATAAGGAGGAGAATCTTACCAAGCGCGCAAAAGGTTATAGCGTAGAGGTGAAAGATATGTACTTTGAAAAAATCAGGTATGCTGTCGATAAACTTGAGCTTTTGGTGGATGATGAATCCTGGCCACTTGTCAAATATCGCGAGATGTTATTCATCAAATAAATTGAAAGGGCCACCGATTCGGTGGCCCTTTTTTTTGACAATTATTTTCGAGGTGCTTCCATTCTTTTGGAATCCCAAAAAAATATTTGTTTTAAAACGTGTGAAGTTTATGAAAACAAGTATTTTTATGAACGCACATTTCAGAAGGATTTCAAATTAAATTCAATCCTGAAAGGATTCTTTTTTTGAATCTATACCTTAGGATGAGGTTTGAGGTTTGAAAATTGGCCATGTTGGATTAAAAACCATCAAACAGCTTGTTTGATGGTTTTTAATTTTATCAGTTCAATGAAAATAAATTTGGGTAACATTACAGAGAATGGCCAAGAAAAAAATCTCCATTAAGGATATCGCCAAGGAATTGGGGGTTTCCATTACCACAGTTTCCTTTGTAATCAATGGTAAAGCCAAAGAAAAAAGGATTAGCGATGTACTTACCCTAAAAGTTGAGGAATACATCAAGGAAGTAAATTACAAGCCAAGTCATTTGGCCCAAAGCCTGAGATCGGGAAAATCTAAGGTCATTGTATTTATGGTGGAGGATATATCCAATTATTTTTTTTCAACCATAGCCAAATTGATTGAGGAAAAAGCTTATGTAAACGGGTATAAAATCATCTATTGCAGCACCGAAAATAAGCCGGAGAAAGCGAAAGAAATGATTGAAACCTTCAAAAATAGAAATGTGGATGGCTTTATCATTACACCCACTCCCGATTTGGAAGTAACCATTCAGGAGTTGTTGGACGAAGATTTTCCAGTCGTGTTGTTTGACCGATGGCTTCCAGCGGTAGACTGCAACTATGTAATTATTGAAAATGAAATAAGTGCAGCGGAAGCCACTGCGTATTTGATCAAAACAGGCTGTAAGTATGTCGGTTTCGTGACGCTTGACTCCGATCAAAATCAAATGCAGGATAGGTTGAAAGGATATGTGAAAACCATGATTGAAAACGGATTTCAAACCAACATCTTAAAAATGTCCTACGAAGGAGCAATTTCTGAGAGGGAAAGCATTGAGGTCATCCAGAAATTTATCCAAACCTCCCCCAAATTGGATTCGATTTTATTTGCGACAAATTTTTTGGCGCTTAAGGGATTGGCAGCCCTTAAGCAGTTAAATTCACAAATCCCAAGTGATATCTCCATAGTCACCTTTGATGACCACTTTTTCTTCAACCTTTACCAACCAAAAATCACTGCGATAGAACAACCACTGGAACTGATTGCGGAAAAGTTGATGGAAGGGATTCTTCTCCAGTTGAAAAATGACAATGATGAAGCACACACCATGAAAGTGGTCTTGCCTACAAAATTTCATATTCGGGAATCAACGATGAAGATTGAGAAAGATTGAGTGTAAAGGTCTTGATAAGAGAATCAAGATAAATTTTTTTAAAAGGATTGATAATTGTAGGCCTTCACAATGGAACAGATGCCATCAATTCATAACGTAAGGCGCTTGCATTGTTCTGAACGAGAAATGCCGAATTTCTTCTTAAAGCATTGGCGAAGAGCCCTTGTGTCCTTGATCCAACTTGGGAAATGATTCCGGATACATCCAGTTTTGTATATAGAAACCATCACATTCATTTTTTCAAACGAAGATGTCTGATGATTTTATTTTTTTTTATTGAAGAATGTCATCGAATATTTTTTCATTCACCACAGCCACTCCCCCAAGTAAACCGACCTCTTTTCCCAGTTTGTAAAGGGAGAGCTGTGTATTCTCACGGGATTTTGCCATACTGTAGATATTGAGGGCTTGTTGAATGGGTGTAATGAGATATTGCTTTGCTTCTGCAACTGAACCTCCAATGATGATCAGTTCAGGATTGAGCAGTTGGATCAAAATGGATATGCCTCTTCCCAAGTTCAATCCAACTTCAGACAAAATCGTTATTGCCCTCTGATCTCCTGCAAGTGCGGCTTCCACCACCAAAATCGGTTCGATTTCTCCCTGATTTTCTTTTGCCATTCTCCCTAAAATGGATTCAACATCACTCTCAATCGCCTCTTTTGCCATTCGGACAATCGCCGTGCCGGAGGCAACGGACTCAAGACAACCTTTTTTTCCGCAAACGCAGGAAATTTCTCTGGATTCAAAAATGGGGGAGTGGCTGAATTCACCGGCAAATCCAGAAGCTCCCTGGTAAATTTTGCCATCGATAATGATTCCCAAACCGATGCCCCATCCAATAAAAATACCCAATACATTTTTGAAATTGTCGTTATGGCCAAATTTGAATTCGGCCAAGGTCATCGCCCTCGCGTCATTTTCCAAAAACACTTTTCTTCCCAACCTGGATTCAAAACTGTCCACCAGACTTTTTTTACCAAATTTCAGATAAGTATGGTTGACGCCGTGGATGGAATCAATCAAGCCGGGCATGGAAATCCCCACGGCGATTACTTTTTCTTCGGGAAGTTGGGAGCTGGCCAAATGCTGTTGGATAAAATCACATATTTTTTCGAAAGTCTCCTTTTCGTTGTTCAATGTGATTTTCATTGTTTTCGCATCCGTAATGGCCTTATTTGAACTGTCATAAATGGCCGTTCGGATCCTGAATTTGCTGATGTCTACAGAAAGGACATAAAAAGAATCTTCTGCCAACCTATACAGATCGGGTTTTCGCCCCCCCTGAGATTCTGCCCTGCCTTGTTTAATGACCTCGCCAGAAGTCATTAAATCTGCCAAGAGTGAGTTGACTGTCGGAAGGCTAATGCCTACTTCATTGCATATTTCACCCGCGGTATTGCTTCCTTTTGAATAAAGGTTTTTGATAAGTTTGATTTTATTGATGTAGTTTTTGATTTCTACAACACCTTCTTTTTGATCTAAGGATTTTTTCGGGTCAATAAGATTCATACACAAAATTTAATTTTTCAATTACGTGATTTTTTCAAAAAATTCAAAAGGGCTTCATCAAAAAAATAAAAAATGTTAGGAGAAGGTGCTTAAAAATTCAGCCTTAAAAGCATTTGAGAGAGGGTGTTTCTAAAAAGAATCTCCGAAATTCCCCAAATCCATTTTGTTTTGGCAAGGATCGCTTTTTTGGAGGATGTTTATGGAAAAAATATATATTTTTGGAGAAGATTCTAAGGTGTATCAAATACAATATTATGATTGAAAATCAACAGTTGGCTTCTTTTGGTTCAAAAGAAGAATTATTTGACTTTATAAGAGTACTTCTCCAAGAAAAAGGTTTTGAGATCATCCGTGAGGATATGGAAAGGCCATGGGGTGGATTTTTCGCAATCAAGGAAGATCAAATCCTCGCATTCAAGGAAATGTTTTTTGCAGAATTGGATTTGGATGATGCCCAACTCAAACAAAAATTAAGTCCCAAAATATTAATCGTGGGTCCTCACAAAAGACTTTCTTGGCAATACCATCACAGAAGGTCTGAAATCTGGAAGTTGGTGGCAGGAGAAGGAGGAATCGTCAGAAGTGACACAGACCAAGTGGGTTTGGAAAATGATTTGGAAATCGGAGTGCTGATTCGTTTGGCGCAAGGTGAAAGGCACCGTCTTGTAGGGAAAAATTCATGGGGCATCGTTGCAGAAATATGGATGCATACCGATCCAAGCAATCCCTCCAACGAGGAGGATATTGTTCGCGTTGAAGATGACTTTTCAAGAAAGTAAGAGGAAATTAAAAGAGGAGGCAATTTGCCTCCTCTTTTAATTTCCTCCCCTGGATCGATTGGTACTGGTGGTCCTGCTTCCAGTGGTGACTGTCTCGCCCCTTGTGTTGTTGGTAGGGGCAGAAACCCTAGTGTTTGACCTTGTGGGTTGGCTGGCTTGAGTAGAGTTCCTGCTTGAAGAGTTTCCGCTTGTCACTGTCCCGTTATTTCTATTTTGTGTCTGTGGAGCTGTGCTGACCCTTTGATTGCTTCTTGTTTCTCCTTGGACCACTCCAGAGTTTCTTGGCGTTTGTTGGGCTGGCGCAGTTCTGCTTTCTCGCACCGGTGCAGCTTGAGTCCTCACTGCAGGAGTGGATATCCTTTCTTGAGTGGGTTTGCTACTTTGCGCCGCCGATTCTCGAGTCCCGTTGTTCCTTGTAGGGGCTATTTTTCCTTGATTTACCCCTCCCTGACGAGAAACCGCACTTGGCTTTCTATTGGTGTCGATATTCCCTGATTCACTTCGGGTATTCCTGTTTGTAGGAATATTTTGCTGATTACTCGCAGCAGTGTTTGAGGGAATACTTCTCGTCCTTTCTGGTGCTAAAGCGCCATTCGCATTTGCTGTATTGGCTTGGTTTCTAGAAGGCGTTGCTACTGAGTTGTTTATGGAAGTCCCCATAGATTTGGATCTGTACTCTTCGGCCGTAAATGCTCTAGAAGGTTTTGGCTGTGCAGCAGTTACGCTTCGTGAATTATTTACTTCAGGTCTGTACATCGCCACGGAATTATTGCTAACTGTGGTTCTTCCAGCTCTTTCGCTGTTTCTAACTTCGTATACAGGTACAGATTGCCTTGTTACTTTTTCGACTTCTCTCCTGCTTGGTCCAGTCACGTAAGTGGTGTTGTTGTACACATAGGTGTTGTTGATAATGGTAGTACGGTTGTAAATATTCACAACCTGATAACTTGGAACATGGTACCTGTGGAAGTTTCTATGTCTGAATCTTCTTTGGGGAACAAAAACCCAGTGGTTTCTGTGAAAATTGATAGAAACATTTATTCCAATTCCTGGGGCCAAAGGTGACCAACCATAATACCCGCCTCCTGTTCTCCAATTCACCCAAGCTGGTCCCCACTCATAGCCAGGAACCCAGGCCCATCCGTAGAAATCATCCATGAGCCATCTTCCGTAGTGAAACGGTGCCCATCCCCAAGAATAATCGGAAACCCAAGTGTTGCCATAATTGGTCATTGTCCAATATCCATTGGTGGAGTAGGGGTGGAAATTTCGATCCACATTGGGTATCCAAACATATCCGTATGTTTGATCCATTACCCAATCGCCATAAGGACTTAACTCATTATAGAATATTTGAAAATTTACACCGTATGGTTGGGAAGCTTCAGCATTGTTATATTTAGCCATCCCAATTGTGAGCATTAGGAGAAGCCCGAAATTGAGGATTGTCGTCTTTTTCATAATAGTTTTGGTTAAGTATATTAGTTGGTTTTACGGGGGGATTAAAATAAAAGTTTTGATTATTATTGAATTGAAGAATTAAAATAATAAGAAAATCGATTTAGCAAAATATTAATCTTTTTTAGCTTTCAAATAATACCGATTTTATTTGATTTTCGATTAGAATAAGGCAAAAAAAAGGCCCTGAGTTTCTGTCTCAAGGCTTTAAATGGTTCAATGATATGGTTTCGGTCGATTATCTGTCGCCCAAAGAATTAATTTTGAATTTCAAAAGCATTACTTGCCCCTAACTTCCTAAATGAAATTTTAGAATTCAAATGAAGTCAATGAAAAGGTTGCGGTCTTTCACCCACTACCCTTTGGCTTTCAAGGCATCAATTTTCTTTGCGATTTCCTCTGCCTCGGCCATCAATTTATCCGATGCGGTCCTGTCACGTTGCGATTCAAGGTGCGCTTTTCCAAGAATTGTTTTATAGGATTCTTGAAGCTTTTCTAATTCTGATTTTTTCTTAAATAGTCCGAACATGTCTTTTTCTTTTTAAAACCCTAAAAGTCCAGCAGTGTTTAATTTTAATCAAATGGATTGAACTTGATAAGTGGTTCTAGCTCCTTTTCCGGAACCACCTCATCTTCTTCGAAGGTGATGATCTGTTCCAGTCTTCCACTGGTATTGAAATACTTCCAAAGGCCTTCTTTCTTACCGTCAATCATACTTCCCTCTGAAGCCTTCCGTCCATTTTCATGGTAATAGATCCAAGTCCCATCTGCTTTTCCGGATTTGTATTGTCCTTCTGATTCTTTTTTTCCAGTGATATAATAGGTGATCCTTGTTCCATTCCCATCTTTTAAAGTTCCTTTGTCGAGAATTTGACTTCCATCATAACTGTAATAATCACCGACATTCAATAGTCTACCATTGCTCCAAGTTTCCTCCTGAGTCAATTGTTTATTGTCATAAAACAAGCCCCAGATACCATTTTCAAATCCCAGGAAATAACTCCCAACCGATTTTAATTGGCCGCCATCATAGTAATAAAACCATTGTCCGTTTTCTGAACCTAAAATGTATTCCCCTTCTGCTACCAGAATGTTTATTTTGTTGAAATATTTCCAAAGGTCTGTTTTCAAATCATTTTTGTATTCTCCGATGGAAAAAAGCGTTCCGTCCGGAAAGTAATTCTTCCATAAGCCAACTTTCATCCCATTTTCATATTTACCCGTTACTGATATATTTCCATTGGAATGGTGTTCGATGTATTCTCCAACAGGCATGCCCAGGGCATAAGTTTTTCTTTTTGCCAAATTTTGGTTGGGAAAAAACTCTTCCCATGTTCCTACAGGAACGCCATTTTCATATTTTTCAACCCTTGCCAGTCTTTTGTTTTCGTAGTAAAACTTCCATTCTCCCGAACTGTTACCATTGGCATCATAGGATTTTTCCGACTCGACTATTCTTGTCCCCGGAAAATAGGTGATCCACTTGCCTGTTTTTCTGCCCTTTGTGTATTCTCCTTGTTCACCCAACATGTTTTCAAAGGAGTAGCGTTTAAATGGTCCATTTGGAAAATTGTTTTGATACATTACCTCTACTATCAGCTGGCCATTTACGTTGTATTCCATGTATGGACCTTCCAAAATGCCGTTCTTGTAGTTCTCCACTATCGCCAATTGGCCGCTATTATAATAGGTGATCCATCTCCCATCTTTTTTCCCATTGACAAAATCGCCTTCCTTCTTTATTTGTTTAGGATTAAAAAAATCAGGGTTTTCTGCGCGGCCGTAGTATTCCCTGTAAGGACCAACAGGGATACTGTCTTTGAAAATCAATTCCAGTTTTAATGCCCCCGTCACATCATATTCCATGAACGCCCCATTGAGCTTATTGCCTTTGTATTCAGCTTCTACATGCTTATTTTTGTTGGGGTGGTACTTGATGGATTTCCCCTCTCTCAGGCCATTTTGAAAAAACATGGTTTGAATGAGTTGGTTTGTTTTCGGGTTTTCAAATCTCCAAAATCCCTCCATCAATCCATTTTGCATTACCCCAGTTCCCATGAAAGTAGAGTCTGTATTATAGATTGTGACAATTTTGTTTACTTCCTGTCCAAATGAAAGGCTTGATAGTATAACAAAGACAAAAATTCCAAAAATTGATTTCATAAGGTTTTCGTTCAATTCCAGCTCTTAAATACGGAATCCTTAAAGGACAGTTCTAAATTAGGTTAAATTGATTAAATTAGGAAGTCATCCAGAATGATAATCCAATATGGATTCTACTTCTCTCGTCAATATGAAAAGTGTTTTTTGACTACATTTCTCAATTGTTATGAATTTGAAAAGCTGCACATGGTTGAATTCGGAAAGATGAATGGCAACATCGAATACCTGTTCAGGGGCAGGACTTAAGATCAATTGGCTGTAATCCCAAGGACTTGAAGTTTTACTCAAATGAAATTCGGTTGAGATCCGTTCTATCGTTTTTTGATAGCGGATGGCTGTTGTCGGAGCATAATGGAGGAAAATCATCATGCCATGACCAAACCAATTCAATAAACGGATGTTGAAGCCAGTTTGGGGATGAAAATCCCGCAAAATATCCAGAACCTGATAGGGGCATTGAGAAAGCTGATTTCCCTTGCTTATTTTCATCCCTTTCGAATAGGGATGGATAGACTTCAACCGATCAAGGGAAATGAGATTGGCCAGTTCAGAAAATATATTTAAGAAATTTTCTGTCTGAAGGTTGATTTCTTCAAAAACATCTCTGTTTTTCCATAAGTCCAGGTTGATTTCTCTTCGATCGGGCATCCTTCGGGGTTTACCAGTACAACAAGGCTGAAGCCCATGTGAATCCACTTCCAAAGGCTGCCAAGCATACCAAATCCCCTTTTTTCAGTCTGCCTTGTTCCCATGCCTCGCTTAGGGCTATTGGGATGGTTGCTGCGGTTGTATTCCCCAGTTTCATGATATTGTTGAATACTTTTTCGTCGGGCAACTCAAGTTTTTGCTGAATGTAATTGCTTATTCTCAGGTTGGCTTGATGCGTGACCAGAAGGTCAATTTCTGATTTATTCTTATGATTGGTTTGAAGTGCTTCTTCTATCACTTCCTGGAATCTCACTACTGCATGTTTGAAGACCACGTTTCCGTTCATGAACATCTTGAAACTTGGGTTTTCCACGATTTCTGGCGAAAGCCTGACATCTCGGCTGCTTCCTGGGTCTTTCAGGTAAAGTTCTTCGGCAAAATCTCCATCTGCATGCAGATGTGTGGACAATATTCCCGGCTCATCTGACCCGACGGCCTGTAATACCACAGCACCCGCACCATCGGCAAAAATGACTGTGCTGGACCTTCCCGCATCACTTTTGTCCAATGCCGAGGACTGAATCTCCGCGCCAACGACCAAGATGTTTTTGTACATTCCCGTCTTGATGAATTGATCTGCAACTGAAAGTGCATAAATGAATCCTGAACATGCATTTCGGATATCAAGGGCAGGTTTGCCCTGCATACCCAATTCCCTCTGGAGCAATACGCCGTTTCCAGGCACAAAATAATCCGGTGTGATGGTGGCAAATACGATGAAATCAATATCCTTTGCTGTCAATCCAGCACGGTCCAAAGCCATTTTTGAAGCGTTGACAGACATTGAGGTCACGGTGTCAATTCCAGGAGTAAACCACCTTCTTTCTTCTATTCCGGTTCTTTCCACGATCCATTCATTATTGGTGTCAATGATGGTGGAAAGGTATTCGTTGGTGATGATTTGCTCGGGAACATAATGTCCTGCTCCTGTTATTCTGGATCTTTTCATTTGCTGGATGCGTTATTTTGGGTGTTTTTTCAAATCAATTTCAGGTGATAAAGAGGACAAATATCCCAATTCGTATCTGGATAACAAATTAAACGCCTCAAGGGACTGAAAAAAGACAATTTTAAGCTTATTTATTTTAACGGCGAGTTTTAAATCCTCCCCTGGCTTTTCAATTTCCAATACCGCATCAATCCTGCAACGGACATCCAGCTTGGATTTGCGTATTCGTATACTTGTATGGTTTTGGCATCCACACCTTTTGCCTCCAATTCACTTTTGGTATATTTCATGAATTCCGAGATGATTTCTTCTTGTGGAATTCCCTTTTCAAAATAAGGTTTCATCCATCCTGACCAGGTGTCCAAAATATCCTCAAGTGCCTCTAAGTGCTCTTCGGGGTTTTCTACGATTCCATAATGGGTCAAAAAAAGCCTCATCGGTTGGTTCTTCAGAATGAATTGGATCGAGTGTTTCCAGTTTTCAATGTGGATATCCGGCGGGGGGCAAGGAGGGACTACCGGGCCATTGTTGATTTTAACCCCAGCTACATCACCCGTGAAAATATCCCCATCCAATTTCCAAGCGATATGATGGACCGCATGTCCGGGTGTATGAAGTGCTTTCAAAGAAACATCTCCAATATGGATAATCTCCAAATGATCAACAGGCACGAGTAAAGCTTCTGGAATGGGTTCCATTTTCCCCCACAGCCGATCCATATCTTTTCCATAAATGCGTGCAGCGGATTCCCAAAGTTTTTCAGGAGATGCCAAATGTGGCAATCCCAAGGGATGGAGGTGGATTTTTGCTCCCAATTTTGAGAATTGCCAAGCAGCACCTGCATGGTCGAAATGAATATGGGTTAAAAATACATTCTTGATGTCCTGAAGTTGAAACCCCAGCTGTTCAATTCCTTTTTGGAGCTGTGGAAAAGTGCTTTCCGGACCCGTTTCTATCAATATTGGTCCATCACTGGTTTCTATCAAAAAGGAAGCAATGGCTTCTTGGGTATCCAAAAAGCAAAGGTCAATAATGTGGGTTTTTGCCATTATCCAAACAGGGTATAGTTTCCAAATTGATCCATGGGAGACGTTTTTCGCAAGATTTGTGGGCTGTCATTTCCCACATGGTTGACCAAAGGCGAGACTGTGTAGGACATCATTCCATCTGCTGGGTAGGTTTTTAGGATATCCAAAAGAGTGTCTTCAGAGGAATATTTATCCAGCCATTTTTTCTCATCCTCCTTTTTGATAATGACAGGCATTCGGTCATGGACATCAGCCACCAGTCCATTAGGACTGGTGGTGAGAATCAAAAAGGTATGTTGGATAATTCCGTTTTCATTTTCGTATTCTTCCCATAACCCAGCAAATGAAAATAGGCTTTCATCGGCCAGCGTAAATCTGTAGGGAACCCTTATTTTTTTCCCAACTTTTTTCCATTCAAAAAAACCATCTGCGGGAACGAGGCACCTTCTTTTTTCAAAGGAAGATTTGAAGGAGATTTTTTCTGTTATGGTTTCGGCCCTTGCGTTGATGAATTTTTGGGAGACAGGTTTGTTCTTCGAAAATTCAGGGGTTATTCCCCAGTAAAAATGGGAAAACCCCCTTGGACTATCTGAAGTGATTACAGGGACAAGTTGGGTGGGTGCTATATTGTACCTTGGATCAAAAGCTTCCAGCATTTCCGCTTGGTATCTTTCTTCCAATTCCAATTTACTTTTGCTGAGTGAATATCTGCCGCACATGTGGTTGTAAATAATAAAGTTTAAATTACTGATCTCCAGTGATAAATTCAAATGCCCTTTGTTCCGACCAATAAATATCCTGTTGTTTTCTTTGGATGAATCCCACATGTCCGCCATATTTCGGGAATTCCATCCATACATTTTCCAAATTTCTTCCTAGTTTGACAGGAAAGCATTTAGGACTCAAAAACGGATCGTTTTGGGCATTCAGGATGAGTGATGGAAGTTTGATGCCTTCCAAGAAATAAAGTGATGAATTTTGTTCATAATAATCATGGGCGTCATCAAACCCATGAATGGGGCCAGTAAAGAAATCATCAAAATCCCTCAAGGTTTTTATTTTTCTTAGCGTGCCTGTGGAAATTTCTTTTGGGAATAATTGCGCTTTCTTAATTACTTTTTCTTTTAAGGTTTTGAGAAAGCGGTTTGCGTACATGAAATTTTCACGGGAGGATATTTTTTCGCAGGAACTTTCCAAATGGACTGGTGCGGAAATGGCAACACCCTTTCTCAATTTAGGAGACCGTTTTCTTTCTTCCCCTAAATATTTTAAAGTGAGATTGCCCCCGAGGCTAAATCCCACCAAAAAAATCTCATCATAATTTTTTTCTGCATGTTCGATCACCGTATCCAAGTCATAAGTGGCTCCAGAGTGGTAAAAAATAGGTTTAAGATTAATTTCTTCTCCACAACCTCTGAAATTCCAATTCAAGACATCGAATCCTTTTGTGAAAAATTGTCTAGCCATCCCCATCATATAAGGTCTCTGGCTATTTCCTTCCAATCCATGGCTGATGATGACGAGTTTTTGTGAGTTGTTCTTGAGCCAATCCAGATCCAAAAAATCTCCATCAGGAGTGTTAATGCGCTCTCTTTCAAAAGCTAAGGGTTGGATGTTTCTGAACAATCCCGGCACGATGGTTTGCAAATGACCGTTGAAAAGCCATTTGGGATTTTCGTATTCGGTCTTGTTAATCAATGGCATTTTAAAACAAACTGTGGTGAAGTGAACTTTAAGATCATGAAAATACTATTATTAAATTTGAATAAGGATATTTTAAGAACTATTTTTGGACTGCTTAAAATTTGAATAAGGAAAACAAGCTTATGGCCGAAATAATACGAATGCCCAAGATGAGTGACACCATGGAAGAAGGGGTTATCGCTGCGTGGTTGAAGAAAGTTGGAGATGAAGTGAAACCTGGAGATATATTGGCAGAAGTGGAAACCGATAAGGCAACCATGGAGCTGGAATCCTATGATGAGGGTGTGCTCCTTCATATTGGTGTGCAAGAAAAAGATGCGGTGCCCGTCAATGGAGTCATTGCCATCATTGGTGAAAAAGGTGAAAACATAACCGATTTACTGAAGGAAATCGAAGGAGGGGGAAGTCCCTCATCAAAAAAAGAAGATAAAAAAGAGGAGGTTTCTTCCGAGGAGACAAAAGAAGAAGCTCCAAAAGAAAAACCAGAAGCTGCTCCAAAGCCAGCCAAAACTGAAGATGTGGACATCTCGGGCATCAATGCCACGGTGATAACCATGCCCAAGATGAGTGATACCATGACGGAAGGAACTATTTCTTCCTGGCTCAAGAAAGTTGGGGATGAGATCAAATCCGGAGATATACTGGCAGAAGTGGAAACTGACAAGGCTACGATGGAATTGGAATCCTACGAGGATGGTACATTGTTGTACATCGGTGTTGAGGCAGGTGATTCTGTTGAAATTGATGGAGTGATTGCCATCATAGGTGAAAAAGGAGCTGATTTCGAGAAACTTCTTCAGGCTCAAAAATCAAAAAACACTGCATCGGAGGCACCTTCCAAGGAAGTGGCTTCTGAGGAAAAAACCGCTGAAAAACCTGCTGAGCCAAAAGCCAAAGAAAGTACAAAAGATGCTCCAGTTTCCGAAGTAGCGCAACCTTCTTCAGAAAATGGGAGAATTAAAGCTTCCCCCTTAGCCAAAAAAATGGCTTCCGATAAAGGAATTGACATTTCCCTTGTAAAAGGATCCGGTGAAGCAGGAAGGATTGTCATGAGGGACATTGAGACATTTGATCCCGCGAGTATCAAGAAACCTGCTGCTCCAGCTGCTGCAGCAACGTCACAGGGAGCCGCTCCAGTAGCAATTGGACAGGAATCGTTCCGAGAGGAGAAAGTTTCGCAAATGCGAAAAACCATTGCAAAACGACTGGCCGAAAGTAAATTCACCGCGCCGCATTTTTACCTGACCATGGAAATCAACATGGACAAGGCAATAGAGGCGAGAAAAAGCATGAATGAGATTTCCCCAGTAAAAATCTCCTTTAATGACATGGTGATCAAAGCGGCAGCAGCTTCTTTGCGTCAGCATCCAAAAGTCAATACTTCCTGGTTGGGTGATAAAATCAGGTACAACGACCATATCCACATTGGTATGGCGGTAGCTGTAGAAGAAGGCTTGTTGGTTCCTGTTATCAGATTTGCTGACAGTAAGTCATTGTCCCAGATTTCAAATGAAGCCAAATCCTTGGGAGGAAAAGCCAAAAACAAAGAACTTCAACCGAAGGATTGGGAAGGAAATACCTTCACTATTTCCAATCTTGGGATGTTTGGTATAGATGAATTCACTGCGATCGTCAATCCACCAGATGCCTGCATCATGGCTATTGGAGGAATCAAAGAGACCGCCATTGTAAAAGACGGGCAAATTAAAATTGGGAATTTGATGAAAGTCACCTTGTCCTGTGACCATCGGGTAGTGGATGGAGCTGTCGGTTCCGCCTTCCTCCAAACCTTCAAAAGTTTGCTCGAGGATCCCGTTAGAATCCTGATCTAACCAATTGTACAAATGATGTCAAAAAGTCCTGTTTCTGCAGGACTTTTTGCTTGCGTATGGGTTTTGTTATTAAAGAAAAAAATAATTCATTCAACTATGGAAAGATTAAAATCAACCACTGTGGTGGCGATACGACATAATGGTGAAGTAGTGATCGGGGCAGATGGACAAGCCACCTTGGGAAATACAATTGCCAAGAGTACAGTAAACAAAATCAGGAAGCTTCAGGGAGGGAAAATCGTGACAGGTTTTGCCGGTTCCACCGCAGATGCTTTTACTTTATTGGAAAAATTCGAAGAGAAATTGGGTGCCTACGGCAACAATATGAAAAGGGCTGCGGTCGAATTGGCCAAAGAATGGCGCACAGACCGGATGCTGAGTAAATTGGAAGCAATGATGATTGTGGCTGACAGTACCGACATTCTAATCATCTCTGGCACAGGTGATGTGATAGAGCCAGACATGGAAATAGCCACTATCGGTTCAGGAAGCATGTATGCCCAATCTGCGGCAAGAGCAATGAAAAAATTTGCCCCCGAACTCACAGCCGAGCAAATGGTTCGGGAAAGCCTCGGGATAGCTGCTGATGTTTGTATTTATACCAATCATAATCTTGTGGTGGAAAAAGTCACGGGCTAACAGCCTTTTGAGTTTTAAGGAAATAAAAAAACCTTGGGTAAGCCCAAGGTTTTTTTATTTATAGATTCCCTAAACCGAAGCGCTTGTTTTTTGGTTATATCCATATCAAATGAAATCACTATGGAAAAAGCACCAGCAAAGAAGGCCGTGAAGACTGATCTAAAATCAAAAATAATTTCAGGTTATATAAAACATGTTTTGGAAAACGGTAAAGAACCTGTTTCTGTGTTTAAGTTCGCAAAAGACTTGAAGATGAAAGAGGAGGAGTTTTACAATTATTTCACTTCATTCGAGGCGATCAAATCAGCAGTATGGGCGCAGCTTTTTGAAAATACAATTGTCAATATTGAATCCCAAGAAGTTTTCAAAGAATACAGCGCAAGGGAGAAGCTACTGGGTTTCTTGTTCACTTGGGTTGAAGAGCTGAAAAAAAACAGGTCTTATTTGTTGTCCATTTACAAAGACCAAAAGTCAATGGATAAATTTTTACCAATGGAAGTTAAGGTCTTCAAAAGCAAATTCAAGGATTTTGCCAATGAGATCATCTTGGAGGGCAAAGAAACGGAAGAAATTGCCAATAGACCTGTGATCAGTGATCGCTACGATGATGCGCTTTGGTTTCAGGTGTGGTTTGTCTTTCAATTTTGGTTGAAAGATGCTTCACCAGCCTTCGAAAAAACGGATGCCGCTATCGAAAAATCAGTAAACCTTGCTTTCGACCTTATGGGGAAAAGCGCTTTGGACACCTTTATCGATTTTGCAAAATTTTTATATCAGAACAAATAATCAAAGGAATCATGGAGAGTAAGGTGAAAGAGCAGCAGAATATTCCCACATCAAAAGTACAGCGTGCAGCAAAATTTCTGACCACAGGAGCAAAGGTAGGTGGGAATTATGTAAAGCATTATGCTAAAAAAGTTGTCAATCCCTCCCATACCAAGGAAGAACTGCACAACAACAATGCAACCGACATTTACAATTCATTGAGCGAACTCAAAGGCTCTGCCCTGAAAGTTGCCCAAATGATGTCCATGGATAAAAATATCTTGCCTCGGGCATATCAAGATAAATTTACGATGGCGCAATACAGTGCGCCTCCGCTTTCTTTTCCCTTAGTCATAAAGACCTTCCAAAAATACTTTGGTAAAAATCCAGATCAGATGTTTGATACCTTCACCAAGTCGGCCATCAATGCCGCATCCATTGGTCAGGTACACCAGGCAACGAAGGATGGAAAGACCTTTGCGGTCAAAATCCAATATCCTGGCGTCGCAGATTCAGTAAGCTCGGATCTAAAATTGGTCAGGCCATTTGCATTGAGATTGCTCAACATGAATGTGAAGGAGTTGGATCACTACATGGATGAGGTGGAGGAAAAACTTCTCGAAGAAACAGACTATGTGTTGGAAGTTGACCGATCCAGAGAAATTTCTGAGGCCTGTGCACACATAAAAGATCTTGTATTCCCGAAATATTACAGTGACTTGAGCAGTGAAAGGATCATCACCATGGATTGGTTGAATGGTCTTCATATCAAGGAATGGTTGGAGTCGAATCCCACGCAAGAGCAAAAAAACCGAATAGGGCAGGCCTTATGGGATTTTTATCACCATCAAGTCCATAACCTGATGCAGGTACATGCGGATCCCCATCCGGGTAACTTTATCATTCAACCCGATGGAACATTGGGGATAATTGATTTTGGCTGCGTTAAAGTCATTCCGGAGGATTTCTATCATGGATACTTCTCATTGATCAAAAGGGATTTACTGATGAATGAAGAGGAGTTGAATGAGATTTTCTACAACCTTGAGTTTATCAGTGAAAAAGACAACGATGAGGAAAAACTCTATTTTAAGAGTGTTTTTAAGGAAATGATCTCCTTGTTGGGAAAACCTTTTCACGTAGACACCTTTGATTTTTCAGATGACACATATTTTGAAAAAATCTTCCAATTGGGTGATCGGATTTCTAATGAGAAAATGTTTAGAAAGTCGAGGCAAGCAAGGGGTTCACGACATGGCCTTTATATCAATCGTACTTATTTCGGCGTGTACAATCTTCTGAATCAGTTGCAGGCAACTGTGGTCACCACAAAGCCCGATTGGTTGAAATAGTAGTATTCAAAGCATGAAAAAATATAAAATGCTGATTAGATTTAAACCTAATCAGCATTTTTTTATTTCTCATAAGTGATTCTATAAATGCAATTGGCCATATCGTCTGAGACCAAAAGACTTCCATCAGGCATTTCCAAAACATCCACTGGTCTTCCCCAGACTTCCTGGGTTTCGTGATTCAACCATCCCTCAGCGAAAACTGTCTCTTTTTCTACTCCACTGTTGGTGTCTAACGTAATGTTTGTCAGTTGATAACCCACTTTTTTACTTCTGTTCCAAGACCCATGTTTTGCGATGAGGATGGAGTTGCGGTAGGTGTCAGGGAACATTTGGCCAGTATAGAATCGCATTCCTAAAGGGGCGGTATGGGCGCCTAGTTTTGCTTTTGGAGCAGTATAACTTCCCATCGATTTCCCTTTGTTTCCAAACTCCGGGTCCTTCACATCGCCAGCATGCCAATAGGGGTAGCCGAAATGCATGCCTTTTTCTGGAGCAGCATTCAATTCACAGTCCGGAACATCATCGCCCATCATGTCACGGTTGTTCTCCGTAAACCATAATTCACCTGTTTCAGGATGCCAGTCAAAGCCAACTGTATTCCTTACTCCTTTTGCGAAAATTTCTGGTTTTGACTGTGGATCGTTGACATCGATTCGGGTGATAGAAGCAAAAATTTCCTCTTCAGGTTCACAGATATTGCAGGGAGCACCCACAGGCACATATAATTTTCCGTCAGGCCCAAAGGCGATAAATTTCCAGCCATGATGTGCTTTGTCAGGAAATTGATCTGAGACTACTTCATACGTTGGGTTTTCCAGTGAATTGGAAATGTCCTTGAACCGCAATATGCGGCTGACTTCAGCCACATAAAGATCACCATCCTTGAAAGCTACTCCATTTGGCATTCGAAGACCTTCCGCCAAAACGTATTTTTTGTCTGCTTTCCCATCGCCATCCGTGTCTTGGAGCGCATATACTTTGTCTCCCTGCCTGTTGCCAACAAAAACGATCCCTTCATCGCTTCTTGCCAGCGATCTTGCATTGGGCACTTGATCTGCCCAAACGCTGATTTTGAAATTCTCTGGTAAGGTGATCGTTTCAAGTTTTATTTCCCCGGACTTGGTGTTTTGCCCCGAACAAGAAAGGCTTAAAAATAGAGAACTGAGGAAAAACAGAGATCTGAACATGGTGAAAAGGTTTTTATTTGGCCTGTAAGATCAGAAATATCGTTAATTTTTTCCAGTAAATATTTTATGAATGGGAGATTCCGTATTTTTGCACCATGTTATCAATGAACAACCTATCCTATTTTATTGGAGGGAGAGCTTTGTATGAAAATGCCTCTCTGCACATAAAACCAAAAGACAAAATTGGACTTGTCGGCGCCAATGGAACTGGCAAATCCACCTTATTGAAAATAATAAACGGTGATTTTCAACCTTCTTCAGGGGATATCCAAAAAGCCAAAGATTGCACCATTGGATTCTTGAACCAGGATTTACTTTCTTATCTGTCTGAGGACAGTATATTGGATGTGGCTTTAGAGGCCTTTAAAGACACGCTAAAACTTCAGGACGAAATCGATGCAACGCTTAAGTTGATGGAAACCGATTATTCAGAAGAAGTATTGCATAAACTTGCCCATTTGCAGGATCAGTTTGAGGCAAATGAAGGCTACACCATCAAAGCCAAAGCCGAAGAGGTACTGGAAGGAATCGGTTTCAATACAAAAGATTTGAACAGGCCACTGAAGACTTTTTCCGGTGGGTGGAGAATGAGGGTAATGCTGGCGAAGTTGCTTTTGGAAAAGCCAGCATTGTTGATGTTGGATGAACCTACCAACCACTTGGATTTGCCTTCCATCCAATGGGTTGAAAACTATCTGAAGGGATATGAAGGAGCCGTAGTCGTGGTTTCCCACGATCAGGATTTTCTGGACAATTGCATTGATTCGGTGGTGGAAGTCACGAATGAAAGTCTCATACAGTATTCCGGTAACTATTCTTTTTACAAAGAAGAGAAAAAGGAGCGGATGGAAATCCAGCAAAATGCCTATGAAAACCAGCAGCAGATGATCAAGCAAACTGAAAAGTTTATTGAACGCTTCAGGGCAAAGGCTACCAAATCCAATCAAGTTCAATCTCGGGTGAAGGCCTTGGGAAGGCTGGATCGGGTTTCTGAGGTGGTGGACAATAATGTTTCAGTGAATTTCAAATTCAAGTTTTCCCAAAAATCAGGAAGGGACGTTGTTGTTTTGGATCATGTTTCCAAGGCTTATGGAGACCTGGTGATTTTGAAAAACACTACAGTAAGGATAGAAAGAGGAGATAAGATCGCTTTGATCGGTGCCAATGGAAAGGGGAAATCAACACTCTTGAGGATTTTGAGTGGGACAGAACCCGTGGAAGGGAAAAGTGAGCAAGGCTTTAACGTGATCAAGTCATTTTATGCCCAGCATCAGTTGGAGGCTTTGAACATCAACAATGAGATTATCCAGGAAATGGTGCAAGCAGGATCTGACAAGTCAGAGACAGAATTGCGCGGCGTACTAGGCTGTTTCCTTTTTAGTAGCGATGATGTTTTCAAGAAAATAAAAGTCCTTTCCGGTGGGGAAAAATCAAGGGTGGCATTGGCCAAGACTTTGATCTCTGAAGCCAATTTCCTGCTTTTGGATGAGCCAACCAATCACTTGGACATCCAGTCTGTAAATATATTGATTCAGGCGCTGGAGCAGTATGAAGGAACTTTTATCACGGTTTCCCACGATAGACATTTCATCAGGGGAGTTGCCAACAAGATTTGGTACATCGAAAATCATGAGATAAAAGAATATCCAGGAACCTACGATGAGTATGTGGAATGGCAAGCCAAAAATCAGGATAGTGTGGCCGCAAAGGTAAAAAGCGAGCCAAAAGCCAAAGTCGAGAACAAGAAAAAGGATGTTCCTCCTTCCGAAACCAATCAAGCTAAAAAGGACTTAAAAAAAAAGGAGCAGGAATTGACGCTTATTGAAGCGGAGATTCTTCAAATAGAAACCAAAAAGAAGGGATTGGAAGTAGAAATGGCCAGTCCAGAAGTTTTTGCCGATGCGGATAAATTGCAAAAAGCAAATCAAAAATATCTTCAGTTCAAACAAAAAGAAGAAACCTTGAATTTGAAATGGGAATCCTTGGTGGAGGAAATTGGTCTTCTCCAAGAAGTGCTTTCTTAAATCTGCGCGTTGTTTTTCAAATAATGCCAAACTACTTTGTAAAGAGATAGTTTGGCATTATTTTTTTATATTGAATGTTCATTAAAATAAATAAGATGAAAGCCTTTCTATCCCTCCTTATTACTGGATTTGTATTCCATGCCCAATTATTTGGGCAACAAGTTATGTTTGACAGGATATTTGAAGAAAACATCCAGTCGGTTAGACTTTTTCCCAATTCAACCGATTTTGCCAGTCAATTGAGTTCTCCAGTGATCGCTTTGGGAGCAAATTTACCCCTGAATCTTACCTTTGACGACTTGTCCTTTGACCCTGACCAATATTCAGCAAAGATCATCCACTGCAATTCAGATTGGAGGCCCTCTGATTTGAAAGAGAATGAGTACCTGAATCAGTTCAACGAGTTTAATATACTTGACTATTCTTATTCCATCAATACAAGGATTCCCTACATCCATTACAATTTCCTACTTCCTAAAGTTTCCAAATCTGGGAATTACATCATACAGGTTTACCGCAATAGGGATGAATCGCAAACCATATTGACCAGGAGATTCATGGTGTTTCAAAACCAAGTTCAGGTAGTGGCTAAGGTAGTTCCATCGAGCCAAACTGAGAAAAGAAGAAGTGCGCAGCAAATCAACCTGAATTTGAATTATAACAATCGAGAAGTATTTGACCCAAGAAACACTTTAAAAGTTATCATTCGACAAAACCAGCGCTGGGACAATGTCAAAATGGATTTAAAACCCACCATGGTGCGAGAGGACATCAAAATGATGGAATATCAATTGTTTGATGGAACAAATACCTTTATGGCTGGCAATGAATTTAGGTTTGTTGACCTAAGGTATGTGAGGACTAGAGGTGTCAACATAGCAAAAGTAACTATGGAGGAGGATATTGTCTATGCAGAAACCTTGGTGGATGTGCCCAGGCCTACTTTGACCTATTCTCAATATCTCGATGTGAATGGTCAATATGCGATTTTCAACTTTGAGAGGCAGAACCATGAACTTGAAAGTGAATACCTTCTGACGACTTTTAATCTGGCTTCAGATGGTATCCTTGAACCACCATATATCATTGGAGCACTGACCCAATGGGGGAGAGATCCAAATGCAAAAATGACACTCAACAAAAAAACCAATACTTATCAGGCCAATCTATTGTTGAAACAAGGTTGGTATGATTATCAATTTGCTTATTTACATGCGAACGGATGGGAAACCAGCAGTTTGGAAGGGGATTATTTTGAAACCGAAAATGAGTATGAAGTTTTGGTTTATTACCGGGATATGGGATCCAGGTATGACGAACTGATCGGATATGTCAATCTTAATCCAAATAAAAGAAGGCTATAAAAAAAATCCCGATCATTTGATCGGGATTTTTGAGGATGTTAATTTTCTTCCGTTTTCTCTTCAGATTCAGAGGGTCTGGTTCTTTCCTGAGCTTTGTAAGGAATAAAACCTTCTCTTTTGAACTTGTAGGTTTCCGTTCTTTGGACAGTGGCATGGTTTGCTAAATCCAGCATACCGAAGCCCTTGTGGGTGAAGGCACCCAAACCACATTTGAACACGAAATCTTGAACTTCTGGTGCTGCGTACAAGGTAAAAGGTAAAGTATATCCTCTCACCTCATATTTCACATCCATGTCATAGACGGAGTAGATTCTAGCAAATTTCTTTTGCTGCTCTCTCAGCTTATTTACATAATTCATATCCGGAACCACTTGGAACTTGTAAAAAGATTCCATTTGTTCCTGGCTATACCAACCTGATCTTTCCATACGAGTAAGGGTGGATTCATACAACAGATCAGAAAATTCATCTGTATCCGGGTTGATAAATCTTTTCCCCGACTCATCATTGAATGATGGAGTCAAAAGTACCAATGGAGAAATACAAACAAACTTGTTTGATGTTTCCAAGGTAGGTTCAATTTCCTGCTCGGTGTACTCAGGAGTGAGAATCAGATTGCCTAACTCAATTTTCGGAGTGTCAAATACTTGCTCAAGTAGATAGTCCATAAACTCTTCATTGGGTGATGAAAGCACTAAAGTGACTAAACTTGAGTAATAATGTAATCCGCTTCGACTTACTTTGGTCTGTCCTTTTAGACCAGAGAAATTGAAGTAATTGTAGTTGAAAAATTCTTCTCTCCCACCTTTTACGATGAGACCTTTGAGGAATTGCGCCAGTATATACTGGTGATGAAAGGGTAAATAAGCACCTTTGTTTTTTAACGAAAATATTAATCTTATTCTCACGGGTTTTTAAAAAAGAAAATTAAACAAAAATTTAAAACTGATAATTAAACGTTTTACAAACTGTAATGCTTCTTGCAAAAGTACAAAAAAAATTTAAGAATATATTATACATTAAACCTAAAATGCATGATATCACCATCTTGAACCACGTATTCTTTTCCTTCGATGGAAATTTTACCATTTTCCCTACAGGCAGCCTCAGTTTTAAATTGCTCGTAGTCAGGAAGTTTTATGACTTCAGCCTTGATGAATCCCCTTTCGAAATCTGTGTGGATCACTCCAGCGGCTTGCGGTGCTTTCCAGCCTTTTTTAATCGTCCAAGCACGTACTTCCTGTACTCCAGCCGTGAAATAGGTGATTAAATCCAATAATGAGTATGCTGCCGTGATCAATTTATTCAATCCACTTTCATCCAATCCGTATTCTGAAAGGAAAAGTGCCTTCTCTTCTGGCTCATCAAATTCCGCAATCTGCTCCTCGATGGAAGCACAAAGTACAATAACCGAAGCATTTTCTTTTTCAACTTCTGCCCTAAGCTTATCCACAAAGGCATTGCCTGTTAAAATACTTGCTTCGTCCACATTGGCGACATAAAGCACAGGCTTCAAGGTCAATAAATGCAAATCTCTAAGAACTTCAAGATCCTCTTTTTCTACGTCAATTGATCTTGCATTTTTACCCTCAGTAAGTTCTTTCTTGAACAACTGAAGGGTTTCCAATTCCCTTCTAGCCTTAGCATCTCCGGATTTGGCAACTTTTTCAGTTTTTTGGATTTTTTTATCCACCGAATCAATATCCTTCAGCTGTAATTCTGTGTCAATGACTTCTTTGTCAAAAAGCGGATCGACTCCGCCTGCTACGTGCACTACATTGTCGTCATCAAAACACCTGATTACGTGGATAATGGCATCAACTTCCCTGATATTGGCCAAGAATTTATTTCCCAAACCTTCGCCTTTGCTTGCGCCTTTGACTAGGCCGGCAATATCGACAAATTCGATGACCGTTGGCAAAACCCTTTGTGGTTTTACAAGTGCTTCCAAGATCTGTAATCTTCTGTCCGGAACAGTAACCATCCCGACATTGGGCTCAATAGTACAAAAAGGGAAATTTGCCGCTTCGGCTTTTGCACTGGATATAGCATTGAATAAAGTAGATTTTCCAACGTTGGGAAGTCCAACGATACCGCATTGTAAAGCCATTTTTGATTTTTATGTTATATTTTAAATATTTTGTATTCTCTATAACCTCTGTAGAATTCCAAAAACGAAACTCTAAAAATGGTATATATCGGAATGGCAAAGATCATTCCCAGCACACCGGCAATTTTTGCCCCCGCAAAGATAATAACAAAAATTTCAAGTGGATGTGCTTTTACGGATTTAGAGAAAATTAATGGCTGAAGGATGATGTTATCCATTATTTGAACCACGGAAAACACGGACAATATTTTAAATAAAAAGAAGTAAATCTCGTTTGGATTTGCAAATTCAGCAGTCGAGAGCCCGACAAGTACGCCAAAGGTAGCGCCAAGAAGTGGGCCTGCATATGGAATCAAATTGGCTACTGCCGCAAAAACCGCTATGGTAAGCGCATACTCCACTTCCAAAATGGTCAATCCGATGGATGCCATAGAAAAAATGGAAGTCATCTGAATCAATAAACCAACCAGATAATTGGATAAAAGTTTCTCAACTATATTGAATGTCGAAACCGAAATCTCAAAATAAGCATTTGGGATCAAATTGAGGATGTTTCTTCTGAGCAAACCATTTTCCAGCAACAAAAAAAAGGTGATGAAACCTATTGCCAAAATGGCGATAAGGAAGGAGCTTGTTGTATTAAGGACCGAATTGATGAATCCCTGAAGATTGATGATATTTAGATTGGTGATTAAATTCTCCCGAACCTGAGTAATCAAAAAACCAGGTTCACTTTTCACGATTTCGTACCGGATAAGCAAATCCTCAATCCGACCTACGGGATTTTGAATTTGCTCATAAAGGAAATCCAAATCATAAGAGGCAATCAGGTTAATTTGTGCACTGATCAGGGGGATGAACATCAATCCGATGGAAAACAGTACCAAAAAGATGGCTCCATAGGAGAACAAAACCGCTATCCACCTTGGGACGTGTCTTCCAAGTAAATGAATTGAATTGATCCTATTGGTCAAGGGACGTAAAACTGCCGCAATGACCAGAGAAAAAATAAAATAAAGGGTTATGTTCGAAAAATACCATCCTACAAGTAAGAATAGAATGATGAAAATGAGAACGTAGATAATCAGCTTCTGCATAAGTGCAAAAATGAAACAAGAGAAAGAAACATACAAGCCTTAATTTTTGATTGACGCGTTTCCTCGGTAATTTTTACACTATCGAAGGTTTTGATTCTTTCTCCTGTTTGTTGTTTTTTGGGGTTTTAATCCCATTTTAGCTCATCATCAAACTCGCTTTGGGATGTTTCACTTTCAAACTGCTCGAAATCAAAATCCGCCATTAAATCATTTTTGACATGATCAACAGTTTCTTGAAGCGCCCCAACAAATTTAGCAAAGTCCTCCTTGTATAGGAAAATTTTGTGTTTTTCGAAAACAAAAGTATCGTCTTTCAGTTTCCTTTTGCTTTCCGTGATGGTAAGGTAATAATCATTTGATTTTGTGGACTTTACATCAAAAAAGTATGTCCTTTTCCCTGCTTTTACTCTTTTTGAGAAAATCTCTTCCCTGTCATTACCTCTGTTGTCTTCCACTTTCCAAAGTTTTTGTTGTCTGAATTCAAAACTGATTTGAATGACAAGTTAAATGAATTCAACAATGAAATTCAAGAGGAATTTTAGTTTTTTTTAGATATAGAGACTGAAACCTAGAATAAACAGTCAAATCAAAGCTTTAAAAGAATAAAAAGTGGGAAACTCCCACTTTTTATTCTCCGTGCATAAATTCCTTTTTCGCCATAAGTTCTTCATCCGTTTCTCTATGGTCGGGATCATCCACACAGCAGTCCACCGGACATACTGCCGCACACTGTGGTTCCTCATGAAATCCAGTACACTCCGTACATTTTTCTGTCACAATATAATAAAACTCATCCGATACGGGTGGCAGCTTTTCATTCGCATCCACCACCGTCCCATCTGGTAAGGTCACTTCTTTTAGGTTTGTCCCGCCACCCCAAGTCCACTGAATACCGCCTTCATAAATCGCAGTATTTGGACATTCTGGTTCGCATGCACCACAATTGATGCATTCATCGGTTATCATTATTGCCATGGTAAATTCTATTTAATATTTTGCAAAATTAATAACCATTTAACAAATGAAAAAATAAAGTTGTTGTACGAATTAATTTATATTCATTTTATCTGGAATTTTTCTCTCTAAAAACAAATATCTTTGCCCTATAAACCGATCAAAATGACATTAGGAGAAAGAATTGCTGCATTTCATCTTTTGGGAAAAAAAATCCAAAAATTGACGGAAGATGAGCTGAATGCCCTGGCTTGGAAGGTTGAAAACAACAATAATTGGTTTACTCCGGAGCAAACCAAAGGTGCACTTCAGGGATTGATGGCTTTTTTGGACCAAGACAAGATCGAAAAATGGCTTTCACCGTATGAATTCCCGGAGACACCAAACCCTAAATCGGTAGGAATTTTGATGGCAGGCAATATTCCCGGCGTTGGTTTTCACGATATGTTGGCGGTATTGTTAACAGGACATCGGGCCTGTGTTAAACTGAGTTCTTCGGATCAAGTCTTGATTCCTTGGCTTGTCCAAGAATTGATAGAAATTGAGCATGAATTCAAGGATTTGGTGCTTTTCGAGGAAATGCTCAAAGCAAAAGACGCATATATCGCCACTGGAAGTGATAACTCGGCTAGGTATTTTGATTATTATTTTGGGAAATACCCCAGCTTAATCAGAAAAAACAGGACCTCCATCGGTGTTTTAGATGGGAGTGAAACCAAAGAGGACTTTTTGGAATTGGCAAAGGATATTTTTCAGTATTTTGGATTGGGATGCAGGAATGTATCCAAGATTTTTGTGAAAGACCAAGGTGATTTAATCAAATTCCTAGACGCCATCAATGAACTTAAATCGGTTGCCAATCACCACAAATACAACAATAATTATGATTACAATAAATCCATTTACTTGGTAAATGGCGTCGTTCATTTGGACAATGGATTTTTGCTTTTAAGGGAAAGCAAAGAATTGGTTTCACCCATTTCGGTCATTTATTATGAAACTTATGAAGATCAAGGCTCCCTTGATGAACGGCTATCGGAAATTTCAGAAAAGACACAATGCATTGTCACCAGAAATGGATGGCTCAATGGAAGTTTAGTTTTCGGGCAATCCCAATGTCCCACTTTGGAAGACTATGCAGATGGAGTGAATACAGTTGAGTTTTTATCCAAATTGTAAATGAATTTTTAGGAAGCCTCTTCATTGTTTGGGGGAAGTTCAAAGCAGAACTGGCTTCCGTTTTCAAATTTTACTCCATAAAAGTTTTTTATGTCATTTTTGATGCAATCCCACGCCAAAAGAATCCCTTAACCTTTGCCGATTTTTTTAACACCTGTTGTACATTACCAACCCTATTTCAGTCTAAAATTGCTTGATAATCAAGAAATTGTTTGTGGTTTTTGACTCCACGATATCGATTTTGCATTGTTCTACTAATATTCTGATCCTCTTACATTTTCAACCGCTTAATAGGAAACCTAATGCATATTTCCATCTAACTTAATCAAGTTAGATGCTTTACGTTACTTTTTTGGTGTCTTAGAATTCGGGTTTAATTTTCAGGAATTTTCTTTTAGAATCTGCGAAACTCCAAATGATGCTCCGTAATCGATTGATCTCTCCATCGCTTTAGATGCTAAATAAATTGGGGACTGTATGGAAATGAAAACCAAAGAAATTATGTCAAATGATACTTCTTGATAACAACAGGATCTAGGTAATTATTGGACTTCATTCACATTTGGCCATGGCGAAAAACATTCAAGTGGGATTGCTCAAAAAATATCAGATTTGTTAAAAAATAAAGCAAGCGATTTCAAAAGAAACTATCCCATTCTTCTTGGGATACCGGCTTGATTTTATTTTGAAAAACCGCTTATCTGTTATTTATCAGTAATTTCGGCAGTTTTCAACCTTCTATTTAGGCTTTGTTTAAATATCGACCAATGAAATGATTTTCCTTCTATTCTTAGGCTATTTTTTTATCTTTGTCAACGATTAAAATTATCATTTTCAACATAAACAAAATATTTCAATGGCATTTGATATAGAAATGATCAAAGCAGTCTATTCAAAATTCCCTTCTCGTATAGAGACTGCAAGAAAAGCAGTTGGAAGACCGCTTTCGCTGACTGAAAAAATATTGTATTCACACCTTTCTGAAGGGGCAGCATCCAAAGCCTACGAAAGAGGGGTTTCTTACGTTGATTTTAGGCCTGATAGGGTTGCCATGCAGGATGCTACCGCGCAGATGGCACTTTTACAATTCATGCAAGCGGGTAGGGATCAAGTTGCCGTTCCTTCTACGGTACATTGTGATCACTTGATCCAGGCAGAAGTCGGTGCTATTGCCGATCTTGACAAAGCAAAAGATAAAAACAGAGAGGTTTATGACTTTTTATCCTCTGTTTCCAACAAATACGGAATTGGATTCTGGAAACCAGGTGCAGGTATTATCCACCAAGTGGTTCTGGAAAATTATGCCTTCCCAGGCGGATTGATGATTGGTACGGACTCCCATACACCCAATGCCGGTGGATTGGGAATGATAGCCATCGGAGTTGGTGGAGCTGATGCCTGTGACGTAATGGCAGGCTTGCCATGGGAATTGAAATTTCCTAAATTGATAGGTGTAAGGTTGACAGGAAAGCTTTCTGGTTGGACTTCTGCAAAAGATGTAATTCTTAAAGTGGCAGGAATCCTTACAGTGAAAGGTGGAACTGGAGCTATTGTGGAATATTTTGGCGAAGGAGCAAGATCACTTTCGGCAACAGGTAAAGGCACGATTTGCAACATGGGCGCTGAAATAGGTGCAACTACTTCAGTTTTTGGATATGATGAGAAATCAGAGGCTTATTTAAGAGGGACTGAGAGAAGCGAAATTGCTGATCTGGCAAATGAAATCAAGGAGCATCTTATGGGCGATCCAGAGGTGTATGCTCAACCTGAAAAATATTTTGATCAAGTGATCGATATCAACCTTTCGGAGTTGGAGCCTCATATCAATGGTCCATTTACCCCTGATCTGGCTTGGCCACTTTCTAAATTTGCTGCTGCAGTGAGAGAAAATGGTTGGCCGGCAAAGCTTGAAGTGGGATTGATTGGATCTTGTACCAACTCTTCCTACGAAGATATTTCCCGTGCGGCTTCATTGGCCAAACAGGCAGTAGACAAAAAGCTGATTGCAAAATCCGAATATACCATTACTCCTGGCTCTGAATTGGTCAGGTTTACAGTGGACAGGGATGGATTTCTTGATATTTTTGAACAAATGGGAGGCGTAGTCCTCGCCAATGCTTGCGGACCTTGTATCGGTCAGTGGGCCAGACATGGTGCTGATAAACAAGAGAAAAATTCCATCATCACGTCATTCAATAGAAATTTCGCAAAAAGGGCGGATGGTAACCCCAACACGCATGCTTTTGTAGCATCTCCAGAGATCGTTACGGCCTTAGCCATTGCGGGAGACTTGACTTTCAATCCTATGACTGACAGTCTTATCAATGAGGATGGGGAATCGGTGAAACTAGAAGGGCCGAGCGGTTTGGAATTGCCAAGCCTTGGGTTTGAGGTGAGAGATGCAGGATACCAAGCCCCAGCGACAGAGGGATCACAGATTCAGGTAATCGTAGATCCAAAATCCGAAAGGTTGCAACTTTTGGCACCTTTCATGCCATGGGAGGGAATCGACCTAAAAGGATTGAAATTATTGATAAAAGCCAAAGGCAAATGTACCACCGATCATATCTCCATGGCAGGTCCTTGGCTTAGATTTAGAGGCCATTTGGATAATATTTCAAATAACATGTTGATCGGAGCAGTGAATGCTTTCACTGATCAGACCAATAAGGTCAAAAATCAGCTGACGGGTGAATATGGGGAAGTTCCTGCTGTTCAGCGTCAATACAAACAACACGGCATCGGGTCTATTGTAGTGGGTGATGAAAACTATGGTGAAGGTTCTTCCAGAGAGCATGCAGCCATGGAGCCTAGGTTCCTAGGTGTTCGCGCGATTTTGGTGAAATCCTTTGCAAGAATCCATGAAACCAATTTGAAAAAGCAAGGAATGTTGGCCTTGACTTTTGCCAATCCTTCCGATTATGATTTGATCAAGGAGGATGACTCCATCGACATCGTCGGCTTGGATTCTTTTGCGCCAGGAAAACCACTATCTATGAATTTCTTTCATTCCGACGGAAGCATGGATAAAATCATCGTCAACCATACCTACAATGAGGGACAGATTGAATGGTTTAAAGCGGGTTCTGCATTGAATTTGAGCAAAGAACAAGTCTAAATATCCAATTTTCAAATGAAGGCTGTGGAATTTTCCACAGCCTTTTTTATGCACTAATTTTGTCAATTTTAGTTGTTAAACTATTTTAGAAGTTATGAAAACATATTTTTTCGCTGTTCGATCCAAAAATGTTCTAAAAATCATTTTTGGATTCCTTCTCCTGTTCCTCCTTCAGCCAATCTTCCTCGCAGCACAGACTGTGGAATCGGATGAAAGAGCGCTAATAAATGTCGAGGAAGGAATCAGTATCTCCAAAGATTCACTTTTTCTCTTGAATTTGAGATTTAGAATGCAGAACAGGGCTGGATTCAATACGGTCAGTGGAGATTTGCTCAATGTCAATGAATATGAGATGCGTGTGAGGAGGCTTCGGCTCCGATTAGATGGTTTTGTATTGAGCCCGAGAGTTCAGTATTACATTCAACTTGCATTTTCGAAGGCAGATCTTGACTTGGAAAGTGGGGACATTGCCCAGCCGATCAGGGATGCAATTATCTACTATACTTTCAATAAAAATTTTTATGTGGGTTTTGGTCAATCGAAACTGCCTGGCAATAGGCAACGTGTCAACAGTTCAGGAAATCTTCAATTTGCGGATCGGTCTGTTGTCAACGGGTTGTTTACGCTGGACAGGGACTTTGGCTTTTTTGGCTATTACACATTCAATTTCCCCAATGAATCCATTTTGCAGCTCAAAGGTGCAATATCCACTGGAGATGGCAGAAATGCCTCCAAGATAAATGATGGATTGGCTTACACGGGTAGGTTGGAAATCTTGCCTTTTGGAAATTTCAAGAACAATGGAGATTACTCAGAAGGAGACATTGCGTTCGAAACCGACCCGAAGTTGTCCCTTGGGCTTACTTTTTCCAGAAATAACAAAGCAAATAGAACGGGTGGCCAACTTGGTCAGGAACTTTATGAGTTTAAGGATATGAACAGCTTAATTATTGATGGGGTTTTTAAGTACCAAGGTTGGGCTGTATTGTCGGAGTACATGAATCGTACATCACCCGACCCCATCACGACCAATGCCCTTGGAGATGTCCGATTCGTGGTGGTGGGTGGAGGCGTCAATACCCAAGTGAGTAAAATGATCAACAAGAAATCCGAATTGGCATTGAGGTATGCATATGTGATTCCCAACTCACAGATTTCCCAGTTCCAAAACCGGATCGATGAATCCTTGCTTGGTTATACCAGGTATATAAATGGGCATAGGATAAAAATGCAGGCGAATATCGGCTACAGATGGCTGGAAGGTTTGACTGATCTTGACCGCGCAGGCAATACGTGGACAGGTATGTTTCAAGTTGAGTTTGGTATTTGAATTGAAATGAAAAACATTTTTAACAATTTTAAAAACATTTTATTTGGTATAAAAAACATTTAATTGTATGTTTGTTTATCGGAACTGATCTATCACCCAATTAGTTGATTTCCGCACCCGCTTTAATTTCTCAGATTATTCCGATGAAGGAAATAGGTATAAACAGTATGTTTAAGAAAATAATCTTTGAATCTTCAGAGATGGTTTTTTTGGCGGATGATACTTTTCCCTATAATATTTTTTATACCAATTCGGTTTTTGAACAACAGGTAGGACAATTCTTGGAAGATAAAAGCCTTGTGGGGCTGGGATTGGATATCAATTCTTATATTTTCAAGGAGGAGTTGATCATCGATTTTCACGGCAGAGCATATTCCTTTCATTTAGAGTTGCCCCAAGACAATGGCTCAAATTACTTTTTGTTTTACAAAGGCAAGGAAGTAAAGGGAAAGCATCTGCCTGATTATAAGGATTCAGAAGTGTTTTTTAAAAACAGCATTGATCTCATTGGGATCGGGCAGGAAAATTTTCTCACTTGGGTGAGCGATTCCATTTATGAACTTTTGGGATATTCTCCGGAGGAGCTAATCAATGTAGATCTTTGTCAATTTTTCCATCCGGATGATCTTGGGATGGTCAAAGAAATATTAATTGGGGCGAAAAAAGAGAAAGAAAAAAATCGATTTTCAGCAAGATTTTGCGCCAAATCAGGGGATTTCTTTTGGATCGACTGGCAGATTCATTTTATGGAAGGCAAGTTCTATGCCATTGGAAGAGATATTACCGAAAGTCAAAACAAAAAGATTGAGCGTGAAAGGCAAAATGAATTGCTTCGTCATGGGGTAGAAATAAATGGATTGGGTGTTTGGGAATGGGACCCGAAGGAACAGGCGTTTTATGGGAACGATTTATTGTATTCCATTCTTGAAATAGAAGAGGCAAAAGTATCTGGCATTGAACAATACATAGGTTTTTTCCTTCCTTCATTTCAACCGGTAATGCAAAAATCCTTGGATGATTTGTTTACCGAAGCCAAGGAATTTGACCTTGAGCTTAAGATAAAAACCGAAAAGGGAAATGAAAAATGGGTTAGGGTAACGGGAAAGCCAAGATTTAAGGATAATCAAGTGTCCACTGCACTTGGGACCTTTTGCGATATTTCTGAGAGAAAGTCCCATTTGGACGAAATCGGATTGTTTAAAGAACTTTATAACCTTTCGCCGGATGGGATTTTGGTGATGGACATAGCGGGCGAAATTATTTTTGCCAACCGAGAAATTCTTAGGAAGTCGGGCCTTGCTGATCCCAAAACAAAGAAATCCGATATCAGGGATTTGGCTATTGGCTTCTTGGATGGCGAAGTTTGGGAGGATTATCTATTGGATTTGAAAGAAAGCAATTCCAGGATTTTTCAAAGTGAACTCGGGCATGTTGATGGATCTAAATGCACAGTGGAGGTGAATTGCAATCTTATTCAAATCCAAGCCGTAAGTTATATCATTTCCTTTTTCCGGGATATTTCAGAAAGGGTATCCTTGGAGAAAACCTTAAGACAATCCTCCGATTTTTTATTGCATCTAGCGGATCAAGTCCCTGGAGCCCTTTATCAATTTGTGTTGGACAATGAAGGCAAAATGAATTTTTCCTATCTGAGCCCCGGCATCATGACCCTCCTCGATTTGACAGAAGAGGAATTTTCTAAAATCGGGGACATCAGTATGGTGATTTCGAAGATCCATCCTGAAGATATCAGTCAGGTCCTCAGTACCTCAGTTATTTCTGCCAGAAAAATATGCCCATGGTCGTGTCAGTTTAGGGTCAAAAAATCCGGTATTGGTGATTTCAAATGGGTAATGGGGGGAGCAAGACCCGAATTGCTGCCTAATGGGGATGTGGTTTGGTATGGCTACCTGACCGATATTTCCGAACAAAAGGATTTTGAAGCTGATCTGAAAAAAGCACGGGAATCAGCCGATGAAGCCAATAGGGTAAAATCCGAATTTCTTTCTATGATCAGTCATGATTTGAGGACGCCTTTGAATGCGATCTCTGGTTCGGTTTATTCTCTTGCCCAAGAGGAACATAGTTTTGCTCAGGGGGAAATAATCAATACAATCAGCTTTGCAGCAGATAATCTCATCATTATGATAAACGATCTCTTGGATTTTCAAAAGATCGAGGCTGGAAAACTATCCCTTGAGAACAAATCGATAAACCTGTCAGAGGTGGCAAGACAAGTCATCAAAGGCTTGGGATTCCATGCGAAAGAAAGCTTTAATAAATTGAACTTGTATTTAGACCCAGACCTTGATTTGATGGTGATGGGGGATAAGGTTAGAATTGCTCAGGTGCTCAATAATTTGATTACCAATGCCTTGAAGTTCACGAAAAATGGTCAGGTTGAAGTGTTCATGAAACTCAAGAGTGACCTTTCTGATAGGATAAATGTGTATTTTGAGGTGAAGGACAATGGGGTTGGCATTGCAAAAGAATATCAAGATAGGATTTTTGAGGATTTTGATCAAATTCAGTATTCTTTCAATAAGAAATATGGAGGAACTGGCTTAGGACTTTCCATTACAAAAAAGCTATTGGATAGAATGGGAAGCAAAATCAATTTGGAATCAGTACCCGGTTTTGGGTCTTCCTTCTTCTTTGACTTGGAATTGGAAAAGGCCAAAGTACTCCCGCAGCAGCCAAAGGAGATTTCCATTGAATCCACAAATAAGCCAAAAATCCTTGTTGCAGAGGACAATGATGTGAATGCTTTGGTTTTGGGCAAAATCATCAAGAAATGGGGATTTGAATTTGATAGAGTTTCGAATGGTGAAGCCGCTGTGGCCATGGTCAGAAATGGGAAATATGATTGTGTATTGATGGACATTCAAATGCCCATAATGGATGGGATAGAGGCAACAGCATTGATAAAAAACATTTCCTCGGTTCCAGTGATTGCGCTTACTGCGGCTTCCAAAGCAGAAATCTTGGAAAAGATACAAAAAAGCCAATTTGATAGTTTTGTTTCTAAACCGATAGATGCAGAAGAACTTCTGAAAAAAATAAAAGATTTGGTTTTGGATTTAAATTACATTTCCTGAGCCTTTTGATAGTATTCTTGGACCATTTCCAAATCTGGATCTTTTTGGAAAACTTCTCCAAGATACCTTAGGGATTGATCTTTTTCACCATTGAGGTAGTAATAAATCCCTTTGTTTCTTAGGGCATAAATGTTTTTTGGATTTTGTTTGAGGCTTAAATTTATATCCTGAAGGCCCTGGTCCAGCTTTCCCAAAAACAGAAAATACAGACCCCGGTTGTTGTAAAAATAAGCTTCTCTGTCGTTTTTTTGGATTGCTATTTCAACCCATTCCAAGGCTTTTGTGTACTCCTTTTCCTCGAAGGCGATCATGGATCGAAGGTTATAAATATTAGCCTCCTCCGGGTTTAATTTCCCTGCTTTTTCCAACTGCTTGCTTGCTTCCAAATACTCCTTTTGGTAGAATAGGATGGTGGCCTTGTTTACCAAGAGCTCTGTGTTTTCACTATCGATTTTGAGTCCTTTCTCGAAAGCATCCAATGCTTCTGGATATTTTTTCATCCGCTCGTGGACAAGTCCCAAAAGGAAATAACTTTTCCAATTTTCGGAATCCAGACGGATGAGTTGGTTGGCATCATCCAAAGCTTTGTAATATTCACCGTTATCCATTGAGGCAAGGCCCTTTTGAAACAAAGCGGCAGCATTATCGGGATTGATCCGAAGGACTTCTGCGTAATCCATGATCGCCTCATCCAGGCGATTGAGCTTTTGGTAAACAATCCCTCGGTTATAAAAAGCATCGGCAAACTCCCCATCGATCTTGAGTGCTTCACCGTAGAATTCTATGGCTCCCTGAAGGTCATTTTCTTTCAATTTTTCATTTCCTTTCAACAGGAATCTGCCTTTTTTGTCATTGGCACTATCACATCCCGAAAGTAAAATCAGGAGTAAAACGATTACGACCGTGAAATTATAGTTTTTCCAAATCATCTTTTTCATCATCAATTTCTTCTCCAAGCAGGAAAGCATAAGGTTTCGAGGATTCGCTTAATTCAAATATTTTTCTGAGAACTGCCAATGTGGGGATTATCAAGATCATCCCAATTACTCCCCATATCGAGGCTCCAATCAATAAGCCAATGAAAGTAATAAAGGCATTTAAGTTGACATTGCTACCAACGATTTTTGGCGTGAGGAAATTGCTTTCGATCAATTGGATAATCTGAAAGGCTACCACTACACCAATGGGATAGAATAAACTGTCCATCGTCAAAAATGCATATAAAGTTGGAAGAATAGCCCCTAAAAACGGCCCTAAATAGGGGATTATGTTGAGTACTGCAGCAAATACGGCAAAGAAAATGGCGTGTTTAATACCCAGCCCGAGAAGGACCGCAGTATTCATAACTGCCAATATGGCCATTACTTTCACCATTCCTATAATGTAGTTTTGGACCAGTCTGCGCAAATTCTTGATTTCTTTTCTTATATTTTCTTGGTCATTTTCGGCATATATCTTTACGATGAATTTTGTCAAGTGATCCCGATACAGCAAGAAGAAAAAGATAAAAACAGGGAGTAAAACGACGCCAGCAAGAGATCCTAAAGTCCCCAACACAAATTCTGAAATACTGGAACTATTGGATTGCAGCATATCGATGATATACTCCTGGTCGATGCCATTGCCGATACCTGTTTCCAGTTTGAAATTGCTCTTCAAAAAATCATCTACATCCCTCAGGTTGGAATTTAGTTTCCCTCCGACATCTTTCAAGTCCTTTGTAAAACTGGCGACTTGAGTAACGACGAAAGCAATAAATCCTACGATCAATAATAAACTTGAAAACAAAGCGAAAAAAGTGCTGATAATCCTTGAGAATTTTTTGCTTTCCAGCCATTCCGTGACGGGGGTGAGCAATACTGCAATAAATCCAGCTAAGAAAAGAGGGATTAAAATGCTTCTTCCAATAATCAATATAAACACAATGATGATGATCAAAGTTAGGATCGCCAATGCTTTCAGATAGGAGGGGATTTTGAATTTGGGCGGATTCATGTTGTTTTTTTAAAAAGATTTTGGAAGTATGTGATGAAATAAATGAGGGTGATTGTATTATTATAGAATCAGGTCAATTCAAATTTGATGACAACATTAAGGCCAATAATTATATTTTGGTAAAATTAGCGCTAATTTTGACCGATTCAAAAAAAGTGTTTAGATCGTGGAAAAGGAAAAGTCAAAATGGATTGTAGTAGCATTTTTGGTGAGTTTTGTGTTGCTCTTTGTCAAATTCTATTCTTATTCCCTTACCAATTCTACAGCAATCCTTACTGATGCCCTGGAGAGTATCGTAAATGTGGTGGCTGCGGGTTTTGCATCGTACAGTATTTATTTAAGTTCACGACCCAAGGATGACAATCACCCCTATGGTCATGGGAAAATCGAATTCTTTAGTGCAGGGGTAGAGGGTACTTTGATCATTCTTGCTGGAATTTTCATCATTTTTCAAGCGATCAATAATTTCTTTGACCCCCAGGAACTTGACCAATTGCCGATAGGGATTGCCTTAATTGGCATTTCAGGGCTTATCAACGGAATGCTTGGGTTTGTTCTTCAGAAAAAAGGGGTTGAACTAAAAAGCTTAACAATTGAGGCCAGCGGCAAGCACTTGATGACAGACGCCATTACCAGTTTGGTATTGATCTTGGGTGTGGCAATCATCTATTTTACAAGTCTGTATTATTTGGATTCTGTCATTTCCATATTGTTTTCCTTGTACATTATCTATTCAGGATATGCATTGGTGAGAAGATCTGTGGGTGGTTTGATGGATGAAGCGGATCCCAGTTCTGTCGAGGCCATTGTAGGGCTTCTCAACAAGACCAGAAAGCCAAATTGGATCGACATCCACAATTTGCGGGTGCAACAGTATGGAAGCGATCGACACATCGATCTCCATTTGACTCTTCCTTATTACCTTGATTTGAATCAAGTGCACGATGAGGTACAGGGCGTGGAAAAAGTATTGGAAGAAGATTGGCCGGGAATGATGGAGGTATTTATCCATGCTGATCCATGCATCCCTGAAAACTGTTGTCAATATTGCCAACTTACGGCTTGTCCGGTAAGAAAAGCACCGATTACGGTCAAGATTGAATGGACGGTAGCCAATATGTCCAAGAATCAAAAACATTATCATGATTCCGTATAATGCCTATTGTTTTTTGGGATAATTCAAACTCTACAGAACGCTTAGGCCTATCGCATATTGCTTTTTTTGATGTATTTTTTTTCAAAAAAAAACATTGTTCCTCGATTGTCTGCAAAATAGTTTGTATATTATACAAAAAAATAGCTATGAACGAGGACAAACAATTTCGATTGCTGTTGGCAGTTTCGTCAGTAGTGTGGTTGGTTCTTGTTGGATTCTTAATTATAATCTAACAAAGCCCAGGTTTTAAGGTCTGTTTTCAAACAGGAAATGCTTTTCAAATGGATTAGAAATTATAGAAAAGGGGTATGTTTATACATACCTTTTTTTATTGGCATCGTGTTCATCGCTTGATATGTGAAAGGAAGATTATCGAAGCCAAGTCATTTCGGTTATTTTTCAGAATTGGCTATAGACATTGTCCCAATCAATAATTTCACATCTACAAATTCCACCCGAGTCTTCTCCTCTTGTTGATTCAGGTGAATAGTCGAAAACAGGAATCTGACTTTTAAGCCTTCAAATTCCTTTTCCAAAGTCAAAGCTTCCTGCTCAAAATCAAATTTCGCATCAAGGTTTCTTTGGGCAATTAAATCCAATATCCAGGGTTTGATATCAAATGTCAAAGTTTTGTCGTTCCAAATCACTACCAATTTCTCATCAATGTCTGACGGAAAGTTGACACCTAAGCGGTTTTTGCCCAACTCCGTTTCCAAGGCTTCTTTAGGCTCGGCAGCAAACCAGGTATAATGGATCAAATAATCAAATCCTGATATTTCCGTTTGATTTTGAGATTTGGCCATCAAAACAATAGGTAGTAAGCCATTCTCTCCTTCCAACGGGCCAAAATCAAGTCTAAGGCCCATGGTTTCCATATAGAGAGTTGCCGGATCGGGTTTTTCCCATGGTTCCTTGTTTGCGGAGGCTTGGGAAATGAGCTGGCTCAAATCTTGGTCAAACCAGCTTTTCAGTTTTCCGAATCCATGAAAATCTCCCAAATATTTCAAAATCGAAGAAAGCTCTCCCAAATCTTTGGGTTTTATTTTCTGAATATTCCCAAGTTTTTCCCCTTGGAGATTCCCTTTGGTATCCATGTCCCAAATGACTTCATTTTGGATTTTTCCTCCCATTAAAATTCCGGAACCTTCCAACATTGTTTTTAATCGGTTCAGCTGGCTTTTTTCACTGATGGCAAACATCCCCCAAGGACCAAAGGACCCAATGAGCATGAAGAGACTGAGCGAAATGGGAATGGTTTTTAAATTTTTGAAACCCAAAATAAAATAGAATGAAATCAAGGAAAGCCAAATCCCCAACAAAATGATGATGTATCGGTTCACGGTTATCCCATATTGGCCAACTCGGATCCCTACCGCCACAAAAAGCAAAACAATTAAGGGGACCAATAGAAAATAATACACCTTAAAAAATTTCTTCATCCAAAGATTGTTTTCAGAATTTTGAAAGGGAAAGAGCAGCAGATTGGTGAAAACTCCCAAAATCGACACTGCAATGATCATGTAGGTGACAATTCCACTTGGCCAATCCCATGTCAAAATGATCTTTGCGCCATAGGCATACAAAATCACCAGGTAAACAGACAGCAAAGGCAAAAGAAGGTACTGCGAAAACACCTTTAGTTCTCTTGGGAAATTCGATTCAGATTCGGACTTTGAAAAATCTTCTGGGATACCAGACAAGAAAAACCAGGTATTGAATATTCCCACTACCACCAAGAACAGCCTAAGGTAAAATTCTGGTGTGATATCCAATTTAAACAATAGATGAACTGCCCCCAAAGCCAAAGTTAGACCCAAAAACAAGACAAAGGAGTAAAACGCCCCTGTAACCAAACGAATAAAAAGCACCTTGTTGTAATTCCAAAATGCATTCAAATCCTTGTTGGCCAGGTAGGGGGAAAATGCGACCACCAAATGAATCGCCAAAAAATAGACAATGTATCGGATATACGGGGCATGCGTATTTTCAGGAGCATCCCTGACAGGGAAATTCAAAAAAATCAATATTAAAACAAGGGTGGCAACCAAATAACCAAGAGGTTTTTGGAAGCCTTTCAAGATTTTTTTCTCTGATAAAACACCAACGGAAAAATAGAGAGGAATTCCCAATGCTGCCGTGAGCATCAAATTCAATCGGGTCAAATTCACCCAATCATTCTTTTCATGGACAAGAGAAATTGCCAAGCCAGTAGCCAAAACGGCCACAAAAAGACTCAAAGGGAATCTTTTTGCGGCCGTTTTGGCTGATTGTAAAATGAATTCTAAAGAAGGAAACCTCATTGGTCTTTCGTGGAGACAAGTCCAGCTCTTTTCAACAAGGCATCTGGTTTTGGCGCACGGCCTCTAAATCTTTCGAATAGGATAGACGGATGCTCTGTGCCACCTGCAGAAAGAATGTTGGTCATGAAAGACTCTGCTGTTTCCGGATCGAAAATCCCTTTTTCTTGGAACAATTCAAATGCATCCGCATCCAAAACCTCAGCCCATTTGTAGCTATAGTATCCCGCCGCATAACCCCCTTGAAAGATATGGGAAAAAGAAGTGCTCATCAAGGTGCCTTCGACATCTGGAAGCAAGTTGGTTTCTTTCATCGCTTCTTGCTCAAATTCTTTTATGTCGCTGATAAATCCTGGATCCACGCTGTGGAAAGCCATGTCCAATAGACTGAAGCTAATTTGTCTGAGCGTCTGATAACCCTGATGGAAATTCGACGCGTTTTTGATTTTTTCAATCAAGGAAGCCGGTATGGTTTCCCCGGTTTGATAATGTTGGGCAAACATGTCCAAACACTCTTTTTCATAACACCAGTTTTCAAATATCTGGGAAGGTAGCTCCACAAAATCCCAGAACACACTCGTTCCTGATAGGGATTCATAATTCCCTTTGGCGAGCATTCCGTGAAGCGCATGTCCAAACTCATGGAATAGGGTAGTGACTTCATTGAAAGTGAGCAGTGAAGGCTTGGTTTTGGTAGGTTTGGTAAAATTACAAACAATGGAGATGTGCGGTCTTTGGTCCACTCCATCCTTGATTTTCTGACCTCTGAAACTGGTCATCCAAGCACCATTTCTTTTTCCTGCTCTAGGGAAAAAATCCGCATAAAACACTGCCAAGTGCTTCCCTTTCAAGTCTTTCACTTCATATGCCGTGACTTCGGGGTGATAAACCGGGATTTCCTTATTGACCAAAAACTGAATGCCATAAAGCTTGCTGGCTGTACTGAACACACCTTCGATGACATTTTCCAACTTGAAATAAGGTCTTAGCAATTCATCGTCCACTTCAAATTTCTGTTTTTTGAGTTTTTCGGAATAATACCCAAAATCCCATTTCTGGAGAATGTCGATGTCTTCCAATGATTTTGCGAAAGCTTCCAATTCGGCTACTTCCTCCTGTGCTTTGGGCTTTGCTTTTTCCAAAAGATTGTGCAAAAATTCCATGACTTCGGGACCACTTTTGGCCATTCTTTCTTCCAATACAAAATCAGAAAAACTAGCATACCCCAGGAGAACTGCTCTTTCGTTTTTCAATTTGAGCATATCAAGAATGTGCTCCTTGTTGTCCAGTTCATCCCCTTTGCATGCTTTGGTATTGAAAGCGATGAAAAGTTCTTTCCTCAAATCTCGGCTATCAGCATATGTCAAAAAGGGGACATAGCTCGGATAAGCCAAAGTGAAAACCCATTTGCCGGCTTTTCCTTTTTCCTCTGCCGTTTGTGCGGCGGCTTCCTTTACGGCCTCAGGAAGTCCGTCCAAATCTTTTTCATTCTCCAAAACCAATTCGTATTTATTGGTTTCTGCAAGGACATTTTCGCCAAATTTCAGGCTCAGCTGGGATAAATCCCGGTCGATTTCCCTTAGGCGAAGTTTTTGGTCGCCATTCAGATTTGCCCCGTTTCTGACAAAGGATTTGTAGGTCTTGTCCAGGAGTGTTTTTTCTTCCTCCGTAAGCTGGAGCTGGTCTTTTTGTTGATGTACTTTTTGGACCAAGTCGAAAAGATTTTCGTCAAGAAGGATATCATTGCCGTGGGCAGTCAAAAGTGGGGAGATTTCCCTTGCCAATGCCTGGATTTTATCGTTGGTTTCGGCGCTGTTTAGGTTGAAAAAAATGGAGGAAACGATATTTAGTTTTTCCCCAGCATTGTCCAAAGCCGCTATTGTGTTTTTGAAATCTGGTGTGGCTACCTTCTTGATTTCCTCAATCTCTATTTTGGCTAATTTTATCGCTTCCTGGATGGCGGGAAGAAAATGGTCTGTCTGGATAAGATGGAAAGGAGAGGTATCAAATGGAGTATCGAAATTACTCAAAAGTGGATTCATATGGATTGTGTTTTAATATTGGAAAACTTACGAAAAGTGGACGTTCAAAGTTAAGCAATCTTTTTAAGCGGTATGAAATCCCCTGCCGATAATCCCCTGTTTTCAAAATGGATTTTTGTATCAAAAATTAAATTTTATGTCAAGGGAAAACCCGACTGGAATATTCCTCAAGAAAAGCAGCGGATGGAAAATTGCAATTGGAAATGAAAACGAAACTCTGGCTATACTGGCAGAGCATCCAATGGTGTATTCAGCCATTGGGTGCTCTGCGAATGCTTTATCTGTATGACATTACATAAAAAACCAACCAAATAAGCAAACCAAATCCATAGCTGCTCAAAACCACCAAAGTGGAAATTTTGAGGCTTCTATTGCTGATGCTGTGAAAACCCAAGATCAACAGCATCCAATATAGGATTTCAAAAAGATTCAGGGTTCGGAGGGGATAATGGAATTTTGTTGCGACTTCCTGAGGATTGATCCAAGAATAAAGTGATAAGGGTGCATAACCTTTTATTTCATCTGGAGTTAATTGACCCGAAGTCGTCATGATAAAAAGCAATTTGATCAATTCCGGAAAAATGAAGACGATCTCCGCGACCATCACAAATTGCCAAAGTTTTTTGAAGGACACTTTATAACCCCAAGAAAATGCCCCTATCCAAATGATAAATGCGATAACGGTAAATTTCCAGAGAAGGGCAAAAGGTGTCCATAAATAATTCAAGGCATTGAAGATAAAGAAAATGGAAAGCGAACCATCTTCCTGCAATTGTTCGTATCCGGGAATGGATTTAACGAGGACGTCATTGGTCAGAAATCGGATTGCATAGAATAGGAGCAACAGTAAAACAAAAAAAATGCGCTTATCGAAATTTATTGACTCTTCGATGCGTTGACCAATTTGGGATCTTACTTTGACCATTTGAGAAATTAAATGTTGTCAAATTTAATTTTTTGTTTGGAATACCATCTAATTTTACTAAAAATTTAAAAAAAATGCGAATTAAATTGGTGTTAACAGGCTTGATCTGGCTTTCTTTTTTTGGAAATTCGGAGGCACAACAAGCTTTGGCAATAGATAAAGTTGAGAATCCGGGATACCTTTTGTTGGATAAAAGTTTGCAATTCAGAATTACAGAATCTGTTAACAGTCTCTATAATTTTGATTTTGAATCTGCTGAAAGAGGTTTTCGGGTCTTACAATATCAATACCCGGAACATCCGCTTCCATATTTTTTGATGGCTTTAAGTCAATGGTGGAAAATAGCCCCGGATATAGAAAACAAAAGGTTCGATGATGCCTTTATCCGTCAAATGGATATGGTGATCCAAAAAGCAGACAAAATGTATGACCAAGACCCTACCAACAAGGAAGCTGCATTTTTTTTGGCAGGCGCATATGGATTCCAAGGCAGGTTATACAGTGAGCGAAAAAGCTGGACTCGGGCGACATTTGCGGGGAAAAATGCTCTGAAATACTTGAATTTGAGTAGGGGTGAGGATGAATTGAATCCTGAACTTATGCTCGGTGATGCCCTTTTCAATTATTTCTCAGTTTGGATTCCCGAAAATTACCCAATGTTGAAACCCATTGTGGCTTTTTTTCCAAAAGGGAACAAGGAACTTGGTCTGAAGCAATTGGAAGATGTGGCACAAAACGCCTTTTACGCAAGAGTGGAGGCACAGTATTTCCTTTTCAGGTTGTATGCTTCTGATGAAAAACAGCCCTACAAAGCCTTGGCCATCACGGATTATCTCCACCAGAAATTCCCCAATAACCCATATTTTCACCGGTCTTTTGCAAGGCATCTTTATGCAGTTGGCAGGATGGCAGAAGCAAAGGATGAATCTTTGGAAATCCTGAAAAGAATTGATGAAAAATGGAGTGGATATGAGTCGAATAGTGGAAGATATGCCGCATTTTACATTGCCCAATTTTTTGAGAAGACCAATAATGGGCTGGAGGCCAAAAAATATTATTTGAAGACACTGTCTTATGGAGAAGAATCCGAAAGTCAAGAAAGTGGGTATTACCTATATTCCTTGATAGCCTTGGGAAAACAGGCGAACCTGGAAAAAAACAAGCCTCAGGCCAAGGCTTATTTCAATCAAGTGAAGAAATATGCCAAGCGAAAACACCCTGCACACAAGGAAGCCAGAGATTATATCAAAAAGAATAAACTTTAAATCTTTTTGGACGTTTGCTTAAATGCGAATACAGGAGATTATTTGAATAATCAAGAGAACGTAATGGTTTTCAATCGAAAAAATCCTCCAATCCACTCAATAAAATAACAATATTTTGTATGTGTGGTCGTATTTTGTTGGGGAACGCTTTAAAACAAAAGTAAATTATATTAACTTTGTGCCACATATTATTTTGAAAATTCTTTAGATCATGGATAATAACATAAGAGTGAAATTCGATAAAATAGACCGAAAGATCCTTGAGATCCTACAGGCCAATGCAAAAATAACAAATGCTCAGCTTTCAAAAGATATAGGACTTTCTCCTGCCCCGACTCTGGAGCGTGTAAAAAAATTGGAGCAATCAGGAATCATCAAGAGCTACCATGCAAAATTGGACTCTGAAAAAATCGGTTTGGGTGTAAGTACTTTTGTACTTGTCAGTTTGATCGGTCACAATAAAGGCAATATTGATGCTTTTATGAAAGAGATCAACGAAATCCAAGAAGTCATTGAATGTCACCATATCACAGGTACAGGTGATTTTATTTTGAAAATCATTGCAAAAGACATCACTTCTTACCAGAAATTGATGTTGGAAAAGGTAAGTGAAATCAGGGAAGTGGATTCCATGCAGTCTATGGTAATTCTTTCTACTTTTAAGGATAGCAAAGTATTGCCTATTCCAGTCTGATAAGCCGATTCAAATCATTGAAAGGGTGGCTGATCGTCACCCTTTTTTTATGGACAATACTATGGAAAATCCTTGGAAAACCAAGAAAATAAAACCTATCTACGAAAATCCCTGGATCAAAATCGAGGAACACGATGTGATCAACCCTTCTGGAAATGATGGGATCTATGGCAAAGTTTGTTTTAAGAATAAAGCCATTGGAATCATCCCCGTGGATGAAAATGGAAACACTTGGCTCGTCGGCCAATACCGATATGCCTTGAATGAATATTCCTGGGAAATACCGATGGGCGGTAGTCCCAACGACCTGGATATTCTGCTTGGTGCGCAACGGGAATTGAAGGAAGAAACAGGTTATAGTGCAAAAAAATGGACTCAAATCATGCGGATCCACCCTTCCAATTCCGTGACCGATGAGGAAGGGTTTGTATTCCTTGCAGAAGAACTGACTCCGGGAGAAACGGAATTTGAGGAAACCGAAAAAATCATTGTGCTTAAATTGCCACTTAAAGAAGCGATCCAAAAGGTCATGGATGGGGAAATTACGGACAGTATTTCCATCGCCGGGCTTCTAAAAGTTGCGAAATTATTCAATATTTGAATTTAGATCATCAATTTTACCTTCACCATGTCTCTGATCAATTTTAAAGACCATTATTCTAAGACTTTTTATTTGGCTTATCCTGTCATGTTGAGCCAATTGGGGCAGGTATTGGTAGGAGTTGCAGACAGCATGATGGTGGGTCGATTGGGGGCAATACCACTGGCGGCGGCATCTTTGGCGAACAGCATCTTCTTTGTGGTCCTGATGTTTGGCATTGGCGTGTCCATGGCGATTACACCCATGGTGGCGATGGCAGATGGGAAGGAGAAAAAAGGAAGGATTGCCAAACTTTTCCGACATGGATTTGTCCTGAACATGGCAACGGGTATTGTCCTATTTATTTTTATTCTCCTCTTTTCTCCCGCATTGGAATTCATGAATCAGCCTCAGGAGGTCGTGGTTTTGGCGATTCCGTACTTGGCCATTATCACCTTGTCCCTCTTGCCGTTTATGTTTTTTCAAACCTTCAAACAATTTGCCGAAGGACTTTCACAAACCAAGCAGGCCATGTACATCACTATTTTTTGCAATGGATTGAATGTTTTTTTGAATTGGGTCATGATTTATGGGAATTTGGGTTTTCCGGCATTGGGACTGAACGGTGCTGGTTGGGCAACTTTGATTTCCAGGGTTTTGATGGGTTTGATGATGGCTTATTATGTCTGGAATTCAAAGAGATACAAAAATTTCAACATCAATTTTAGTCTCAAAAATCTCAGTTTCCCGATGATTTCCAAGCTGATGAAGATTGGAATTCCTACTGGAATGCAATTTGTATTTGAGGTTGGCGCCTTTAGTACTGCCGCAATCATGATGGGTTGGATAGGCGTCAATGCTTTGGCAGCACATCAGATAGCGATCAACCTTGCTTCGGTCAGCTACATGATGGCCTCAGGCTTGTCTTCCGCCGCAATGGTGAGGGTTGGGAATCAATTGGGTAGAAACGATATAAAAACCCTCCGAGAAGCAGGTTTTACGGTATTTGCGATGGTTGCTTTGTTTATGTGTTGTTTCGCGGTTCTCTTTATTTTGTTTCGGAATTTCCTTCCCTCCCTGTATATCGATGATCCAGAAGTGATCAAAATGAGTGCAAGTTTATTGGTTGTAGCAGGATTGTTTCAATTATCCGATGGTATTCAAGTGGTGGGACTTGGTGCACTGAGGGGGATGTCAGATGTTAAGATGCCAACCATCGTTACATTGATAGCCTATTGGGTGATTGGCTTGCCACTGGGTTATGTCTTGGCATTTGTTTATGGATTCGAAGAACTGGGGATTTGGTATGGACTATTGATTGGGCTTACCCTCACCGGGGGGATGCTGCTCTACAGGTTCAATAGTTTAAGTGCCCGGCTTTTGGTCAATAAAGAAGCGCAAAAAATCTCTGGTGTAGTTTAGTTTTTTTTATCTTTTTTTATTCCCTATTTTCAGAAAAAAAAATGGAAGAAAAAGAGGCCAAACCATCGCGTTTTTCAAGAATTGTAATCACCGAGTTGATGATCCCCTCGTATGCCAATTTTGGAGGAAAGATCCATGGAGGAATACTTCTTTCTCTTATGGACAAGGTTGCGTATGCTACTGCGAGCAAACACAGCGGGGCTTATTGTGTGACTGTTTCTGTGGATACTGTGGACTTTTTACAACCAGTGGAAGTTGGGGAGTTGGTTTCATTGATGGGCTCCATCAATTATGTTGGGAATAGTTCAATGGTCATTGGGATCAAGGTGATTTCGGAAAACGTAAAAACCGGCACAATCAAACATACCAACACCTGCTATTTTACGATGGTGGCCAAAGGGGATGACGACAAACCGACCCTTGTTCCAAAGCTTATCCTAGAAGACAAAACCGATGTCAGGAGATTTGTGGAGGCCATTTATAGAAGACAATTCAAGAGAGAATACGAAGAAAACCTAAGTAAAATCAAAGAAGACTGGGATAAGCAGGAAATAGAGATTTTACTTTCCAACCACCGTTGTATCAATCAATCCCATTAAAATATGAAAAAATGTTTTCTGCTTTTTGGAGCATTTCTACTCCTTAGCCAACTTGTTTTTGCCCAACATCCCCATATTTTGTCCGAACGGGCCAGAGCCAATGTCATTGATCAATGGCTGGAAGAAAGAATACAAACCGTGTTGCCTGAAATCATGGACCGCACTGGAATTGATATGTGGGTGATCATCTCTCGAGAATACAATGAGGATCCTGTGATCAAAACATTCTTGCCCGCGACATGGCATGCTGCCCGTCGTAGGACAATGCTGGTCATGTTCAAGCCAGAAGGAAGCCGTGAGGTGGAAAGCCTTGCTGTTGCAAGATATGCAGTGGGAAAATCCTTCCAAAAAGCCTGGGATCCCGATACGGAGCCAGATCAATGGAAAGCGCTTGCACAATTGATTTCAGATCGAAATCCCAAAAAAATAGGAATCAACATGGCCAAGGATTATGGACATGCCGATGGCTTGAATGTCACGGAATACAATTCCCTGATCGAAAATCTTCCTGAGGAATTAAAAAGCAGAGTCACTTCGGCACAGGATCTTGCTGTGGGTTGGTTGGAGACAAGGACTGCCTCAGAGATGGCGACTTACAAACACCTCCAAACCATTGCCAACACAATCATTGCTGAAGGATTGTCCGAGGCTGTCATTACGCCAGGAGTCACCACGACAGAGGATGTGGTATGGTGGTATAGGGAAAGAATACGAGAGTTGAAACTTGATACTTGGTTTCACCCTACCGTGGACATTCAAAGGGCCGATCCATCTTCTCAAGAACATTTGAGGTCATTTGCCGTGAAGCCGGAATCTGCCGTGATCATGCCCGGCGATTTGTTGCACATTGATTTTGGGATCACTTATTTGAGATTGAATACAGATACGCAGCAATTGGCATACGTACTCAAGCCTGATGAAAAACAAATCCCTCAATATCTCAAAGATGCGCTTATGGTCGGAAACCGGTTACAGGATATCTTGACTTCCCAATTTGTCGCAGGAAGATCCGGCAATGCCATTTTAAGGGAAACCAGAAAAATAATGGAAAAGGAAGGGATAAAAGGGAGTATTTATTCCCATCCGCTTGGGTTTTATGGACACGCGTCTGGACCTACCATCGGTATGTGGGACAATCAAGGTGATACACCTGGAGCCGGTGATTATCCCTTGTTCCCAAATACCGCCTATGCGATTGAACTCAATGCGGTTGTTTTTGTAAAAGAATGGAATAAAGACATTCGGGTCATGTTGGAAGAAGGAGCTTTTTTTGACGGAGAAAAAGTAACCTATTTTGATGGACGCCAAAGAGAAATCCTCGCTATTCCCAGGATCCGACCCTATTTGGGAAATTGATAACAACCTTCTTTATCAGATTTGAAAAGACAAGCTAAAAGTTTGTCTTTTCTTCTTTCACTTCCTCAGTAAATTGTTCCATCAGGCCATTGGTGACAAACCAATGGCCCATTACGTAAAAAACCAAAGTCAACCCGTCCCACAAACCGTCTTTCGATGAAAAATTCATACCCATAAATATATCGCTCACCAAAAAAAACAATGCACCCCTGATTACCATTGAATAATTATTTCGAGAAACATAAAATCTTCGGTTGAGGGCCATTAAAACAGCCAAGACACTCACCATTCCATAGATCAGTCCAGGGAGGAAAAAGTCGCCAAGCGACTTTTAAAAATAGAAAAAAGCACCTAAAAGTATAAATGTAGTGATTATTTCAGGCCATCTTTTATTCCAACTCACGATATGGAAGCGTGTATTTTTTGAGGATAAAAAGTACAACATCACATAAGCGACTTTTGAAACAATAAAGGTACAAAGACCCAAAAGTTTAAAGAGGCTTTCTTCAACAGTCACGATGAACAACAAATCTCCCATAAACGAAAAAAAAGTAGCCACAAGAAGCAATGGGATTAGTGGATGCTCTAAATTTTTGAATTTGATTAAAATAATTCCGATTAGAATGGGAACAATCATTGGTTTGAAAATTAAATATCCAATATTGAAACCCAAAAAAAACGATACGATGCAGCAGGATGAAGTAAATATATATCCTTTTGTCAATATTTTATTTAGATTCAACATCTGAATACCATTTAAAAAGCTACATTAATTTACACTTATTTAAGAATAAAAAATAGAAAAAACACAAAATAAAGATTGATAATTCTTAGAATATCGATAAAACAATTTTTTTATCTTTCTTTGCTTTATTTCCGCATAAATAAAAAATTTAGGATAAGATCCAGCATGGTTCAGTGCTTATTCTCTAGTGCCGAACGTCCTTCAATTCCTTAGGTAAAAAGAAAAGGTATGAAAAAGCGAATAAGGAAGTGATTGCACCCAATGAAAATACGAGTGGAAAGTTACTTGGGTCATTGTTGTAAGACCATCCCGAAACCAAAGCCCCAATCCCAATTCCAGCTTCCAAAGCAATGTACATGGTGGCCAAGGCACGCCCCCTCAAAGCATCTAATGATAGATCAATCGTCCAGGCTGAGACCGTTGGAGAATTCATTCCTGTGGAACAACCGAAAATAACCGCACCAAAAAGGAACATGTTTTTGGTGGTGGCGAATCCAATGACCACCATAGAAATGGCCATAGAAAGTGTCGCGATTTTCATCACCGGAATTCTTCCATATCGATCGGATGCTTTTCCTGCAAGGATTCGAATACCAAGCGATGCAAGTGTGAAAACAGCAAAAAACAAACCCTTGTTTTTGATGCCCAAGCTTTCGGAAAAGTCAGGGATAATCGTCAAAACCGTACCAAAGCAAAAAACAGTCAAGAAAAGAACAAGGGATGGGGCCAGCACTCTTTTCTCAATGATTTCGTGTCTGTTTAGCTTGAAATGATGGATCTGAAGAGGTTCTTTGTCTTTTACAGTCTCTTTTAAGCCGATCAAAATGAGGATGGAAAGAACAGCAGTGAACGAAGACGTATAAAAAAGTGGGTTGATCCCCCATATTCCCGCGATATATCCGCCCAAGGCTGGACCTGCAGCCATTCCCAATGAGCCGAAAAGCGATTGGATTCCCATGGCCTCACCTCTTCTGGTAAAAGGCACGATATCGGCCACATAGGCAGAAATACCAGTAGGAGTGAATCCAGTAGAAAACCCATGGAAAAACCTTAACAATAAGAATCCCGCAATTGAACTGATCAAGGGATAAAGGAGACTTGCAAAAATACAGATGACGGCACCAAAGATCATCACTGGGACCCTTCCGATCTTGTCAGCAAGTTTACCACTAAAAGGCCTCGATAACCCTGCCGTAAGGGTGAAAAGTGAGATGATCAACCCCTTGTAATCTTCACCGCCCAAGGAGCTCAGGTAGGAGGGCAGTTCCGGGATAATCATGTTGAAGCTTGCAAAAAACAGAAATGAGCTGGCGCAAAGCAAAAAGAAATCCAGTGTAAAAAATGCAGGGAGGATTTTCATTTCTTGAATTTTGAAACAAGTACAAAGAACAGGTTCTCGAGCAACAATGAATTGCAGAAAAACCTGTTCTTTGTACTTTGGGAGTTAATCTTGTTTGGCCTCTTCCTCACTTTGGGCGAGTAGGTAGGCTTTGATAAAGTCATTCAGGCCACCATCCAAAACAGTTTGAACGTCGGAGGTTTCATGCCCAGTTCTTGCATCCTTCACCAATTTATAGGGATGAAGCACATAGTTTCGGATCTGTGAACCAAAATCGACCCTTAACTTACCGGATTCGACCTTTGCCCTTGCTGCATTTCTTTTCTCCATCTCCAATTGATAAAGTCTTGATTTTAGCATCTGCATCGCCTTTTCCCGGTTGGCAAGTTGGGAACGTTCTATCTGACAAACCACCACGATGCCTGTTGGCTTATGGGTCAGCTGAACTTTGGTTTCCACTTTGTTCACGTTCTGACCACCGGCTCCTCCGGATCTGGATGTATGAAGATCCACGTCACCAGGATTGATTTCGATTTCGATCGTATCGTCCACCACGGGATAAGCATATACCGAAGCAAAAGAAGTATGTCTTCTTCCACCACTGTCAAAGGGTGAAATCCTGACCAATCGGTGTACACCGATTTCTGATTTCAAGAAACCATAAGCCAGGGGACCATCAAATTCCAAAGTAACGGATTTTATTCCTGCAACTTCACCTTCCTGAAGGTCCACTTCCCGAACTTTGTAGCCGTTTTTTTCTCCCCACATGATGTACATCCGCATTAAAATGGATGCCCAATCATTGCTTTCGGTACCACCGGCACCGGGATTTATTTCAACCATCGCACTGAGTTGGTCTTCCTCGTTGCTCAGCATTTTTTTGAGCTCCAATTCTTCAACTTCTGTTTCGACTTTTTTGAATTCAGCTTTAATCTCCTCCTCGGAAACATCACCCATTCCATAAAAATCAAACAAAACCTCTAAATCCTGTATATGGGTTTCTGCTTTTTCATAAACACTCGTCCATGCTTTTCGGGCTTGGATTTGTTTCATGATTTTTTCTGCCTCTTCCGGAATATTCCAGAATTCAGGTTGGGCAGATACAGCCTCTAAATCTTCGATCTCAGCTTTCTTACGATCGTAGTCAAAGATACCTCCTCAAGGCCGAAATACGGGCCTTCAAGTCTTTCAACTTGTCTGATGTCATAATTTATTTTGTTTTTTTGAGATGCAAAAGTCGTAAAAATTCCCTTCTAAACCTATTTCCCCCTATTCGCCATAAAGAACGATTAGCTGGATTTTGTTCCTGCCCTTGTTCTCAAAATACCGGTAGCGAATCCTAGAAAGAATAAAACCAGTACCTATCATGATGCCTGATGTCACCAACGTCCCTTGTCCAATGGATGGTCTTCCTTCCTGATATAGACCATTTACACCATCCGCCAACAAAAAGACGAATCCTCCTGCCATGCCTAAAGTAGAAAGATTTTTGAGCGTTCTATTTCGTGGGTCTTTGTCGTAGATGTCTATGGAAACAATATCCTCTGGTCTCAGTACATTTTCAGATAAAACAAGGATATCATTTTGAATGTCGGTAATCCTATCTGTAATGAAAAAATCATTGGTTTTTGATTTGTAGGTAATGATTTCTCCGATTTCATATTTTAATCTCGTCTTCTGGTTGGATCCCTTTTGGAGCAATAAGAATTTTTGTGAAACAGCCTCATTTGATCCGAAAAAAAATACCATCGAAATCAACAGCCAGAATTTCTTGATAGTGCGTTGGTCCATTTTGGTTAGGAATAGAATCAATATTTAGAAATTGAAATTATGGGATTTATTCGTTTTTCAAAAGCGAAGGGTCCGATTCGGTCTTGAGGATTTTCTTTCTGAATAGCAGCGATTCCCTTAGTTTTGGAAATTTTATTGCCTTGTCAAAATCTGATCAAACCTAATTTTATGGCTTACTCTTCAAAAACAAAAGAGCTTAATGACGATCACTAAGCTCTTTTACTTGATTCCAATTAGAAAATCATTCGAATTATAAGAAACCTATTTGATCTTAATTATCCAGTCATGAGTATCCGCAATTTTGCCGTATTTGATGGCGTCCAAGGTATTCAAGATTTTGGAGGAAAATGAATCTTCCTTAATTTCAGGAAGCACATAATCACGGCCATTGATATGGATTTTCGAGATATGCGCAATCGTGGCCGCTGTTCCAGTTCCAAAGGCCTCTTGGAGGGTGCCGTTTCTCAAGGAATCTTCAAGTTCTGTTACCCTCAAAAATCTCTCTTCCACTTTCACACCCATTTCCTTTGCCAGTGTCAAAACACTGTCTCTTGTAATTCCTTTCAGGATGGTTCCTGTAGTGGTAGGGGCAGTGATTAATGCATTGTTGATCAAGAACATGACATTCATGGTCCCGCTTTCTTCGATATGCTGATGCGATTTCCCATCAGTCCAAAGAAGCTGATCATAGCCCTCTTTTTGGGCTTGAAGCGCGGGTAGTAAAGATGCAGCATAATTTCCGGCAGCTTTTGCTGCTCCCGTACCGCCTTCTGCTGCCCGGGTATATTGGCATTCGACTTTTACCGAAACCGGCTTGGAATAATAAGCACCAACCGGGCAGGTGAAAATCATGAATTTGTATTTTTCTGATGGCCTGATACCCAAGTAGTCATCTGTGGCAAATATAAAGGGCCTTACATAAAGTGAGTAACCCGGCCTGTTTGGAATCCAATCCTTGTCAAGTTCCAATAGTTGACTTAGACCTTCCATGAATAATTCTTCTGGGACTTCTGGTATGCACAGCCTTTTGGCGGATTCATTTAGTCTTTTTTGATTGGCATCGGCTCTGAAAACAAGGATTTCCCCTGCTTCATTTTTATAAGCTTTCATCCCTTCAAATACAGATTGACCATAATGCAACGTAGCATTTGCAGGATTTAGGGACAAGGGTGCATAAGGTTCTATCCTTGCATTCGACCATTCTCCATCTGCGTAATCGGCAACAAACATATGGTCACTGATGGTTTTGCCAAAGACCAAATTCGTGAAATCCGTATCGGGGATTTTTGAAGCATTGATTTTGGTGATATCGATCTTTAGGGTGGTATTATTCATGGTGTTAGGATCTTGGTTTCCAGGTTACTTCTTCTGTTCCTAATTCTTGGGCCATCAATCTGCCCAAAACGAAAAGGTAATCCGAAAGTCTGTTCAAATATTTGATTATGATTTCATCAACGGGCTCCATTTCCATGAGCGCAATGACGCAGCGTTCAGTTCTTCGGCATACCGTTCTTGCCAAATGGCAGAAAGAAACCGATTGGTGTCCTCCGGGAAGTATAAAATTACGCAAAGTGGGAAGATTCGCTTCCATTAAGTCAATTTCTTTTTCCAGGGCCTCCAAATCCGATAGATGCAGATCTGGTTTTTTCAGGTTTTCCTTGCCAGGTTCTGAGGCCAATGTTGCCCCAATGGTGAATAGCCTGTCTTGGACTTCTTTGAGAAATCCGCTCCTGTTTTGATTGATTTCCTGATCCCTCAGCAAACCGATGAAAGCATTGAATTCATCGACTGTTCCATATGCTTCGATTCTCAAATGGGCCTTGGATACTCTTTTCCCACCAAAAAGGGAAGTGGAACCGGAATCTCCGGTTTTCGTATAAATTTTCATTCAAATCCGTAATTAGAGATTGTTAATTGCCTATTGCAGGGGATTGCAAAATTAGCAATCTATTTGCAATAACTTAAATGTTTTTATTCGGCAACGATGGGCTGATGACCTCTGATCGGATTTGGGTTGATATAATCGGATTCAACCAAACCATCTCTTAATCTTACAATCCTGTGTGCATAATGTGCAATGTCATCTTCGTGGGTCACCATGATGATGGTATTTCCTTTCTGGTGAAGCTCGTCAAACAGCTCCATGATGCCGTAAGAGGTTTTGGAGTCAAGATTTCCAGTGGGCTCATCTGCCAGGATAATGCTGGGATCATTCACCAAAGCCCTGGCGATCGCCACTCTTTGTCTTTGACCTCCAGAGAGTTCGTTTGGGCGATGATTGACGCGGTCGTCCAAACCCACACTTTGGAGGGCTTTGAAGGCTTTTTCAGAGCGGTCTGCTTTGTTCAAGCCTGCATAGATCAAGGGAAGCGCCACATTTTCAAGGCAGGTTGCCCTTGGTAAAAGGTTAAATGTCTGAAATACGAACCCGATTTCCTTATTTCGGATTTCGGCCAACTCATTCTCAGACATATCACTTACGTCCTTGTCTGCCAAAATATAAGAACCTGAAGTGGGCGTGTCCAGACAACCAATGATGTTCATCAAGGTTGATTTTCCGGATCCTGATGGCCCCATAAAAGCAACATATTCACCTTTGTTGATCGTAATGGAAACTGATTTTAAGGCTTGTATTTCCTCCATACCCATCCGGTAAGTTTTCTGGATTTGCGTGGTTTCTATTATTTTTTTCATCAGTGAGTTGTTTAAGCTTTGAATCTAATGGGAAAAGTGAAAAAGAAAAAGTTTCTTTCTCAAATAACGGTAATTGTGGTTACAAGTTTTTCATTTGTAACTTTTCTATTTCATTTGTAACTTTTCTATTTCATTGGTATCCAGCCACCCCTGCATCTCCACCAATGCATTGGAACCATAACTCTCCAGACCGATTTTTCTGCTTTGTTTTACAAAATTAATCCACAGCAAAGGATCCTTATTGAATTGACTCGCTTCCTGAAGCAATTCATATTTTTTTAAATCGTCTTTCTCCTTTTCTACAGCCTTCAATACCAAGGGTGTAAAATAGGCATTTCTTGTGGGGGAAAGGTTGGGTTTAACCCATTTATTCACTTTTTCGCTTCCTGTCACCGCTGAAGCATCTGTTTTTCCTGTCCATACCTGAGCCAGTTCATCCAGTTCCGCCTCCGTCCATTTTGCTGAAGGCGCGGTCGAAATTTGTTTTTTGATCAGATCCAATTCGGTTTCCGACAGCCAATGTGCCTTGTGAATCAAAATGAAAAAGGCCAAATCCGCCTTCAAGGCTTTGTCCGTAATGGAGGTAAGGTATGCCATGAATTTTTCAGGCATCTGTCTGTGGAGATTTGAGATGCCGGTATAAAATCGGGTCATATCATTTTCCCGAAGATTGCCCTGATCGTCCCAGGCCATCCATTCAGGGAAATCAATTCGCAAACTTTGATGAATGGCTTTTGCTTCATCTGGTTTTCCTCCAAAATAAAGAATAGAAAGATGAAAAGGCTTGAATTTAAGAAAGCCCATTTCTCGACCAACCAAAAGATCGATCGCCGCTTTTTCAAAATCCAATTGACCAATAAGAATTCCAGCTGCTAGAGAATGGAAATATCCCCCAGAACTCGGGTATGCATGGGCGATTCCATTTAAGTACTTGAGGGTTTCATTGATGTATTGATCCTGGTAGGTCCGGACCACCCTTGTTTCTCGATAATGCAATTCGTCGATACTCCGTTGTTCAAGTCCGATCATAGAATCCAAAAGGGCAAGATCTAGGTCCAAATTATCGGCCACATGGTTGCTCCATAGATTGCGCAGTAACGAAGAACGGATCGCGAATTCGGAGGGTAGATCCCTCATGTCCATTTCGAAAGGATCAATATTTCCCAATCTGTTGGCAGTGGCCAATCTATTGATCTGAAGGATAAGATCAGACTTCCCTTCCATGGGAATGTTTTCCAAAAAGCCATGCTTTGTTTTCAAGCCAATCTCGTTTGCCAGGGAAACGGGGTTTTTGGAAGAGACCAAATTTATGGTTTCAAGGGCTTCTTTTGGTCTATTCAACTTGGAATACAACAAGGAAAGATTGTTGCTTAAATGAGGGTTTCCCGGAAAATATTCCAATCCTTTTTCAAGATAAAACTGTGCCTCGAAAACCTTCTCCGCCTCATGCAGTTTGGAACTCAAAAGGAGAATGTTAGGAACATTCGGAGCATTGTCAAAGCTTTCAATCAAGTGTTCCATCGCCGCTGTAGGCTGGTTGAGCCGGTAGCGAAGATGTGTAGCCGCATTTTTCGCTTTGTCGTTTTTTCGGTATTGGAGCCATGAGTTTTCATAGAGAATACTCGCTTCCAAAGGTCTGTCGGTTTGGTAATAATAATCGGCAGACAAGTTGGTAGAGGCAGTGCTCAACTGTACCCCAATCACTCCCTCTCCGTAGATGGTTAGGATGACCAGGGTCATTGCGGCACCGATTCTCATGTGGAAATAGGCGAAAAACTGTGGCTTGAAAAGCACCTTTTCCAAGGCCCCTCCTTTGTTCATCAGGTTCGAAAAATTGGTGAATAAATAAGCGAAAAAGAGTAAGCTCAAAGCGATTTGACCATACAAAAAAACATTGTTGAAGAATTCGGATAAAGGTTGGTTTTCCGTGAAATCAGCTTTCCACCAAGTCCAAACAGTAATGGCAAAACCCAACCAATAAAAAGATATTCCGATCAAGGGATTTTCAAAGGGTTGCGGGACCTGATCAATTTTCAACCGCAAAACAAAATAGCCCATGATGCCACAAATAAGCATAAGGAACATGGGCGGAATTGTCGGGAAAGGCAGGTTGATTTCACCTGAAATTTTCAAAAGGGTGAAAATCAAAAGCAGAAAATACAGGATAAAAATAACAGTGATGTGCCAGGAAATCTTCAGTCCTACACCCTTGTTCAACCGGGCAAGAAAAATATAGACACCAGAAATAAAGGCATGCCCGATGTGAAGCATAAACAAAACAGCGATTACTGTCGCTGGCAAAGTGAGGCTCTCTGAAATCAAGGTCAAAGGTTTTGAAACTTCACTTGCTTGAATAAGGAGGAACATCGTGCCGCTAGACAAAGTGGCGATCAGCAGGAATTTAAAAAGTATCTGCCAGTGTGAAAAGAAAAATTGAATCAATACGATTGGAACTATCGTTCCCAGCAGCAAAGCAATCAAGGCATAATTACTGGCGATCCCACCAATATTCAACCCATTGACGCCACTGAAAGCCAGTAAAAACATGATGGATGCGGTACCTCCGATGAAGTACATTTTCCTCAAGGTACTGACCAAAGTTAGACCCAGCATGAACAAGAACCAAAATACCAATCCAAAACCCAAAGTCACCCATGGGAAAAATATGGGAGGGAGGGATTCAAAGTTTTGAAATACCAGGGCATTATCGATTTCTATTGGGAGTATTTCTCCTCCCAAATTGATGAAATCCAGGGGGATGGTTATGGATTCCACGAAAAGTCCAGGTTCGATTGGCATCACTGCCTGGTCCCAAAAGAAAAAAGTAAACAATAAGAAAAAGCCTCCCAATGCCGTCAGGAGTATTGGGAGACTTTTCAAAAGGAATTCATTGGTTTTTTTCAGGGATAGCCAATCCATTATTCCATCACCTTAGGTACTCGGAAATAATCGGAATCCCGCTGCGGCGCATTTTTCAGCCCTTGCTCATGTGTAAGGTGATTGGCCACAGCATCTTCTCTAAGGACATTTACCTCTGAGGACATGGTTGTAATCGGTTCTACGCCTTGAGTATCGACTTCATTCAATTGCTCTACCCAATCCAGGATTTGGGACATATCCTGAGTCATTTTTTCTGCTCCTGCCTCATCAAATTCCAATCGGGCCAAGTGCGCAATTTTTTTCAAGGTATTGACATCTATTTTCATAGGGTATTTAAACTTTGGTTATCGGGGGACAAAACGGTGTTGTCTTCCCATAATTGTTGTTGAATAATTTCGAAACAGGTTTCTCTCAATGACGCTACATCTTTTGATGTTTTCCCTTCGGTCAAAATTGGTTTGTGAAAAACCATTTTAGCGGATCTTAAATTGAAAAGAAATCTGCCATCGTCTGGCAAAATTAAATGATTAAACGATAAAGTTACTGGAATGATGGGGATTTGTTTGTCGATGGCCAATGAAAATGCTCCATCTTTGAATCTGTTCATATGGGGAGGATTGGTGGTGGTGATTCCACCTTCCGGAAAAATCACCAAGCTGCTCCCTTGATCGATGGATTTTTTAGCCCGCACCAAAACTTCCCCTCTACTTCTAGGGCTGGTTCTATTGACTGCGATGTGCAATTTCCTGAAATAATAGCCGAAAAGCGGGATTTTCCGAATGGAACTTTTGCCGATAAAAACCACATCTCCTGGAACCAGTCCCATCATGGCTATGTCCAGGTAAGAAAAATGATTGGCCACAAACACATAGTTTTTATCCTTTTCGATATGCTTTTTTCCTTCCAGTTCAACACGCATAAAAATTAGAACAAAGAATGTTTTGGCCCATATCCTGTTGATTTTGCGTCCAAATTTCTTGAGTCCGGGGACCCAAATGAAAATGAGTAAAAGTGGAAAGACTAGAAGAAAACCAATGCAAAAAACCAAAAAAACATAAAGAGTATAAATTCTTCGGGTCAAAATCATGCCTTCCTATCCTTTTTCATTTGAAGTGAGATCACCAATAATTTGTTTGCGCTGCCGAAATTGAACAATTTTCATTTTTTGGCAAAGTGTAAACTTAATGATTTTGCATGGATTTTAGATGGCCTGATTGTTATTTGAAAAGATCAAGGCATTGCTTTATCCCATATGGGAATTTTGAATCTCGGTTTTGGGGGATGCATTCCTTGTAAAAAAAAACTCCGGATGGTCCACTAGGGGCGATCCGGAGTTTGTAAGTGAAAGAGATCAAAGGTTATTTAAAGGTGTAGTCCACATTTGGCAATTGGGACAATACAGGTGACGGAAGGTCCAAAGCTTTGGCCCTCCCGTCAATTTTCGGGGATACGGGTCCTTTTTCCTTAAGATATTGCTCGATAATATCATGGACCGTAAAGTCCAAGACTTTGGGGTTTTTTACATTTGGCATGCGGCAGATTACATCCATGGGTTCCCCTGTTCTCAGACAAGCCGCTAATGTATACTCTTTCTTCAAGTCAAGCGGCTTGCCACCCACGGAAATGGATACCACCCTGTTTCCTTTGGGTGCGTTTGCATTGAAGGTAAGTTCCATTCCGGAAAATCTCACCAGCCAGCCACCGAATCTTTCTAGAGGATTTTCTGCAAACACATTGTTCAACTCTTTTTCCATCCAATCTTTGATTTGTTGTCCGGAAGCGACGCCTGTTTTTGCTTTTTCGTTTACCGGTATCATATTCCAGACATCTCCATAAGTGATTGCCGCTTTTCCGGTTTCGTCCGGGACAATTGGGGTGCTAAACCTAAACCCATTCGAAATGGCGATATCTGCTCCAGTTTTCCATCTGACGGCGTCAGTGATCATGTTATCCATTGCATTTTCCACTACCAAATATCTGAATAATGCGGTGTTGGTATGTCCGATTACCCTATTGATAGTGGCATTATAGGGCGCAAGTTGTTCTTGAACAATTTTATCCAAGTCTGGATCTGCCGGATATACTTTCGGATCCACATCAATCAATTCATAGGACTGACCTACAATTTTTCCGTCTTTGACTTCAAGATCAAGTCGACCCACAAAAGAGGCAAATGCACCTGGCTCTACCACTTGGGCATACTTTCTTTTCAAAGGAACTCTTATCCGCTCATGGGTGTCATTGCCCAAAATAAAATCAACTCCCTTTACAATCTCCTGATCCGCAAGATGGACCTGTTTTGAAATCCCGATATGGGTGACCAAAAACAGGATATCCACTCCTTTTTCTTCCTTCATTTCCTTGATCATGGCTTGAAGATTGTCTTCAATGCTCTTAAACGTGAGCCCTTCGCTGAAGCTTGGGTTTTGTCGGATAGGAATTTCCGGATCGTTGTAAGACAAGAAACCAAGTTTTACACCCTTCACTTCCTTGATGATATAAGGTTTGAAAAGCATCTCTCCCGTCGCATCCTCATACATGTTGGCTGCGATGAGCGGCTTGTTGTAGGCTTTTAAGACTGCCTGCATTTGCGTGTTGCCATAGACGACTTCCCAATTCCCCGGTATCAGGAAATCATATTCCATGGCGGCTACAATCGGTCCAAATGCTTCACCTTTGGAGAGTGCCGCGATGGCACTTCCCTGGATCATGTCTCCTCCATCCAAAATGATGGTTCCTTCTGGATTTTCTGCCTTGATTTGCTTGAAAATTGTTTGGATATTGGCGATACCGCCTCTTACCTTAAAGACGAATTCGTCATTTTCAATGAAGAATTCCTGATGGGGCAACAACTGCCCATGAATATCTGCGGTCTGTAAAATCGTGATTTTTTCCACTTCTTGGTCTGAGTTTGATTGGTTTTCCCCAGATTGGCAGGAGCCAAGAAAGCCAATCGATAGGAGTATAAGAGGGAGTAAAATATATTTAGGCGAAAATTTCAACTTTGATTTCATCATGTTTTTTGAAGTTTGATTGATTATAATTCCAATGTGGTATACCCAATGCGCTTTAATTCGAAGATGTAAGTAAGTCCATTTGGGACCACTTCAAGGCCTTCCATTAGGCTTTCCGGCGCAACCTTAAACTGTTTTAGGGACATGCCACAAATGCGGTATTTGATTCCTGCTTCTGCGCCCTTAGCGATCACTTCCGAAAATTCGCTACCCATTACGAAAGCCTCAACGGATTTCCCACAGGCCATAATGACAAATTCTCCTCTCTGGAATTTGCTTTCTGCAGACAATGTTTCTCCGGTATCCACGGCAGCCACCACATGGTTGGGCTGACTGATCAATACAGCATAGTTCTTACTGGTGTGTTCGGGATCCTGCGCCTCAATTGTCTGAGCCATCGAGACAAAGGTGTGGAAAAAGAAGAATGCAGCAAAAGCCATTATTCCGACAGTGCTTTTTATGTTTTTCATATATCTTTTCTTTTAAGTGAATTTTTCATTTGAGTTTTATTGTGGATTAACTGATCCAATCCATAAGAAACAGCACCGTTCATGATGAAGAAAATCAAGACACCCATCAAGGCGATGTTCTTGAAAAGAGGTCCATTGGTTCCCGCATCTGAAACTTGGATGGTAAGGGTAATGGGGATCAAAATCAGTAAAAGAACAAGCGAGGAGATTTTGGTTTTGAAGCCAATCAAAAACAATATCCCTCCCAAAAGCAGACCTATACCTGATAATAGAATCAGTGTTTCTACCGGAGCCATCCATGTTGCCAAATAGCCCAATTCAGCTTGTTCCAACTTTTTTGCGGCTTGTTCACCATGGATAAGATGGTTGAGTCCTGCCATGATAAATATCAGGCTACTCATTCCACGCAATATTAAATAAGAAAGCTTTTCCATCAATTTATGATTCTTTAAAGAATTAAACCCTTATCATGCGTTATCTTTTTTCCAGCCTGAAATTGCTCAACAATCAGTCGTTATTTTCAATTTTTGACTTCACCCTATTGGTAAAATGCGTCAATCTTCAAATACTCTGATTTCTGTACAGTTTCAACCCTATCTGTCAAACTATTGCATGTTTCGGGTGAATAGAAAAGGAAGACAATCCTGATTTTCGGTTCGTTGGACCAATCAAAAGGAAGCTTTCCTCAATCATCATTAAATCAATAAAAATCTTGGAGGTTTGGAATCCGGTTCCTGATACAGGGAATTGTGGAGGTTTGACAGGCTCCTTGGTCTTTGGGATTCCAAGGTCAAGGGAGTATCGTAATTAATTTTCCAAATTGCCCCCAAGAAAAAACTAGTTGAAGGACATTCGGAAGTGAAATCCGATTTATTATTTTTGGATGTATCTGCAGGGTATTGAAGACATTTGTTTGGGCATTTTTGTTTTTGAGGGTTTGATGAACAAGTTTTTTTAACCTCCGTCTTTTGGTTGGAGGAGACAAAATCATATTTCAGGTCCGTGCTTGGGTTGGAGTAAATGAACAACAATGCTCCAAATATTGTCAATAAATTTTTCAACAGCATGCTGAGCGGATTTGTTAAGTTTGATTTTAATTGAACACAAATTCTTCGATAACAAATATAAAGCGCTCAAAAAGCAGGTTCAGTGTATTTTATCACACAAGGAATTTCGCTCTTCAAAAAGCCGACTCGATCAGCTTGCGTAAAATGGGTTTTAACCTAAAATATGTATTAGGTAGGCTAAAGGGGTTGAAATTTACCGATTGGGGAAGTTAAAAATTGCAGACAAAAACTAATTGTATAGAAATTGTATGCTAAAATTGAAATGGTAATGCAGAACACGGGTTTCATCCGCTAAAAAAGGCAGGGCAGAACAAAAAACTTGATTTTGAAAATTCCAGGAAAAATAGAGCTGATTGGAGCGAAAGACCCCAATCAGCCCTATTGACTTTAAATTTTTTTCACTTTTATAGAAGTCCCCTCAGTACTGATGACTTTGATTTTTTCACCCTTGTCAATGAATTCACCCCTCGAATAAGCATCGTAAACTTCATCCTCAATCATGACTCTGCCACTCGGCATCAATCGGGTATGTGTGACACCTTCCTTACCCAATAGGTCATCCGCATAAAATGTAGAGGTGTATCCTTCCGAGCTTTTTTGGGTAGTTGAAAGAGCAATGGTACTAAATGCCTTCCATTGATTGATTTTGGGGGCCAAAAAGAAAATGAGTGAAACAGCAACGATAGCAGCCAAAATCACAGTCAACAAGGCAACAAAAAGATCTCCTGAGGGAACGAAGGTGAAATCAAAAGCATCATTTGGAATCATTCCCAAAGTCAGGCCTGTAAGAATGCCAATAATCCCAAGTATTCCGAATATCCCAAAGCCAGGTATGACGAAGATTTCCACCATAAGTAAAATTACACCGGCTATAAAGACGGCGATTTCCCAATTTTGCGCCAAGCCGGTCAAGTAATAGGGGATAAAATACAAGATAATGGCGACCAATGAGGCAGCCAATGGAAATCCAACCCCGGGAGTTTGAATTTCAAAATAGATTCCGGCAAAAATTATCAGGATCAGAAAACCGCTAACTGCTGGGTTCAAGAAAAAGGAAATCACTGTTTCCACCCCTGAAGTTTGATAGGCAATCAGCTCGTAGTCCTCAATGCCCTGTTTTTTAACAATCTCATCGATGGAGTTCACCTGACCTTCACTAAATCCATTTGCAATGGCTTCCGACACAGAAAATGTGACCACCGAACCTGCTTTCGTAATTCCTTCCACTTCGAGTTTTTCATCCACCATTGCTTCCGCGATTTTGGGATCACGTCCCTTGGCTTCAGCGGTGCTTCTCATCATGGACCTCATGTAAGATTGATATTTGTCCGGTGCAGCTTCCCCACCACCGCCCATCACCACAGTGGCTGCTCCGATACTGGCTCCAGGAGCCATATAAATGCTGTCGCATGCAATCGAAATCAGTGCCCCAGCGGATGCGGCATCTTTGTTGATAAAGACGTGTATGGGGGTGTTTGTTTCCAAAATCATGGTTCGGATATCATCGGCGTCGTTTACGGCTCCACCGTAAGTATCCATTTCGATGATGATCATGTCGGCACCTTTACTTGCCGCATCTTCCAAGGCCAATTTCACCTTTCTGTTCATTCTCGGATCTATATCCGCCTTTATTTCAAAAGTATAGACTTTCTTTTTACCAGGGATACTATCGTTTTCTTGAGCAATAGTAGGCATGAAAGACAGTAAAAAAGTTAACAACAACAGAGGGAAAGCAAATTTCATAGTCAAATTTATTTGTGTTAAATATACCAAAATTTAAAATAATCTGGACTAAAATCTAAAACGAGCTGTTTTATTAACGCCTAATCCCACACCAAAAACAAATACATTCGTTAAATGTTGCGGACCTTTGTCAATATTCGGCACATGCATGTCTTTGTCCTTGCAATTGATAAAATAAATCAGAAATTTGTACGAGTATAAATTGTGGAAGTATGAAGAAGTATCTATTGGTAATGTATTTTATGATTTTTGGCTTTTTTGCCCATGGATCCAATTTGGTTTTAAGGGACTCTATAGGCATCGAAAAAATAGGGAATCAATCTTTTATCGTTCATTTGGTAAGTGAGAAAGAAACCTTATTCGGGATTTCAAGAAGATACCAAACCTCTGTAAATGAAATCATTCAAAAAAATGAAGAGCTCAAACAAGGCCTTAAGATTGGCCAAAGAATACTGATTCCTTACATCACCAAAACGGCAATCCCGACAGGTGCAAAGGTTCATAAAGTAACCGCTGGAGAAACATTGTTTTCCATTTCAAAAGTGTACAACATCACAGTGGGAGAAATTATGTCCTGGAACAAACTTCAGGGAAATGACCTGAGTGTTGGCCAAGCATTGATCATCGAAGGAGCAGCACTTGCCAATTCTCCGAGTGAAAAGCCGGAGGTAGGCGCTCAGAAAAACGCAAGGACAGCAAATCCCAACAGAGAAAAATCTTCAGCTGAGCCAAAGAAAGCAGCTGAGAAACCTATTGCCAAGGAAAATAATAAAGTCGCCGAGGTGAGAAACACTTCTTCTTCTGTACCTGCGGCCCCCTCAAACAATGCGGAAACATTGGTACCAGGAGATTGGATTACCCATACGGTTGGTGCGGGAGAAACCCTTTTTGGTGTAGCCACCAAATACAATGCAAAAATGGGCGATCTGATCAATTGGAATGCGTTATCTTCCAATAACCTCGCAGTAGGACAAAAACTAAAAGTAGGAAGGGAAGCCGCAGCACCTTCCACAGTACCCGTGATCAAGGCGACAGTTCCAGTCATCATAAACAATGAGAGAGTGAACGGTACTTTGAGTAGTCCTGAGCCTGCAGAAGCGGAATCCAATACGGCATATAAAAACATGAAGCAGACTGGGTTGGCAGAGGTCATCGAAGGGACAGGAAATCATAAAAAATACCTGGTACTTCATCGGGATGCACCAGTTGGAACGATCATGCGGGTAAGGAATGAAGAGAATGACATCACGATCTTTGCAAGGGTTGTCGGCAAATTACCGGAAACAGGAGACAACAGCAGGTTGGTTATAAAATTGTCGAAAGCAGCATTCGATCAGTTGCGTGCAATCAATTCCAGATTCCCCGTGGAGATTTCGTTCTAATAATTGGATTTACCCGTTTTGTGCAAAAGCAATTCAATTTTGGGCTGAAATCCCATCATATTCATTCAGTTGTTCATGGTATTCGACTTTACAATATCGCGATTTTACATTATTCTCTAAAATAATCAGATATTCTTGCAGTTTCAGCTCCCATTAGGAAACCTAATGCCTAATTCGGGTTTAATCTGGACATTTTTCACTGAAAGATTTACATTTTAACCCATAAAAGACCATTGAGACACAATCCTGTCCCAATGGTCTTTTTTTTGGTCAAGTAGAACTTCTTTTTTTAGTCCATATGAGGGGAGTGGAAGAGGACTCTGTGGTTAAGGACTTGGTTTTTGGAAGTGATATTATCCGTATTTTTTGTGCTGAATTTCCGGAGACAATTTTCGGACACAATCCCAGCTTTGGTATTGAAACCTTTATCGCTTACTTTTGTGTCGGCATTGGTACTTCGCATGAATAAATTTCAATTAATTATCCATCATGTTTTCAGATTTGTCTGGAACATGCTTTTTATCATTTCCTATCCGGTTTTGGCGACTTTTGGGATCCTTTTTGTAGGGGTTACCTATTTTTTTTCTGCATTATCCAAATTGCTGACAAGGTTGAGCCCCAACAGAGAAGAAATTGTTTTGCAAAATTCAGAATGGGAGCCTCTATCAAATTCAAGCGTGCTTTTGGAAGGCAAAATATTCAAGCAAATCATGTTCGGTCCAGCTTGTTACCAAATTAGGAGAACAGATGGAATACCCTCCGTGCTTGAAGACCATTATTTTGGCAAAAAAATAAAGATCATGGAAGAAGGATTTTTATTGGAGAAATGGAATGCGACCGAATCCAAAGATCTTCCAGATTTTGATATTTGCCTTTACGATCCAGACCAAGATAAACTGACTAAATTGACTACCATTAAATCCTTTGATTGGCATCTTTCGCAAAAAGAGGACGACTGGTTGTTGTTAAAGTGGTTTGACGGTACGCAAGGTGGCGAAGTAAAAGTCACGATATAGGATGGATTTAAAAGAGTTTTTGGATCAAAAAGTGTTGCAGTTCAATCAACATGGATTTATTGCATTGGACCCAATTTCCATTCCGCACATGTTCAGCAAAAAACAAGATATCGAGATCGCTGGTTTTTTTGCTGCGGTTTTGGCTTGGGGCCAGCGGAAAACCATCATCAACAAATCCTTGGAATTATTCGAAATGATGGACAATGCACCACATGATTTTATTCTCAATCATTCCGAGGAGGATCTAAAGCCATTTCTGAATTTCAAGCATCGTACCTTTAATGACATTGATACACTATATTTCTTGGCGTTCTTCAAATGGCACTATCAAAAACATGAGAGTTTGGAAAATGCTTTTTTAATCGGTTGGAAGGATGAGCCAAATATAATGGGGCAACTACTTACCAATTTCCATGATTATTTTTTTCAGTTGGAAGACGCGCCTCAACGTACCCGAAAACATATTGCCACACCCAAGAGGAAGTCCGCATGCAAGCGGATCAATATGTTTTTGAGGTGGATGGTGCGCTCGGATGACAAAGGGGTGGATTTTGGTATTTGGAATACCATAAAGCCAAACCAATTGATCTGCCCTTGTGACCTCCATGTGGATAGGGTAGGGCGAAAGCTCGGCTTGATTACCCGAAAACAGACTGATTGGCAAACTGCCGTAGAATTGACGGATAAGCTTAGGGGATTTGATCCAGAAGATCCCGTAAAGTATGATTTTGCCTTATTCGGACTGGGAGTCGAAGAGAAGTTTTAGAGAATCATTTTTTGTTACCCAAGCCTAGTGCTTGACCAAGGAAGCGCTCTTCTTTGGCAAAATGGTTTTCGAAAATCCGCTTAACATGGATCATGTTCGGAGAGGAAAAATTTGTCCCATCCCAAGTCACCCAAGACGTTTTCCATGATTCCCATGATTTTTTCAATCAAAAAAATCGACAATGGGATTCCAGTTTGGGAATCCCATTGTCCATAATCTTTATAATACAGGATCAATCCTGTTTCCAGATGGATGGATTTTGTCTCCATTTTTCCAGAGAAGTCAAGGTGCCGTTGTCAATGTAACCATCAGCAACTGCTTGGGGCAGCATGGCCGCATAATCGCTCAAACAAACCAATGAAACTCCAGCTTCCTCAAAGTTCTTTTCCGCCAATTCAAAGCCATAGGTGAAAATAGCGACCATTCCCAATACTTCAAATCCCGCAGCTTTCAAGTCAGCCACTGCTTTTAGGGAGCTTCCACCGGTGGAAATCAAATCTTCCACCACAACCACTTTCTGACCAGGAGTTACTTTTCCTTCGATCATGTTTTCCATACCATGCCCCTTGGCTTTGGAACGGACATATATAAAGGGAATGTCCAAAACATCAGCCAAGAGTGCTCCCTGAGGGATTCCAGCCGTAGCAACTCCTGCGATTGCCTCTACCTCTGGGAAATGTAAGCGGATGGCTTTGGCAAGGTTGTCTTTGATGAAGTTACGAACATCAGGAAAGGAAAGCGAAAGTCTGTTGTCGCAATAGATGGGTGATTTCCAGCCTGAGGCCCAGGTAAATGGTTTCTCTGGTTGAAGACGAATGGCTTGAATTTCGAGTAGTTTGGCTGCTACCTCGGAAGCGATGGTTGAATCGAATAATTTCATGGTCCAAAAATAATGGATAAAAAATAAGGGGCTGTTGTGCAGGCTGAAAATTTTTATGCAATTTTGACAGATATTCAGTTTTATCCAGATTGAGAATTACCCCTAGCCATGAAGATTTTTATCAATGACAAACCGGTAGACATCCTTTTACCAAAGGATTTGCCAGAGGAGAAAACCTTTGAATGCATTTATGACAATCCCCAAGATTTTCCCGCAACTGCAGATTTCCATGATGACGTATTGATCATTGAGCCCTCTAAAGATGTGATCATCAAGTTGCTTTACTTATTGCGAAACAGAAAATTGAAAAACTTGGATTCGGTCACCTTGGTGTGTGCCAAGAAAAATGAAGTTACAGCATTTATAAAAAGTAGGTTTACCATTATCAAAGCTGCTGGTGGGATCGTAACGAAAGGACAAAAGGCACTTTTTATTTTTAGATTGGGAAAATGGGATTTGCCAAAGGGGAAATTCGAGAAGGGGGAATCACCTTTGGACTGTGCATTAAGGGAAGTGGAAGAGGAATGCAATATCAAGGTCAAGTTGGGGCCGGAGATTTGTAAAACATGGCATACTTATACCCAAGACAGGAAAAGCATTTTGAAAAAGACCTATTGGTATGCGATGGAGAACATCAATGATGTAGGCATGAAACCCCAAAAAGAAGAAGGTATCGATGATATTCGTTGGATGACGCACCATGAAGCAAAGGTTGCTTTGGTCAATTCCTATCCATCTATGCGGTATTTGTACAAGCGTTTTTTAAGAATGGAACAGACCCTTCACAATTGATAAGGTAAATACTCCTCAATTTTCCCCCCATATTTGTGAACTTCGCGAATGATAGTGGAGCTGATTGCTGAAAACTCAGGAGAGGTAATCAAAAACACGGTTTCCAAATCCGGGTTTAGATTTCGGTTCATTTGGCTGATTGTGTTTTCGTATTCGAAATCGGTAGTGTTTCTCAGGCCTCTAACCAAAAAAACCGCATCATGTTTTTTTGCAAAAGTAGAGGTCAATTCGTTATAGATGAGTACCTGTACTTGTGGCATTTTTTGGTAAATACTTTTGATTTTATCTACCATCAACTCTATCTCAAAATATCTGTTTTTTTTGGCAGAATTATAGCCAATCCCGATGATGACCTCATCAAAAATGTTGAGACTTCGCATGACAATATCATGGTGCCCTTTGGTAAAAGGATCGAATGTACCAGGAAATATGGCTGTTTTTTTCATGAAAAGGCGATGGATTTATTTGAATTCATACAAGGATTCAAAGAGCATTGACTCTTTGAAAAGTAGTGTGCCTTCGTGATAGCTTTGATTGAGACTTGGAGTGGGAAGTTTGAAATTCCAAAAATATTGCTCTCCCCAACTGCTGGAGATCCCAAAATCCTGCGTTTCTCCAAAGATCGAAACTCTGTAGTGCCTGGCATTGAAGGAAAGTTGATGGGCAACACCTGAAATGTAATCCAGTAGGATTTCTTTGTTATCGACTTCAAATCGATTGAAAAGTGTAAGTTCTTGATTGGTGAATGCTGACAAATAGCAAAACCCATCATAGATTACTACTAATATTTCCTGATCTATATAATCGGTTTTTCCCTTTAGGCTAAAGGACAAGAATGAACAGGCACCATGGTGGAAGGAGATTTTATGCTTGTTTTCGGAAATCAAATCAAACAATTCCTGGTTTAGGCTTCCAACTAGTTGGAGCTTGGAACTTTCGAAACTTGAATGGAATGTTTGTTGGTTTTCTTGAGCTTCCCCAGAAAACAAAAGGTAGGCTGAATCTAATGACGGATCATATAAGACCCCCGGTACCAGACTGAATGAGTCATTGTGGACATATACCTGAGTAGGGACATCCATTTTGAAAAGGAAATCCGATTTGATTGCATCTTTCAAGCTGCCCGTTTCCGGAAACCCAACTTGGTGAATTGCGGAAATTTTATCGTTTCTATCCCGACCCATCAGTACATATTGATGGGTAAATAAGAAAAGCGATAGATTTGACACCTCTTGGATGTCAAATCTATCGCTATATACCTTATTTTGGATATTTTCTTTTTGAACTCTCAAGATTATTCCCAGTTACCTGCTGTAGAAGAATCCGTTCTGGATCCAACTCTCAAGGCTTTTTCTTTGTTGTTCGCCCTTCTCTTAGGATTGATTGGATCTGGATCCCTTATTTCGAATACACCGATCTGTCTTTGGCTTCTTTCTATTTTGTCTGCAAAGAACTCAAACTGCTTTCCACCGGATCCAGGTACGATGTGAAGGTTTTGGAGGTTGAAGTTCGGATATTTCCTTTCGTTGAACAAAGAGTCCATTACGTTTACTGAACCTAAAGTGTCAATTTTTACAGTGATTTCCTCTTTGCCATACTCCAACAAGGTTGTTGATTCTTTTCTTTGAATCAACCAAATTTTTCCTTCTTCAATGAATTTTTCTAGGTCCTTCCAATTTCCTGCATATTCACCGTGGGTTGCTTGGTACGCAATTTGTGCATCTCTAAGCATTTGGAGTTTTTCAATGATTCTAGCTTCCGTAAGCGCAATTGTTTTTTCATTTTCAACCACATCATCTACACTCATGTAGAGTTTATAGCCTAGGAAGAGGGCAATTGCAAGAAAGACAATTGATAAAATTCTGGGTAAAGTCATAATTGGATAAATTTAAACTTCAAGATTAGATTGATGGTTGATTAATGTGTTGTTATTAAGATGCTATGTTAAAGAATTATTTTCAAAATTAAAATATCCTTTCCACATTCCTATCTCTTTCAAGGATTTTATTCCCCAAAAAAGCTGATGTTTCTCCTCTTTTTTTATGACTGCCAAATTTTCGATGTTGAGAAAGCCTATTTCAGTGATCAACTGCCGGTCAAGGGCCAGTTCAGGATCGGTGCCCATTTGTAAATGCCCCCCGATCTCTTTTACCTCAAAATACAATTCTACGGCATGAAGTGGCTTTTTTAAATATTCATAGGTAAATAAGAAATTTGAGACCTCTACTTCCAAACCTGTTTCTTCCAAAAACTCACGTTTCAGGTTTTCAGTGGCAGAACTTCCATACTTCATTCCACCTCCAGGGACATTCCACAGGAATTTCTCTTTTCCCATCATGTGTTTGATCATCAGTATTTTATTGTCACGAATCAAAACCCCATTCACCCGGGTCCGAAGTCTTCCTCCAAATTTCTCTTCTATTTCTTTCTCCAAGTTTATCATAATACTCTTAGATTCGCATTCGATGGATGGTAAAGATAATCAAGAGGCAATAAAAGCCTCTCTTCTGATCAAAAGAAATTTCCCACATGTCCCAACCCAGGGACAGGAATTGTTTTTCTCCAAGATGGATGGGTTCCTCACGGCAAAGGTTAGGGATTCTTATGTTTTCGTTCTCCGGGGGTATGCTGGAACAGGAAAGACATCCGTCATTTCAGCCTTGGTCCGGTCGTTGCCTGCTTTAAGGTTAAAATCAGTACTCTTGGCTCCAACAGGACGCGCCGCCAAGGTCATGAGCAATTACAGTGGGAAGTCTGGTTTCACGATCCATAAAATCATTTACCGTCCCAACAGCGAAGCTGGTGAAGTCGGCCTAAGGTTTGAATTGCAAAAGAATTATTACAAAGACACCATCTTTATTGTGGATGAGTCTTCCATGCTCAACGATGATGGTGGGGGAAGCGGAAGCCTATTGCGTGACCTTATCCAGTATGTGTTCCAAGAATCCAGCAATCGCTTATTGCTGGTGGGAGATACCGCCCAACTGCCACCTGTGGGAAGTACCAACAGTCCAGGTTTGGACACGAATTACCTGATCAGAAATTTTAGACTTCAGGTTCAGGATACTGAATTGACCGAAGTCATGAGACAGCAATTGAGTTCGGGCATCCTATACAATGCCACCCAACTCAGGGGCGAAATCACGAAGGACAAGCCCCGGATTATTTTCACAACCAAAGGTTTTAGGGATTTTTTCAAAATGACTGGAGAAAGGCTTGAGGAAGGTTTGCGGTATGCTTATGAAAAATTTGGTACTGAAAACACAATTGTGATCACCCGTTCCAATAAATCCGCCGTACAATACAATAGGTATATCCGTCAGATGATTCATTTCTTTGAAGATGAGATCAATGCTGGTGATCTTTTGATGATTGTGAAGAACAATTATACCTATATGGCTGATTCCGAAAAAGTTAATTTTCTTGCCAATGGGGATTTTGCAGAGGTGGTGAAAATCCGATCCTTCGAAGAAGTATATGGCCTTAGATTTGCTACATTGGAATTAAGATTGATTGATTACCCCGAAGAACCGTTCTTTGAAGCCAAAGTGATTTTGGATACACTGTATAGTTCCACACCGGCCTTGTCTCCAGAGGAATACAAATCCCTTTATCGACAAGTTGCCGAAGATTATGCAGACGTTGCCAATAAGTCAGAAAGAATGGCGCTGATAAAAAAAGATCCATATCTTTCAGCCTTACAAGTCAAATTTGCGTATGCATTGACTTGTCATAAATCCCAAGGAGGACAATGGAGTGGCATTTTCGTGGATCAAGGATATCTTACTGAAGAACAAGTAGACAAGGAATATCTACGTTGGCTTTACACTGCGGTGACAAGAGCAACCAAGGAGCTTTTCCTGGTGAATTTTCACCAAAGGTTTTACTCAAATGAAGAAAATAACGAATTAAATTAAACAAATCTATAGTATGAAAAAGCTAGCTTTATTTATGGTGATGGCCTTGGTGGTTTTTGCCGCACAAGCCCAAGAACAACAAACTGGTCCAGTTTTGACCCTTAAAGAAAAATCCATTGATTTTGGAGATCTTACACAGGGAGACAAGGTGGAACATACATTCGTTTTCCAAAACACAGGTACTGCACCTTTGATCATTTCCAATGTGGCTGTTACTTGCGGGTGTACTGCAACTCAGTGGCCAAAGGAACCAATCGCTCCTGGAAAATCCTCTGAGTTGAAGATCAGCTTCAATTCCGCTGGTAAAATGGGAAAACAAAACAGTGTGGTCAGGATTTATTCCAACGCCTCAGAACCAATCGAAAAAGTGTCATTGATTTCGAATGTTCTTCCCAAAGGAAAATAAAAATTTTCTCCCAATAATTTAAACTCCCACAAAGGCCAATAGGTCTTCGTGGGAGTTTTTTTTATTACCTAAATTCCATGGAGGCCAATATCGTTGCAGTCAACTTTTTCGACCATCTCTCATAAACCAATTTGCTGGGATGTAGATTGTCGGAAACCACCATTTCAGGCAAAGCCCCGATTTGGCGGTATTCTTGGGTGATCTCTATAAAATGCACCTTTAATTCTTCTGCTATTTCTTCTTTGGCAGTGTTGTATGCGTCGATTTCACGTCCGACTTTGTCCTGATCGGTACTTCTCGTTTTGGCAAAAGGGGTGATACCCCAATCCGGTATTGAAATCACTGCCACTCGGTTGGGATCGCCTTTGGCAAAAGCAATTGCATCCAAAAGCAAGCTCCTGAATTCTTCCTTATAATTCTCAACCGGTCTTCCCCTGTATTGATTGTTGACTCCAATCAACAAAGTCACCATGTCATAGGTGTTTCCTTGGATATTTGCAGCCTCTATTCCTTTCGCCAATTCATCTGTGGTCCAACCTGTTTTGGCAATGATCATGGGTTTGGAAAAAAAGATGGCTTCTTTTGCCAACAGGGATCTTGTAATATTTGGATATCGACCCGATTCTTCGACACCTTCTCCTATAGTATAGGAATCTCCAAGTGCGAGATAAGTATATTCTTGATTTTCCATTGATTTGGTGCCTTTTTGATCGGTACTAGTAGGCTGCAAGCTGACGCAGGCCATTTGAAGTGAAAATATAGAACCCACAATCAGGATTCTGAATAAGGGTTTTTTCATGAATTATTCAATTTTATTTTTGAAAAATCGTTTTTTGTAAGGTGAAAATCCCCCTGTCCGCATCCATCTCTACTTCAGCACCCACCGGAATGATGAATTGCTTGGGCAAATGTCCGATCATGGCGCCTTTGTAAGCTGGAATTCCCAAAGGGAGAATGTAATCATCCAAGATATCATCCAATGTCAACGAACCATATCCGCCTGACGGGTTGCAATCCGAACATTGACCGAAAATAAAGCCCTTGATCTTATTCAGGGTTCCGTTTAATTTAAGTGTGCTAAACATGCGGTCCAGTTTGTAAGGCTCCTCACCGACATCTTCCAAAAACAGGATGGAATTCTTGAAATCCGGAAGGTAGGGGGTGCCGGACAATGCCGTCAAAACAGTGAGGTTTCCACCAAGAATTTTGCCGCTGACTTTACCGGAAGTGATGGTTTGTATTCGGTTTTGTTTGATGACCAGGTCGTCTCCCTTGATTTGCTCGTTTTCGAATAGGATTTGTTCTTGCTTGAAAAACATATCCTCAAACTGTTTTACATTAAAGCTGTTCCAACTTCCCGAGCCGTTGGGCCCATGAAAGGTGATCAAACCTGTTTTGGCATGGATGGCATTGTGCAGGGCGGTAATGTCGGAATATCCAATGAGTGGTTTAGGGTTTTTTTTGATCAAAGAAAAATCGATCAGGGGAAGTATCCTTGCAGCCCCAGAACCACCTCTGATGCATATGATGGCCTTTACTTCCTTGTCCGAAAACATCCCGTTTAGGTCTGCGGCTCTTTCATTATCAGTCCCGGCGAGATGACCTCTTCGGTTTTTTAAATTATCCCCCAATTTCACATGAAGTCCCAATGCTTCCAATGCTTCCTGGGCAAATTGAAACTGAATCCTTTCGGCGGTAGCAGCGGAAGGGCTGATCAATCCTACGGTATCCCCTTTTTGAAATGCTTTCGGCAAAAGGGTTTTTGCATTGGGCTCGTTGGTGTTTTCACCCATGAAGGAAACCAAGGGAAGGCTTCCTAATCCCAATCCGAGTGTCTTGAGGAAAATTCTTTTGTCCATATTTCAATTAAAAGGAATCTCTGACATAAACCAATACTTTCTCCATTTCTCGACGGATTTCACTGGCCTTATTCAAATAATTATTGTTCATGAAAGCAAATGCATAAAATTTATTTCGGCTCGTTCGAATGATCCCCACCATGCTGTGGTTGTTGCTGATGGTTCCGGTTTTTGCAAACACATAAGGTCGAGGGGCTTTGTAATTGTTTTTTAGCGTACCACTGATTCCGCCTTGCGAAAGCAGCTGCATCAATTGATTTCTGGGAAGGAGATCTTCAATCTTTACCATTAAGTCAACCATGCTTCTCGGCGTGGCCAGATTGTGTCGGGAAAGTCCTGAGCCATCCACCCACTGTGGACGATCTGGTAAATCCATGAGGTAGGTTTTTAGGATGTAATCGATCGCCCGCTCGGTGTTCATTTGACCCAAAATCTGATCTGAGACCATCATGAGCAATTGCTCTGCAATAAAATTATCGCTTTCCTGGAGCATTTCGGACCATAATGGCCGAATGTTTCCGCCCCTGAATACTTTGTGTCCCTGGGGCAGAACATCTTTTACCAGTTGAATGGGTTTTTGCAAGGTTGCACTGGCCAATTCCACGAATACTTCCGGAGAGGTGATGAATGGAACAGCTGCCTTTTTAGGGATGTATAATTTCGGATTGTAATAAAATGCATTTGAACGGAAATCCCTTTCTATTCCTTTCATTTCCTTATCCGTCACGGAAAGGGAGTTTTTGAAAAGAGTAGGGGATACCCGGGGGATGTTATTTGAATGGCTGATGGTGACCAGATTTCCAAAGATGGGAAATGGAGATCTTTCGGAAGAGTAAGCATAATAATAATCGTCCCATTGCCAGCCATATCCGAAAGCAGTTGAATTCCAGTTTTGATCGGAAAAGTTAATCTTTTTGTATGGAGCCAAAAACTCCTTGATTTTTGGTTGGGGAAGTATGTCATACCCCCAAGAAGGATCACCGGTCCCCCAAATGGTGATTTCATCCCCATTGGCAACATATCGGAAGGTATTGATGCTGTCACCTAAGGTGACGAGGCTCGCATAAAAGGTCAGCAACTTGATAGTGGAAGCCGGGATGAAATTGATATGGCTGTTTTTTTCAAACATCACCCATTGGCTGTCAAGATCATAAAGCATAAATCCCGTCAAGTGGTTTTCGAAGAAAGAAGTCTCCCCCAAAAGTTCATCAAGGCCTTGGTACCTTTTTTTGATTGCCTCCTCCTGCCCAAAGGCGAACTGGAAAGTCAACAGGAATAATAAGGAAATGAATGATTTACTTGGCATCCTCGATCATTTTTTGGGATTTTTAAAAGACCAAAACAACAGGGTCCAGCCCAAAATGAATGCGACTCCACCTAAAGGAGTGATCGCTCCTAAGATATTTATTCCCGTCAGGGCAAGGATATACAGAGAACCTGAGAAGATGATGATGCCAACGAAAAAAAGCCAAATGGATTTTTTTAAGAGCGTTTTTTCGGGGAATATTTCGAAAAGAATGGCGGTGCCGAAAATCGCAAAGACATGATAAAAATGATAATTGACGGCAGTTTCAAAAGTGTCTTGTTTGCCTGTACTTTCGAGAATGGACGAAAGGCCGTGTGCACCAAATGCGCCGATTGCAACGGCCAATGCCCCCAAAATAGCTGCCAGGCGGATGTATTTTCCTTTTTTCATTTCAATGATTGTTCCTCTGACCAAAAATAGCGCTTCCTATCCTAACCATGGTGCTCCCTTCTTCTTGTGCTATTCGATAATCGCCACTCATACCCATCGATATTTCTTTCAGGTCGAAATTTGAAGGCAAATCCATTTGATTCAGCTCCTCCATCAATGTTTTCAACCCTCTGAATTCCTTCCTGATGACAGACTCATTTTCGGTGAATGTGGCCATTCCCATCAATCCAATTATCTTTACGTTTTCGAGTTGGTGAATCTCCGGGCTACCCAGCATATCTTCCAGTTCTGCTTTGTCAAAACCGAACTTACTTTCTTCCTTGGCGATATGAATCTGCAGAAGGCAGGAGATGGTTCTGTCTGCTTTTATTGCTTGTTTGTTGATTTCCTTCAAAAGTTTGAAAGAATCCACTCCATGGATCAAGTAGATAAAAGGAGCAATGTTTTTGACTTTGTTGGATTGAAGGTGTCCGATCATGTGCCAGCGGATGTCAGAGGGCAATTGGGCGTGTTTTTCCAGGATTTCCTGGACTTTATTTTCCCCAAAATCCCTGATGCCGGCATCATAGGCTTCTTGTAAAAGTGGGACAGGTTTGGTTTTGCTAACGGCCACCAGGAGACAATCCGGGTGAACAAAATCTTTTTTAATGCCAATAAGATTTTCTTTAATACTCATTCCTCTAAATTTGATTAAAAAAACAGTTAAACTCTGAAAACAAAGATATGGCTATATTGGGGACATTGCTAAAAAAAGGCATCAGATTAAGGAGCGCATTGGAGCAGGAATTCAGTTCCTCTTTGGAGATCCAAAAGAATGAGCTGAGAAATTTAATGATCAAAGCCAGGCATACCGAAATAGCTAAAAAATATCATTTTGATCAAATACTGAAGTTCTTCAAAAAAGAAAACGGCGATTTTTACCAAGCTTTTTCAAAGAATATACCCATCTACAATTACGAAAAGATTTATGAGGAGTGGTGGCACCGGTTGAAAAATGGAGAGAAGAACATCACTTGGCCGGGTGCTATCCAATATTTTGCGCTGACATCGGGAACTTCTGGTGCTTCTTCCAAATACATTCCCATCACCAAAGACATGGTCAAAGCCATCCGTAAAGTTGGTGTACGACAGATGTTAACGCTTTCAAAATATGATTTGCCTGACAATCTTTTTACCAAGGGAATTTTGATGCTGGGAGGCAGCACAGATTTGGATTTTAACGGGACTTTTTTTTCCGGAGATCTCAGTGGGATTACCACAGGAAACCTTCCGATTTGGTTCCAGCGCTTTTATAAACCGGGAAACAAAATCTCTAAAAACAAAAATTGGGGAGAAAAACTGGATCAAATCGTTGAAGAAGCCCCGAACTGGGATATTGGGATCATCGTAGGTGTGCCTGCCTGGCTTCAGATCCTACTGGAAAAAATCATCCAAAGATATCAGCTCAAAACCATTCACGACATCTGGCCCAATTTGATGATTTACGTACATGGAGGAGTTTCCTTCGAACCTTACAGAAAGGGTTTTGAAAAGCTGTTGGAAAAGCCCCTTGTCTATATGGAAACCTACTTGGCTTCCGAAGGTTTCTTGGCCTATCAAGCCATCCCAAAGCAAAGGTCCATGAGATTGGTGCTGAATCAGGGGGTTTTCTTTGAGTTTATTGCATTCAATGAGAAAAATTTTAATGAGGAAGGAGAGTTACGCGAAGATCCCCAAACCTTTAAAATCGACGAGGTGGAAGAAGGTGTGGATTATGCACTGTTGATCACGACCTGCGCAGGCGCATGGCGGTATCAGATCGGTGATGTGATTCGATTCGTTTCCAAAGAAAAATGTGAAATCGTCATCACAGGAAGAACAAAGCATTTTTTGAGTCTTTGCGGCGAACATCTTTCTGTGGACAATATGAATCATGCCATCGAACTGGTTTCGGAGGAACTGAATTTAAATGTCCGTGAGTTTACGGTTTTGGGACTTGCACATGAAGGGCTTTTTGCGCACCATTGGTTTGTGGGAACCGACGACTCCGTTAGCAAAGAAGATCTATTAAAAAGGATTGACTCACATTTAATGACCCTGAATGACGATTATGGGGTAGAAAGACAACATGCATTGAAAGCTGTTCATTTAACGGTTCTTTCACCCTCTATTTTTTACAATTGGATGAGGGAACAGGGAAAAGAGGGAGGTCAAAACAAATTTCCCAGGGTGCTAAAAGGAGAAAAAGCAGAGGCATGGCTTTATTTTTTGAAAGTAAATAATATTGATTTATGAGCCAAGCTTTGTTAGAAGGTTTGAGTATGGGCATGATATTGTCCGCTATGATCGGTCCGGTCTTTTTTACATTAATCCAGAGCAGCATCGAAAGCGGTTTCAGGTATGCAGCCATCGTAGCGCTCGGGATCTTTACCAGTGATTTGCTTTATGTGGTGATCACTTATTTTGGGGTAAGCTTATTTGTTCAAAACCCGATGTTCGAAATTGTATTGGGTTATTTTGGTGGGGTCGTTTTGATTGGATTCGGAGTCGTTACTTTTTTTAAAAAGGCGCCTTTAAGACCCAATTCCGGAGGCATTCCCATCGCCAAACCACTAAAAAAGATGGGGTTTCTGAAGGGTTTCGGCATCAATGGCATCAATCCATTTGTTTTGCTTTTTTGGATCTCAATCGCTGGACTTGTCAACCTCAAGTCGGATTTCCGGAAAGTGGACGTGTTCGTGTATTACACCGGCTTATTGCTGACGGTATTCAGCATTGATTTATTGAAAGCCTATATTGCAAAGCAGATCAGGCCTTTGGTTACGCCCAAGGTCATGAAAAACTTAAATAGGGTGACAGCAGTTGTACTTGTAGTTTTCGGAATGCGATTGTTTAAATATGCTTTTGATAAACACTTATTATTAATCTGATATTTATGAAAACAAACGACAAATCAAATCGATTTTGGTTGGTGTTAATTTTGATGGCGGTCAGTTTTGGATTTGCCCATGCCCAGAATGAAAGGGGAGCGACAGAATTCAATCAGACCCGTGTGGATTACAACAAAAAAGGAATGCTGATTCTGGGTTTGTGGGCTGCTGGAAATATGGCTGTAGGTGGGGTAATGGCCGGTAGGACAAGCGGTGAAACAAAAGGTTTCCATCAAATGAATATTTATTGGAATTCGGTCAACTTGGCCATTGCTGGTTTTGGGTACTACCAAGCGACCAAGGAAATTCCCAACTCGGAATTTTGGGCAACAATGGAGGCGCAGCAGGGGATAGAAAAAATCCTATTGGTCAATGCGGCGCTTGATGTGGCTTATATGGCAGGAGGCTTGTTTCTTTTGGAACGGGGGAAAAGGTTGGAAAAAGACCAATTCAAGGGTTTTGGCAAGTCTATCGTGCTTCAAGGAGCTTTTTTGATGGGATTTGATGTGGTCATGTACGTTTTTCATAACCAGAACGGACAAAACCTTCCCAAGATTTTCAATAAACTGGAATTGACTCAGAATGGAATTGGTCTGGTCTTCCCACTTTAGTTTTTCCATTAAACCCTTGTTACGCATTACCAATTTTATTCTAATCTGAAATTCCTAAAAATCAGTGAGTTGTCAACTTTTTTTGACTTCGCCAAATCTCGGCGCTACGCATCATTCTCCCAATAGCCTGATTTTCTTTAAGTTTTAGGCCCAGTAGGAAACGGAATGCATATTTCTGGTTGAAATACCGAATTTGGGATTCTATGTTATTGGTTATTGGTTTTAAAAAAAAAGACCCCAAATTTTAAATCAAAAAACCCTCAAAGCATGAGGCTTCGAGGGTTTTTTAATGTTTTATGGTGAAAAAAATTAATCCACCAAATATTTATTTACAGGTACGTAAGGCGCATTGAAAGCCTGAGCCACACCTTCGAAAACAATGTCTCCGTTGATGATATTCAAACCAGGGATCAACTCTGGGTTTTCCTGAGCTGCTTTTTTCCACCCCTTATCCGCCAATTGAATGGCATAGGGTAGTGTCGCATTGGTCAGCGCCAAAGTCGAAGTATAAGGCACTGCACCCGGCATATTGGCCACACAGTAATGCACCACACCTTCTATCACGTAAGTTGGGTTTTCATGCGTAGTTGGTTTGCATGTTTCGATGCAACCTCCTTGATCCACAGCCACATCCACCACGACTGCTCCCTGTTTCATGTCCTTCAACATGTCTTGGGTGATCAAATGTGGAGCTTTTGCACCAGGGATCAAAACTGCTCCGACGATCAAATCGGCATCTTTAATCATTTCCCTGATGTTGTATTCATTGGACATCATGGTTTTTACATTTGCAGGCATCACGTCTGCAAGATAGCGCATCCTTTGCAGGGAAACATCCATAATGGTGACGTCAGCTCCAAGACCGGCGGCCATCCAAGCTGCTTGTGTGCCCACGATACCACCGCCAAGAATAAGTACTTTGGCAGGCAAAACACCTGGAACACCACCAAGAAGGATACCTCTTCCTCCAAGTGGTTTTTCAAGGTAGTTGGCTCCTTTTTGAATCGCCATTCTACCAGCTACTTCAGACATGGGTACCAAAAGGGGTAAAGACCTATCTGTTTTTTCAACGGTTTCATAAGCCAAACAAACAGCTTTGCTCGCGATCATCGCCTTGGTCAAAGGCTCATAGGAGGCAAAGTGAAAATAGGTGAAAAGCAATTGACCTTCCTTGATCAGTTTGTATTCTGGCTCAATGGGTTCCTTTACTTTGATAATCATTTCGGCAACACCGTAAACCTCTTCAATAGAAGCGAGTACCAAAGCACCTGCCAGTGTGTAATGCGCATCTGTAAATCCGCTACCTTCACCTGCATTGTGCTGAACATACACGGTATGTCCTCTTTTGACAAGTTCTTTTGCGCCTGCAGGGGTGAGGGCAACCCTGTTTTCATTGTTTTTTATCTCCTTTGGAACACCGATTATCATAAAGTTGTAATTTGGGTTATTAAATAGTGTGCGTAAATATAATAAGGGAATCCATTTTCAGAACACAATCCGATCACTTATTTTGATTCAAATAGGAAATCGGGACCTATTTGAAATTTAATTTTATTCAAGTACATTTAACTTCATATTATTTCAACTTTTAAAGTTTAATGAGGAATAATTCCGACAGTTTTTAAATATGATTTAGCCTTTGTTTCCGTTGGCGGAATGAATTAATTGTATTTAAAAAAAACCTTGAATTATTTAAAATCAAAATAAAATTTTGTTTATGTAATTTTTAAGTATTTTAAATAAAATTTATCTTCAAAAAAATTCACAATCATTCTGTCTGGAGCTTTGTTAAAATAGCAAATTTAATTATTTTTGAAATACTTGCACAAAGCGTGCAGTAAACCCAAATTAACTTTTAGTTCATCTAAACATGACTGTAGTGGCAACATTATCAAAAAACAAAAACCTAAAAGTGCTTGATAAAGAGCAACTTCTGAAAGATTACCGTTTGGCCCAAGTGAGCCGTCAAGCTTCCCTGATGGGGAGAAAAGAGGTTTTTATGGGGAAAGCCAAGTTCGGGATTTTCGGTGATGGAAAGGAAATGGCCCAGATAGCAATGGCAAAACACTTCAAAGCTGGAGATTTTCGCTCGGGATATTATAGAGATCAGACTTTTATGCTCGCCATAGGTGAGTTGACGATCGAAGGGTATTTTGCACAGTTGTACGCACATACAGATGTAAAGGCCGAACCAGCGTCTGCAGGAAGGTTGATGAACGGGCACTTTGCTACCCGTTTTCTCCATGATGATGGGACGTGGAAGGAGTTGTCTGCAATGAAAAACTCTTCAGCGGATATTTCTCCCACTGCAGCCCAGATGCCAAAACTTTTGGGATTGGCCTATGCGTCGAAATTATTCCGTCAAAACAAGGAAATCCAACACCTCAAGCAATTCAGTAATCATGGAAATGAAGTGGCATGGGGAACTATTGGGAATGCCTCTACCTCAGAAGGTATGTTTTTTGAGACGATCAATGCGGGCGGCGTGCTACAAGTGCCAATGGTCGTATCGGTTTGGGATGACGGGTATGGAATTTCTGTTCCAAATGAATACCATACCACAAAAGGGAGTATTTCTGAAATATTAAGAGGTTTCCAGAGAAATGACGACCAAGCTGGGTATGAGATTTTTGTGGTAAAAGGTTGGGATATAGAAGGTTTGGACCGAACCTATGAGAATGCCGCAAGGATCGCTCGGGAAGAGCATGTGCCGGTATTGATCCATGTGATAGAAATGACCCAGCCTCAGGGGCATTCCACTTCCGGATCCCATGAAAGGTACAAGAGCAAGGAAAGACTTTCTTGGGAATTGGAAAACGATTGTATCCTAAAATTTAAAGAGTACTTGATCAACAAAGAGGTTGCAACCGAAGAAGATCTCGATCGTATAGAAAAGGAAGCCAAGACTTTCGTGAAAGAAGCGAAAGAAAGCGCTTGGAAAGCATTTGCTGGAGGGATCAAAACGGAATTGGAAGAAGCTGTGAGTTTAATCAAGAACCTTCCTTCCACATCAACCAAATTCGTACAAATAGCAGAAGAACTAAACAAAACGCTCAATCCAATCAGGAAGGATGTGATCAGTACGGTACGAAGAGTCTTATGGATGCTTCGTAGTGAACCGGAAAGCATAAAAACGGAACTGAGGACTTGGTATCAAAATCAGCAAGCCATCAATGAAGATCGTTACAGCAGCCATTTATACAGTCAGTCTGAAGATAGGGTTGGCAATATACAGCCCATCGCGGTTGAATATGCCGATGATGCTTCTCTGGTCGATGGCCGTGAAATACTCCAAGCCTGTTTCGATAATTTACTTGCCACAGATCCGCGGTTTTTTGCCTTCGGCGAAGATGTCGGTAAGATCGGAGATGTCAATCAGGCATTTGCCGGATTACAATCAAAATTTGGCGAATTGAGGGTAACCGATACCAGTATCCGGGAATGTACCATTATTGGGCAAGGAATAGGAGCTGCTTTGAGAGGATTAAGGCCGATGGCCGAAATTCAATATTTGGACTATTTGTATTATGCGCTTATGACCTTGGCCGATGATCTTGCCTGCTTGCAATACAGGACAAAAGGAGGACAAAAAGCACCTTTGATCGTCAGAACCAGAGGCCATCGATTGGAGGGGGTTTGGCATGCGGGCTCGCCGATCGGAATGATTTTGAATTCCCTCAGGGGAATGTTGATCTGCGTACCGAGGGACATGACCCAGGCGGCAGGAATGTACAATACCCTAATTAAAGCCGATGAACCGGCATTGGTGATTGAGTGCCTGAATGGCTATAGACTTAAGGAGAAAATGCCTTCCAATATTGGAGAATTCAGGGTTCCATTGGGTAAACCAGAAGTGCTCAGGGAAGGAAATGACATCACTGTGGTCACTTATGGATCGATGTGTAGAATCGTCATGAGTGCAGCGGAAGAATTGCTGCAAATGGGGATAGACATAGAGGTCATTGATGTGCAGACATTGCTGCCATTCGATACCGATGGGATGATTGCAGAATCGTTGAAGAAGACCAATAGGGTTTTGTTTACTGATGAGGATTTGCCAGGAGGAGCTTCTGCATTCATGATGCAGCAGGTGATAGAAGGCCAAAAGGCATTCTATTATCTTGATTCTGAGCCAGCCACATTGGCGGGAAAGGCACATCGACCAGCGTATTCTTCCGACGGAGATTATTTCTCAAAACCATCAGTGGAAGATGTCGTGGAAAAAATATATGAAATGATGAGTGAAGTGGATCCCATAAGATTCCCGGAAATTTAAGTAATAGCCTTGCACAAAAAAAGACCCATAAAATATTTTATGGGTCTTTTTTTGTGCAAGGCTATGAAACAATCCTGATGATGCTTCGAGCTGGATCTGTTTTAACCTGTTTTATGCATTGGGAACACAATTCAATATTGTAATTGACTGGTAATCAATTGGGTATTTGCTATTTTTAACTGCGCCCTATTGGTATCGGAATTTGTTCTCCCAATCGTCTGATTTTCTTTGAGGTTCAATCCCATTTGGAAACCTATATTAGGTTTTGGGTTTAAGGGATTCCCAAAAAAAAAATTCAGTTTCACTCAAAAACCTACCTTCTTGAAATTTGGGAAAGGGTTACTTCAGGACTGGATACAATATTGCTTTTGTTGAGCGCTCTGTCCTGAATCTGAACATCTATCCTTATGGTGTCATTTCTGAATAGGGATTGCCAACCAAAGGAGAGCATTGAATACCTGATGGTGCCTTCCACAGCCTGGGTATTGTTGTTGTTCAGGATCCTTGGGAATCGACCGTTGAAGGTGGTGTAAAATGGGGGATTTTCCCAGCGAAATTCACTGAATACCCCATTTCGTTTGATAAAGAATTTAACGAAGATATTGTTGTGATTTTGATTTTGTTCGACCCAAACGGTATCCCGAACGACAATATTGTTGACTGTGGGATTGACTGCCCAATCTATTGGGTTGAATTGAGGAGCCTCTGAGGGACGTTTACCGTAGAGAATCAGCGCTCCTGTATTGTCCCTTTTGAATTCCAAGGCATTGAAGGGGGGATCCACATCCGTTGCATTGAGTCCAAGATCTCCTTCGGCATCCTTGAAAGTAATGGAGACAATCAAGGAGTCGGAGCTATTGGTGGAAACAAATTCCATACCCTTAAAAGCCACTTCTGGAACGGAGGGGAAATTATCCGGTGGGGAAATGCATGATCCCAGCAGGATTAAAAACAATAAATTGTAGGTAAAATTTTTTACACTCATCATGCTCCTCTAAATTTACAAGAATTCTGGCAATTGTAAAGTTGTTCAATTTTGCCAAGACAAATTATAAAACGATGAATTATTTCAAAAGTTTTTCCGAGAGATTGCTTCAAATGGATTTTGGTGATTTCCAAGATCGAGCTTTGGAGCTTTTTGAATTTCAAGCGAGGAACAACCCCATTTACAAGGCTTATATTGACGCCAGGAAGATAAACCTGGCTTCCGTCACAACCATAGAGGAAATTCCCTTTCTTCCGATTGGTTTTTTCAAGGAACATCAAGTGATCAGTGGGAGGCCTAAAGATTCAGAGGAGTTTTATTCCAGTAGCGGAACCACCGGAATGATCACAAGTAGGCACTATATTTGGTCTGAGGAGTTTTATCTTGAGCATTCCTTGCATCTGTTTGAGCGGGAATATGGATCCATTAAGGATTTTCATGTTTTGGCATTGTTGCCTTCTTACTTGGAAAGAAAAGGAAGTTCCTTGGTCAGGATGGCCGATTACTTTATTCAGGAATCCGGATCTGCGCATTCAGGATTTTATTTGTACAACCATCAGGAATTGGTCGAAAAACTCCATTTCCTTAAAAGTGGAGAAAGGAAAGTTCTGCTGCTTGGGGTTACTTTTGGTTTATTGGATCTCGTGGAAGGTGGACATGAACTACCCAAAATGGACAATTTGATCGTAATGGAAACGGGAGGCATGAAGGGGAGGAGAAAGGAAATGATCAGGGAGGAAATCCATCAACTGTTAAAAACCGGTTTTGGATTGGATTTAATCCATTCGGAGTATGGGATGACGGAATTGATGTCACAGGCCTATTCAAAAGGGGATGGTAAATATAATTTGCCGCCCACCATGCGCGTTCTTATCCGGGATGTCAATGACCCTTTTTCTTGGTCCAACAGAAGTCAAGGAGGTGTCAATATTATTGACTTGGCAAACTTTTATTCTTGTGCCTTTTTGGAAACACAGGATTTGGGTAGAATCGACCCGGATGGCATGCTGGAGGTTTTGGGAAGGTTTGACAACAGCGAGTTGAGGGGCTGTAATTTAATGCTGAATTAATTTTGTATTCAATTAGTAAATAAACATATTTGATATTAGAAATTTAAAAAGTATGAAAAGATTAGCAATTATAGTGTTAGCAGCTGGAATAATGGTACTTAGTGCATGCGCTTCAAGTAGACCTTGCCCTGCTTATTCAAAGGCGTTGGATTCAAAGGAAGTAAAAGTATAAAAATATGCTGACCGTCAATAGTCAGCATATTTTTTTATATCCTCTAAGGAGATTGTTTTTTCTCCTAGAATCACCAATCTTTCCACAACATTACGCAGTTCCCGAATATTTCCAGTCCATGGAAACTCCTGGAGTTTTTTGATGGCTTCCTTGGAAATTTCTTTCTTGGCCGTTCCATATTCTTTTGCGATATCATCGAGGAATTTATCCACCAATAGCGGAATGTCTTCCTTACGATCCTTCAATGGTGGCACCTGTATGAGGATCACACTCAAGCGGTGGTAAAGATCCTCCCGAAAATTTCCCTCCTCTATTTCTTTTTTCAGATCTTTGTTGGTTGCCGCCAATACCCGCACATCCACTTTGATGTCTTTGTCCCCGCCGACACGCGTAATTTTGTGTTCTTGGAGGGCACGAAGCACTTTGGACTGGGCCGATAGACTCATGTCGCCTATTTCATCCAAAAATAAGGTTCCATGATCCGCTTGTTCAAATTTACCCTGTCTTTGCTTCATGGCAGAGGTAAAGGCTCCTTTTTCATGACCAAAAAGTTCACTTTCTATCAATTCAGAAGGGATCGCAGCGCAGTTTACCGCCACAAATGGAGCGTCAGAGCGATTGCTCTTGCTGTGAAGCCAATGGGCGACCAATTCCTTGCCGGTGCCGTTTGGACCGGTGATCAGTACCCTAGCTTCCGTTGGCGCAACTTTCTCGATGGTTTCTTTCACCTGTTTGATGGCCGGTGATTCTCCGACCATATCGAATTTTTGGGAAAGTTTTTTCTTAAGGACCTTGGTTTCTGAAACCAGGTTTTTCTTGTCCAATGCATTGCGGACCGCCAACAAAAGTCTGTTGAGATCCGGTGGTTTGGAAATAAAGTCGAAAGCTCCTTTTTTGGTTGCTTCTACCGCAGTTTCAATGCTGCCGTGTGCGGAGATCATGATGAATTGGGGCTGTTTTTCCAATAGGGCAACTTGGTCCAGAACGTCAATGCCATCCATTTTGGGCATTTTTATATCGCACAGAACAAGGTCAAACTCTTCTTCTTGAATCATTTTCAATCCTTGCTCTCCGTCTTGGGCTTCGAAAATTTGGTATTTTTCATATTCCAAGATTTCTTTTAAGGTAGCTCTGATGACTTTTTCATCATCTATGATCAGAATTTTCGACATAATTTCCTGGATTGTTTTAAAGTAAAAGTGCAAGCCTGTAAGCCGGGTTCTGTTTCCCGCAAAACGGGACACTTGCCATTTATCTAGGCCAGAACTCGCGCTCTGGCTCAATCGATCTACCCACTCCGGTTTCCCGTATCGATAAAAATATCGACATGGGATTGGACGAGCAGCCCTTGGACCGGAGCCTATTTGATCTTTCAACCCATAAGGTTTGCCTTGCCCCCTTCATCACTGTCGGGGCGGTGGGCTCTTACCCCACCTTTTCACCCTTACCCGGTTTAGGTTTTCACCAGACCCGGGCGGTATATTTTCTGTGGCACTGTCTGTAACCTTGCCGTCACCAGCAAAGCTCCTTCCCGTTAGGAAGTATGGCGCTCTACGTTGCCCGGACTTTCCTCCCTCTTCTTTCGGTGGTACCAAAAGAAAACAGCGACAAGTCGGCTTGCACTTCGCAAATAAAAGGATTTTATTCCAATGCGCTGCAAGTGTCTTTTTTTTTTCAAATTTTGTTTCGGTCAAAAAGGTGGAATAGGGGAAGTCGAACCTTCTAAATTGAAGTGGATTGATGAAATCTATATTTTTTGGGGTTTGAAAGAAAAATCCAATTAAAATTACTCAATCCTTATTTGGATTAAGTTTAAATAGATAATAGATTTGCATCATTATTTAAATTAAATCCAAATAACAATAATGGATTGTTGTATGAAATACATTTACACAGTGCTCTTGGCGGTGGTTTTGACTCCACTCATATTTACCAATTTCTCCCAGGCAACTGGGTTAATCTCCAATGAAAATGAAGGAAAATCAGTTTCCATTTCCGGGAAAGTAACCTCCCTTGATGGAGAAACCATTCCTTTTGCCAATATTTTGGTGTTGGGGACAGTTAAAGGCACCTATACCAATTTGGATGGGTCTTTCCAGATTTTTGATCTCCCAGACGGGGATTATTCGATCAAAATCTCTGCCGTTGGTTTTAAAAGCTTTACAAAAGAAGTGAATGTGACATTGGGCCAATTGAATAAACTCGATTTGGTTTTTGAAGAAATCGGTGTAGAAATGCCACAAATCACCGTCATCGCAGATAAGGATAGGATTTTCAGTAGGGTTCCGGGATCAGTTTCCTATATAGATCAAAAAGAATTGAAAGCACTCAATCCGATTAGTGGAAATGAAGCGATCAGAAGATCCCCGGGGGTACATGTTGTGGATGAAGAAGGTGTGGGCATGCGGGTCAATATAGGGATCAGAGGTTTGGATCCAGACAGAAGCCGGTCCGTATTGGTGATGGAAGATGGAATTCCCGTTGCTTTAGCACCTTATGGAGAGCCTGAAATGTATTATTCTCCAGCCATTGATCGGATGACGGGAGTAGAAATTCTCAAAGGATCTGGACAGGTACTTTATGGTCCACAAACCATAGGTGGTGTGGTAAATTACATCACAGCCAATCCGCCCCAAGAAGAAGAAGGAGCAGTCAAAATTCAAACAGGGGAGGGTGGATATTTTTCTGGAATGGTTTCCTATGGCAATACCTTTGGGAACACTGGAATTGCCGTAAATCTTTTGAAAAAACGCGCAGATCAAGTCGGTTACGTTGGATTTGATATCACCGATTTTAATACAAAATTACTATTTAACATCAACCCCAAATCAAGTTTGGGTGTAAAGCTTGGGATTTACAATGAAACTTCCGACGCTACCTACATTGGGTTGACCCAAACCATGTTCGATGCTGGAAATGAGGATTTCACAAGAATGGCACCAAATGATCGCTTGGATGTCAGAAGATATTCATTGAGCTTCAGCCACCAATATGATTTTAACAAGAATGTCAGGTTGAAAACAACTGCATTTGGATATACGACCACCCGTAATTGGAACCGGCAGGATTTTACAAGAAACACCAATTCAAACAATCCGCCGGCCAACTGGACGGGCGTTACTTGGGGGGATACGGCTGTTCCCGGTGGAGCGGTTTTCATGAGAAATTCCACAGGAAACAGAGACAGGCAATTTGAGGTTGCAGGATTGGAACCTCGACTGGAGATCGATTACGACTTGTTTGGAGCCAAAAATGAATTGATCGTTGGTACCCGTTTTCTATATGAAAGAGCTTATGAGCAAAGAGTGAATGGTACCAAAGTGGGTGTTCAGAGTGGCAATTTGGTGGAGGATGAAATCCGAACAGGATATGCACTCAGTGGATATGTACAAAATAAAATCAATGTCACTGACAAATTATTGCTGAGCGCCGGGCTCCGGTTTGAAAACTTTGATTACGAAAGAGACATCAACAGGAGAAGCTTTCCGGGCATTGGGGTCAGGGATACAGTTTTGATGGCGGGAAATGCCATCACTGAAATCATTCCAGGTATTGGTTTCAACTACAAACCAACCCAAGTAATTAGCGTCTTTGGAGGAGCCCACAGGGGATTTGCGCCGCCAAGAGTGAAGGATGCCATTTCTAATGTCGGTGAAATATATCAGCTCGACGCTGAGAAAAGCTGGAACTATGAACTCGGATTGCGCACGGATATCAACAATTGGATTTTTGTGGAAATGACCGGATTCTTCATGGATTTTTCAAACCAAATCATCCCGGTTTCCGAATCCTCAGGTGGACTGGGGACGGGCTTGGTGAATGGAGGAGCGACAAACCACAAAGGAATTGAAGGTGCTGTTGTATTTGATTTGAGTAGGGTAATTGGAATGAAAAAAACCAAATTGATGTATGATTTCAATGCCGCCTACGTAAATGCAAGTTTTTCAGAGGATAGATTTCTCGAGGAGGTCAATATCTCCGGAAACAGAACGCCCTATGCTCCACAGTTTTTCATCAATTCTGCTTTTACTTTGGAAACCCAATCTGGTTTTGGGGCCAGGTTGAATGGGAATTTTGTAGCAAGTCAATTTACGGATGAATTGAATACGGTAGCATCTAGCTCTTCTGGAGAAATAGGTCAGATCCCTTCTTATTTTGTAATGGATGCCGTTTTGAATTATAATGTTGCGAAATGGAACACCAATTTTAATCTTACGGTAAAAAACCTCACTGACGAAAGATACATATCCAATAGAAGGCCTCAAGGAATCAGACTTGGCCTACCGAGATTTGTGACTGCCGGTTTTGAATTCAGGTTTTAAAAAAAAATACTCTGGTGACAAACAAAATTTAAACCTGTGGGTTAGGTATTAGAAGGCTTAATGCTTTTCTTCATAGTGCTGGGTTGAACCGTTCCAAGAAATTGGAACGGTTCTTTTTTTGCCCAATCCAATTTTGGAAATACCCTCGTATATGCTTTAAAAAAAATGGAACGCACAAGAAATTTAAAACTGAATATTTTGCTTTTGACCTTAGTGTCGGGTCTTTTGTTTTTAGCTTGCTCGGATGATAAAAAGGAGATGGAGCCAATGCCTGTCATAGAGACGATCTCGGGAACAGTTGCATTCACCAATATTGGTGCCAGGGCATTTGTATTCACCGCAGTGACAGGCTCTGGAATCAGTACCGATCTCAACGTGGAAAATGCACCTCTAACATTGAAGATCGGAAGCAGGTACCAGTTTATCAATAATGCAGGAGCGGGACATCCATTCCAGATTTTAGGCATTGGCAATACCATTTTGCTATCACAAAATAATGTTGAGGGGACTCTTGAAAAGGATAATCAGGTCAATTATCAGGTAGATGGAATGAACATCACTTTCACACTAACCCAGAATTTGGCCGTCCAAATTGCTCCTTATATCTGCGGCAACCATTCTTCCATGTCCGGAAGAATAAATGCGGTAAATTAATACAAGGCTTGGATAATTTTTAAAAGGCCAAGATCCACGGATCTTGGCCTTTTTGGTGGTTTTTGGGTAAGCTGAAAAAAAGCAATTTTGTCAGGAGCCTAAATAACCTCCCACAATGATTATATTTGCGGTCGACTAGAAGAGGATTAAAATGATATTGGTAGGAAATGCTGTGATTAGTGATGACATCAAGGAACAGTTTTTTGTCTGTGACTTGGAAAAGTGCAAGGGTGCTTGTTGCGTTGAGGGAGATGCTGGTGCACCTCTAGAAGACGAGGAAACGAGGATCCTTGAAGAAATTTATCCCCAGATCAAAGACTATATCACGGAGGAAGGAAGGGCAGTGATCGAGAAACAAGGAACCTGGGTGTTTGACAAAGACGGAGATAAGGGAACGCCTACTATCGGTGAGAACAGGGAATGCGCATATGCTTTGTATGATGAAAGAGGAGTCTTAAAGTGTGGGATTGAGCAAGCATATTTAGATGGAAAAACCACTTTCAAAAAACCCATCAGTTGTCATCTTTATCCCATCAGGATCAATAAATATGATGAGTTTGAAGCCTTGAATTACGACAGATGGGATATATGCAGTGCCGCCTGCGTTCTGGGGGGCAAATTGGGTGTACCACTTTACATTTTCCTGAAAGATGCACTGATCCGTAAATTTGGAGAATCTTGGTACGGCGAATTGGTAAAGGAAATAGAAGGATAATAAAAAAAGAAAATTTTATTTTTATCCAATCCCAAACAGCTGGGCACAATAGCTTTTTGGCTAAAACCAAACAAAATCTTCTGATGAAATCAGAAGATTTTTCCTCTTGAGACAGGTTGGAATCAATTCTAGGGATTGTCGTAAGCCTCTTTGATCCAGTCAAATAATTCTTTGTCGGCGTATTTTGTTTTTGTCAACTGTACCTTATGGATGTAACCTGTCGGTAAGGTTTCTTTCCTTGAATTTCAAACCGAGGATGAGGCGGGTTTTGTAGCATGTTTTCGCAGGGCGAACTGTCTTTTTTGGAGTTGCGGTAGTTTCATTCCCGAATCATTGGATTTTTTGAAATCAATCTTCGGATCTCCATATACTATTGGACTTTAGTGTATTACATCACACTGATCCAGTGTCCAAGTGAATGCCCTGCTTTCTGGAGAAGGATTTATTCCAAATATAGAACAGGGAAATTTTGTGACCGAATTTATGGAAAATTTTACTCTTCGAACTGAATTGAACGGTTCAATTACAATTTAACCGGGGTCTTGCCTTACAAATCCCAATCCAACCTGAATTAATTGATAATCAATTAATTGGTGCTGATTTTGACTTCACTATATCGGTTATAAGCCCAGTTCTCCAAATAGTCTGATTTTCTTGTAGTTTCAAGCCCATTTGGAAACCTAAAACACCTTTCAGATTTAAGGATGTTTGTTTTTTGGAATCGTGTACATACATCACATTATTCGCCTAAAAAATCTTGATCTACAGAATTAAGAAGGGAATTGGAGGGTTTTTTTAAAAAAAAATCACGAATCGAAAAATACAGGTTGCGTGAATATCAATAGTATTTGCCAAAAGGAAGCTTATTTCCCTCTTGGTAAATACCATTGAGAATCCCATTAATTCCCTGAAGAACTGGTTCTTTTAATGACGGCAAACAAGATGGAGACTGCTGCGACTACCAATAGCAAATGAATGATAGCGCCAATGCTGTAAACAAAAAAACCAATTATCCAGCTGATGATGACGATCACAGCGATCAAATACAATAAAATTCTCATTATGAATGTGGTTAAGTTTTAAACAAGACTTCCTGCTGGATCTAATCCTGCAGGAAGTCTGGGTTTCCCAAATGTTAGGGGTTAATCTTTTTTCTTGAAATTATCTTTGATGTACTCGATTTCCTCAGAAGCTTGTTCTTCCAAAACTTCAAATTCTTTTTCAATTACTTCTTTTTGGTCTTCTGCAGCATCTCTGTACTGGGTAGCCTTATTTTCCATGGCTTGAAGTTTTGCGTCTAACTTTGCGGTAAGATTGTCAAATTCTTTTGCCATGGTGCCAGCCCTCAGATTCTTTTCGTTTTTCAATTCCATCAATTCTTTTTCCAGTTTTACTTTTTCCTGAATCAGATCTTCATAAGTAGTGGAAACCAAAGCAGATAATTTGGACTGGTCATTGGTCACGATGAGCGTGTCATCGTTGGTGGTGCCATTGTTTGATTGCTCGCAAGAAACGAGCGCAAACATTAGTGCGGCGCTTAAATAAATTATTTTTTTCATGATTTTGCTGGTTTGGATTGTTGTTTAACCAAATTTTAAAAAGAAATGTGATTCTGTAAATAAGCGAAATTCACCTATTTTGAATTGCAAATTACGACCATCTTGGCATGGTAATCCTTACACCTTTTTTTAAAAAATTGCATAATTCTATGGTGATGCATCTATTTACATCAATAATATTCTTAAAAAAAAATTATTGGTATTTTTCAATCCTTTTAAATAACGCAAAAAATGCCCAAGGAAGGCCTTTTTACTGTTCAAATTCACTGGGCTGCTTTTTATCTTTTCAAAATCAATCTTCCTGGATTTTCAAGGTTTCAATTTTGATTCATACAAATCGATCCAAGCCTGAACTGTCATTTTACCTGAAAGCTGCCCAATGAGTTCGTATGGGATCTGATCTGTTTTTTTGAATCTTATACAGCTTTTTCCCATGTCCAATTTGAGTTTGCTGTGTTTTGGATATTCCCCAACAAACCATTCCAATAAATTTGGATCCGCATAAATCCCCATGTGATAGACAGCGATAAACCTCTTTTGGGAGGCAATTCCCATAAAAGGGACAGGTAATTTTGGATCGCAATGGTAGCCAGCAGGGTAGAGAGAATGGGGGACTACAAACCCAATCATCCCGTAATTGAGCATTTCTTCAAAGCCTTTGGGAAGATTCGAAAGGATGGTCTCCCGAAGTTTTTTCATTGGAATTACTCTGTCCTCAGGGATTATGGAAAAGTATTCTTCGATGGAGCTGGCATCAAATTGCATAGGTCTGGTTGCTTGTATAGTCAAATTTGGGAAATTATTTCAGGATTGCTATGCTGGAGAATTCATTATTTGCTTTATTGTTGTAAACCAAAAGTTTTCAATAACATCCATGGAGCTTTCCCACTTTGAAATTTAAGTGTCATTGGATTTTCAATTGCGAAGAGAGCACCCAGTCCGGTTTTTATCCCTTTTCATTTTTTTCAAGTGAGATTAAAATTGAACAGGGTCAATTTATGGAGATAAGGGTGCTTAGATTATTTGTTTCTTGATTTTTTTCAAACAAAGGTTTGACTATCGGATTTAAACTTCCTGCTTTTTAATGATTTCAATATGCAAATCACACTTTCAAAACCAATCTTATGCCTTACATTAGCGTAAGATTAGTATATGAAGTTAAAAATAAACGCATCATGACCAACAATGACATCATCCGAAGTATTCGGTACACTTTCGATTTCAGCGATTCCACAATGATTGAAATCTTCGGCTTGGCTGAATTCCCTGTTACCAGGGCTCAGGTTAGTGATTGGTTAAAAAGTGATGAAGACCCCGAGCACCAAAGCCTTCACGATAAACAGTTGTCGCTCTTCCTAAATGGACTGATCAACTACAAGCGTGGCAAAAAGGAGGGTGAACAGCCAGTCGCAGAGAAAAATCTAAACAACAATATTATTTTTAGAAAACTGAAAATCGCATTGAACTTAAAAGATGATGAGGTTTTAGATATTCTTGATTCGGTGGACATGCGCATCAGCAAACACGAGTTGAGTGCTTTTTTTCGCAAACCGGAACAAAGCCAATACAGGCAATGCAAGGATCAAATCTTACGGAATTTTCTTCACGGCATGAAGTTAAAATATAGGGAAAATCAAGATTAACATGAATCCAATAAACGCTTTAAATTCAAGGACACCTTTGATTACAAGTCTGTTTTCAGAAATTAATCCCTTCGGAATCTACTTAGTTTTTGGAATTTTTGCGTTTTTGAAATTGGGTGGGCTTAATAAATTCAATTGATTTGTTTGGTCTTCTTTGCGCATGCAAATTTGATTCAATCCTCAACCAAGTATCAGAGCATACAAAGTCTGCCAAAAATCCCAAAATGAAGAAAGACCAGTCGAAAATATCGATCAAAGATGTTGCAAGGGAATTGGGACTTTCCATTACGACTATCTCTTTTATCATCAACAATAAGGCAAAAAACCGGATCAGTGATGAGGTCATCAAGAAGGTAGAGGATTACATTGAAAAAGTGGGCTACAAACCCAATGCTTCTGCCCAAAGTCTGAGAACTGGGAAATCCAATACCATCGTGTTTATGGCAGAGGATATATCAGATCCCTTTTTTTCAACCATTGCCAAGGAAATGGAAGACTTGGCCTTCAACAATGGATACAAAATCATTTATTGCAGCACGGAGAACAAGAAAGAAAGAGCCTTGGAATTGCTTTCCACATTCAAGGACAGACAAATAGATGCCTTCATCATTACACCACCGGAGGACTTTGAGGATGAAATCAATGCACTGATCGCCGAAAATAGAAAAATAGTGCTTTTTGACAGGCATTATAATGACCTGAATCACAATTATGTGGTTCTTGACAATTACAAGAGTTGTGGAAAGGCGGTAAAGTCTTTGTTGGAGGAGGGGTTTGAAAACATAGCATTTGTGGGATTGGAATCCAATCTTTCACCCATGAAGGAAAGGCTGGAAGGTTATCTGGATGCAGTCAAAAACAATCAAAAGCATCCAATTTCACTTCTAATTAAATTTGACGAGGTTAAGTCCGCAAAGGGAAAACAGGTTTTTGAGAATTTATTGAAGGAGCACCCAAACATCGATGCAATTTTGTTTTCGACCAATAGTTTGGCAATAACAGGGCTGCGGGTGCTGCGGGAAGTGGGAAAAAGACTACCTGAAGATATTGGCGTGATTACTTTTGATGACAGGGAATTGTTTGAACTCCATTCGCCCCCGATCAGTGTGGTTTCCCAACCTGTTTCTGAACTGGCAGAGGAGCTTATAAAAGGCACTTTGAATTTGCTCAAATCAAGATCCAAAAGCCCTAAATTGTTTCAGGTCAGCCTTCCAGGGAAATTGATACTCAGGAAATCCTCTATGTTGGAGTCGGGTGCTGCATCAGGGAAAACCAAATAGGCGGGGAGTTTTAGTGGAGTACATTTTTATTTTTCTCAAAGTTGTAATTATTTTTTCCATGACTTTGATGTTTGTAATAGACTGATTTTTAGTTTATTATGTCGGTTTTGATTGTTCTCCTTTTCATTTTCATTTCCAGAAATGGGTATGGCTTATTTGGATTTCAGGAATATTAATTCTTCCTTTGAATCAAGTAAAACGTTTTACTAAACCCAAATCTGCACACCACTTTCTTCATGAGGTGTTTTTGTTTGCCTCTTAAGTAAAACGTTTTACTTAAGCAATCCACACCAAAACAATTTACCCAAACTATGAAATGATATGATACTTTCAAGAACAAGAAAACTCAGAAATCCCCTCTTGTTGGCTTCGCTCTTCTTGATGTTAGGACAGGGTCCCATCAATGCAGAACCACTTGCTTTACAGATACAGGACCGATCGACACAAGGCGTAACGCTTAAAGGAAAAGTAACGGGTGAAACGGACAATCTTCCCATCCCGGGAGTTTCTGTTCTGGTAAAAGGAACCACCAATGGAACTGTCACTGACATTGACGGCAACTTTTTCCTATCCGTAAATGCAACAAATCCAATTTTGGTTTTTTCGTATATCGGATATACAAGCAAGGAAGTGAATGCTTCCAATCAGGAGGTATTCAATATCAGCCTTTCGGAGAATGTTTCGGAATTGGGGGAAATGGTTGTCATGGGGTACAGGTCCCAAAAAGGAGCCACGATTTCAGGCGCAATTGCTCCTGTGGATGTATCTGCATTGGAATCCAGAAGAGTACCAATCGTCACTCAAGCCTTGCAAGGACAAGTAGCAGGCGTTCAGGTAACGCAGAGTACCGGCGCACCAGGGGACGAGATTGAAATCAGAATCAGGGGAAACGGAACCATTGGAAACAACAATCCGCTTTATATCATTGACGGAATTCCGAGCAGAGAGATTTCGTTTTTGAATCCTGCGGACATTGAATCTATGACAGTGCTGAAGGATGCTGCAGCCTCCTCCATTTATGGTTCCAGGGCTTCCGCCGGAGTGGTAGTCATCACGACCAAAAGAGGAAAAGAAGGTCAGGGACTTCAAGTGAATTATTTCGGAGGCATCCAGAAGGTGAGAAATCTCCCAACGATGCTCAATGCTTCCCAATACATGAACAAAGTGGAGGAAGCTTGGAACAATGCCGGTTATTCAGGAACGAATCCCTATACTGCCGATAAAAACCGGACCGATTTGTCGGACACAAACTGGCTGGGTGAACTTTTTGAAGTGGGTAAAACGCACAATCTCCAATTATCGACCCAAGGAGGGAATGACAAAACCACTTACTTGATTTCCGGTGGATATTATGGACAGGACGGTATTGTCGTATCCAAAAACGACAAATTCCAAAGGTTGAATTTCAGAACCAATGTCACTTCAAAAGTGAATGACCGCGTTACCATTGGTGCAAACATGCAGGTTTCTTATACGCTACAGGATCGGATTTCATCAAGCGGAGATGCTCCGGGAATCATCAGGCATGCATTTTTGAGACCTCCAGTGCTTTCGGTTTTTAAGGATCCTTCTGATCCGACCTATACCGAAAACAGCCCCTACACCGATCTTCCTTTTTACAGAGGTCCAAACGACTACGAAAGTGGGAAATATGAATTCAGTCAAAACCCGATTGCCTTGGCCAATTTCACAGATGATAAATTGGAAAGGTTCAAAACCTTCGGGAACATTTTCGGAGAGTACAATATACTGAAGGATAAATCCTTAAAATTCAGGACCAATTTGGGTGCTGATATCAATTTCCTACACAACAAAGCTTTCAACACCAATTATGGTGATGATGATGGAGGAGGAGCCTCAGTTGATAGGGGTTTGGGAAGACAAAACAGACCCAATGGATTGTCTGAAATGCGTGGGCAGGATGTGACCATCACCTGGAACAATACCTTGAGCTACGACAAAACCTTTGGAAATCACTTCATCAGCGGTCTTTTGGGATCGGAATTCATCAACAATTCCTCATCAACAATGAATGCCTCCAGACAACGATTTGATTTTACATCACCCAACTTCAGGTACCTTGATTTTGGAGGAACTGAATTGGATCTGTGGAATGGCGGTTTGGGTGAAGAATGGTCGCTCTTTTCCTTTTTTGGATCGGCTACCTATGTCAACAGCGACAAATACATGGTGACTGCGAACCTAAGGGCGGATGCTTCTTCGAGATTTGCCAAAAACAACAAATGGGGGTATTTTCCCTCCGTTTCCGCAGGTTGGTTGATTTCCGAGGAGGACTTTATCAAAAATAGCGACAAGATCTCCGAACTCAAATTGAGAGGGAGTTGGGGACAGTTGGGAAACCAAGAAATTCCAAATTATGCCTATCTCACTTTGTTTCGAAGGGATGCAGACAGGTATTTGATTTCCCGTTATGGAAATCCTGATCTCAAATGGGAAACTACTACCCAATCCAATATTGGTTTGGATCTGGGAATGTTCAGGAACAAATTGTTTTTGAGTTTGGATTATTTCCAAAAAGTCACTTCGGACATCTTGTTGCCGATCTCACTTCCACAACTTGTGGGGGATGTGTCCGCCACCTTCCTGAATGCTGGCCAGGTCACAAACAGAGGTTTCGAAATGTCACTTTCTTACAGAAACAATGACAATCCATTCAAATATTTCATCAATGGAAATTTGACTTCCCTGAAAAACACTGTGGATATGCTGCATCCAAACCTTCCTTATATAGTGGGGAACGTGACCAGGGTACAGGCAGGCCATCCACTGAATGCGTACTATGGTTTTCTTCAGGAAGGCATTTACCAAAACCAGGAAGAAATCAACAATCACCTCACCGGTACGCCAAACCCAGCCCAAAAACCAGGTGATATCAAGTTCAAGGATTTGGATGGCAACGGGATCATCAATGACAACGATCGGGACTTTATCGGAAACCCAAATCCAAGGCTGGCTTTCGGGATGAATTTTGGAGGGAGTTTTAAATCTTTTGACATCAGCGTTCTCTTTCAGGGGGTGTCAGGTGTGGAAAGATACAATGACCTCAAGAAAATCATCGATTATGATACCAGACCATTCAATTACACTGACAGGGTTTTGAACAGCTGGAATGGAGAAGGATCCACCAATACAATTCCAAGGGTAAGCTTCACGGACAATGGAAGCAGTAGGGTCTCCGATATTTTTGTGGAGGATGCATCTTATCTAAGACTTAAAAATCTGGAGATTGGTTATAGCCTTCCGGCCAATAAAATCAAGGGTTTGGGGAATTTAAGGATTTATATGTCCGGCCAAAACCTGCTGACATTCACCAAATATTCAGGGTTGGACCCTGAGTCGACAAATCTGATTGATATGGGTACCTATCCACAATCGATGACATTGTTGATGGGTGTAAACGCTTCATTTTAAGGGAACAATTTAACAATCCAAAAAAAACCAGGAATATTCCTTGAAGGCCCAAGACCAAATAGAAAGCTTCTTTCAAAGTCCGGCTTCCAATATTCCAATCCAAAAAATAGCTGTTATGAAAAACATACTCAAAATTTTCTTTGTCGCTTCCATCGGATCCATGATGGGTTGCGAATCCTATATGGAGAAAGAACCCATAGGATTGATTACTCCAGATCAGATCAATACCGACCCAACGGTGCAATCCTTGACTTCCTCGGTGAATGCCACTTACCAACTGCTCTCCAATACTTTGAATGTCATCGGTCAATGGGATTGGACTGGAGGAAGGGTTTTGCGAAACGATTTCGTTGTTTATGACATCGCGTCTGGGGACATGATGAAAAAATGGAATCCGGATGGAGACCAAGCCTGGATGGATGAAGTGGCTTCCTTCAATTTCACCTCCATCAATGGCGCCTTCAATGGAGTTTGGAGTTACAACTACGAAGGGATTTCCAGAGCCAACTTGGCGATAAAAAGCCTTGAAAGCCAGGATTTAACAGGGTTGAATATGTCCCAAGAATTGAAAGACAGATTGCTTGGAGAAGCATATTTCCTGAGGGCCTTTTATTATTTTGATTTGGTCAATAATTTTGGAGACATCCCATTGTTAACCAAGCCCTTGGAAAATTTTTCTCAGGCGTATGAGGTTGCCGTAAGGGCGCCAAAAGCAGATGCGTTTGCATTGATCAAAGCGGATCTTGAAAAATCCCTAGGGTTCTTGCCTGTCAGGAAATATGCCAATGATGCAGAACCTTGGAGGGTTTCCATTGGCGCAGTAAAAGCCATGCAGGCCAAAGTGGCGCTTTTCCAGCAAGATTGGGTGGCCACATTGGGTTTTATCAACCAACTGGAGGCTTATGGTTTTTACCAATTGAACCCTAAATATTTTGATGCATTTGATGCTTCAAAAAAATTCCAGGAACAAGAAGTGATCCTGGCCTATGACCACAGAGAAGCCCAGAATCCTGGAAGGGGAAATGGTCTGGCGGCACTGACTGGCTGGGGATTTGTTGCTCCTTCGGAGAATTTCTTGCAGGCTTTCGAGCCAAACGATCCAAGATTGGCTTATACGGTGGAAGTGGAAGCGCGGCAGGTCCATAAAATATTGGGATCCACCGATGGTGCCTTTCGAGGTAATGATGACTCCCCGGGCAACAAGATTTATATCCGATATGCCGATGTCCTCCTTTGGAAAGCAGAAGCATTGATCCAAACCGGAGATATCACGGGTGGTTTGGTGCTGATCGACAAAATTAGGGAAAGAGCCAGAACAAGCCCTCAAATTGATGGAAGTGCTGTTCCTGCAGATGCACTTCCAGCCTACTCCGGAAAGAGCCTGACCAAGAATCAGGCGATCGAAGCCCTTATCCATGAAAGAAGAGTAGAGTTGGGATTTGAATCCCATAGGTTCAATGATCTTAAAAGATGGGGAATAGCCAAAGAAGTTTTGACGGCCTTGGGGAAAAATTTCCAGGACCATCATTATCTGTATCCCGTTCCACAAGGGGAAATCGACAGATCCGGTGCCCAAATCACACAAAATCCGGGATATTGATCCATTGAATCTCCCCAACCTGTTCGATCAAATCAAGGGAATTTTCATATATTCCCTTGATTTTTATACAGGTCAAAACCTTAAATTTTACAATCAAAAATACTATAGCCCATGCTACGCCAAATTACATTCATTGCTTCCCTCATTCTCACTGTTTCTTCTTCGGTCTTTGCCCAGGAAAAACCGTGGATGATGGGGCCTTTTACAAGAGGAATCGATCCAAAACCAATTATCGAACCCATTACCAATACTTCTTTCAAGGATCCAATGACCGGAAAAAAAGTCAAATGGGAATCCATGGCAACTTTTAATCCAGCCGCGGTGATTAAAAATGACACCATTCAGCTTTTTTATAGGGCTGAGGAAAAATTAGGCGAACAAGAGATTGGGGGACATACTTCCAGATTGGGCTTGGCAACCTCTGTAGATGGGATCAATTTTGAACGAAAAAAACAACCCGTCTTTTATCCGGACCATGACAATCAAAAGGAATTCGAGTGGACCGGTGGAACCGAAGACCCTAGAATCGTGGAAACCGAAGACGGAACCTATGTGCTGACCTATACTCAGTGGAATCGGGAATACCCAAGATTGGCGGTAGCCACTTCCAGGGATCTGAAAAATTGGACCAAATATGGTCCAATCTTCAAAACTTGGAAAGACGGAAAATACCATAATTTGGAAACCAAGTCTGGTGCCATTGTCACGGAATTAAAGGACGGGAAATTGATAGCTGCCAAAATTCACGGTAAATATTGGATGTATTATGGCGTCCCTCATATTTGGTTGGCCAGCTCCACGGATTTGATCAACTGGGAACCTGTTGAAACCCATGAGGGAAATCTGGCTCCGGTTTTGAGCCCAAGACCTGGATATTTCGATTCTTGGTTGGTGGAGGCCGGACCTCCTCCTGTGGTGACTGAAGACGGAATCGTCGTGCTTTATAATGCAGGAAATTCTAATGCAATCGGTGTTAAGGAATTGGGCAACAGAATCTATACAGGTGGACAAGCCTTATTTGATCTTGAAGAACCTTGGAAATTGAAGGACCGATCAGAACATCCTTTTATCAAACCGGAATTACCCTTTGAAAAATCCGGACAATATGTGGACGGTACCACTTTCATCGAAGGCTTGGTATTCAAAAAAGATACCTGGTTTCTGTATTACGGAACAGCCGACAGTAGGGTAGGTGTGGTGACTTGGACCGATAAGTAACGGGGAAGTTTAAGTTTTCCGAATTTTTCATTTAATTTGAGTTAAGAGTTATCCGTATGAATGATTTTGATAAATACAATCTCTGGGGGATTGATTTGGGAGGTACTAAAATTGAAGGGATTGTCCTGAAATCTTTCCAAGAACCCAAATCCTTATTGCGGCTGAGGGTACCCACTGAAGCGCATTTGGGATATGAGCATATTTTGCATCAAGTCAAAATACTGGTCGATCAAATGGAAGCCAAAGTCGGATTCCGACCCGAAATCATTGGTGTGGGAACTCCCGGAGTGTACATTCCCCATCAGGGCCAAATGAAGAACTGCAATGCCACGGTAGTCAATGGACGGGATTTGAAAAAGGATTTGGAGAAAATTTTGAGAATGCCTTTGGTCCTTGCCAATGATGCGAATTGCTTTGCTTTGGCCGAAACCAAACTTGGGGTGGTAGCCGACAAATATCCAGATGCCGAGGTCGTATTTGGAATTATTTTGGGTACCGGAGTGGGAGGAGGATTGGTGGTCAATGGAAAAGTGATCCAAGGGAAACATGGGATAGGAGGGGAGTGGGGACACAATTACCTATATCCCGGAGAAGGTAAAATCTGTTATTGCGGAAAACAAGGCTGTAACGAACAGATTCTTTCAGGACCGGCCCTTGAAGCATATTATACCCAAAAGTCTGGAAATCAAATTTCTTTACAGAAAATTTACGAAAATCATCTAAAGGGTACAGATCCTATTGCTTCGCGAACAATCGAAAGACTCTTGACAGGATTTGCAAAGGCCCTGAGCGTTGTTGTCAATATCGTGGATCCGGATGTCATTGTCATGGGGGGAGGAGTAAGCAATATTGACAGCCTCTACACAGAAACTTACGGCATTCTGAAAGAAATGATTTTCAATCATGAATTCGAAACCCCACTTGTCAAAGCCCAGTTGGGGGATAGTGCAGGTGTTTTTGGAGCGGCTTTATTGGCAAACCTTCCAAATTCCATTAAAATTATGCATCCTGCCTGAAACCATATCAATTTAAGGAAGGCCAATTTTATTTGGTTTTTAAAGAACAAAGCCATATCTCCAGGCTCAAGGGATTGATCTTAAAATCCTTGATAACTGGAAATATGGCTTAAATCTGTGTTCTGCATTACCATTTCTATTCCAGTCTGAAATTGATAATCACAGTTAATTAAAATCTTGAAAGGAGTTCGTAATGCCTCAAACGGGTTAAAAGTCTGTTTACAAAAAAAAATGAATTTTGGTTGGTTATTTGAAAAAGACAACTGATATTGAAACTAATTATATAAAAAGATCGTGTTTAAAGTTATTTACTGGGAATCCTTCAGCTCTTGGAGGATTTTCAGCTATTTTAATTGAATTCGGATTTTGAATCTGGAATTTGGAATATTTTCAACTTAAAATTTTATCGCATGAGATCATTATTGTATTTGATTGCTGTCATTGTCATCATTGGATGGATTATAGGATTCTTTGTTTATAGCATTGGTGCCATCATTCATTTCCTTTTGGTAGTTGCGGCTATATCCATTCTATTGGCAGTGATCAGAAGAGCTTAGCTATTCTAGACACATTGAATTCAGAGGTTTCACCAAAGGTCTTCGCCAAAGAATCGATTTTAAATTCCTTTCCAAAGTGAATTTTATCTGTTCTGTTGATTGTAAAGTTTGATTTTCTCATTGAGCAATTTGAAATCCAATTTGCCCTTCACTTCTTTGAGGTGATGGACGATTGCCAATGCTTTGATGAGTCTGCTGTTGCTGGTCTTTAATTTCGAAACAAGGTAGACCAAACTCCTTTGTTTGCCTTTGGTCAGTGCTCTAAAGTAGAAATTGCCTTCATCATCCTGATCCAACAAAACCTGGAATTCCTCAGGCATTTCATGTCCATATTCGGAAAGGTCCTTCACCAGACTGATCTTGATAATTTGGTCATTCATGAGATTTAATTCTTCCCGATGTTTTTTGTTCACGAGAACAAACCAATAGCTTTCTGATTTCATCAATGCGGCTTGGAAGGTGACCTGATCATTGATTTTACAGATTATCCGCTTGTTCTCTCCTTCTATGAGCCTCAGGGCAATGGCATCTGGCACTGGAAAATGATATTGCCAGAGATTGGAATCGAACTTTTGAAGAGAAGTGCTGAATATTTCCATCGTCGGATATGCCAAGTCAGGAGGCTTTTTTTGGCCCACATTTACTGCAACCGCAGCCATCTGCTTGAACTAGGTTTTTGGACTTGAAAAAGGTCTTGTACACCCAAAAGAAGACCACTGCCAAGAAGAGACTGAATACAATGATTTCCTGCCACATAATAGTATTGTTAAGATAGGAGTTGATACGTAATCAATGCTGCAAAATAAGCCAAGCCGGTCATGAAGACGGTTTGGATAACTGGCCATTTCCAGCTTTTCGTTTCCCTATACACCACCGCCAATGTACTCATGCACTGCATCGCAAAAGCATAGAAGACCATGAGGGAGAAAACGGTGGCTGTATTGAAGATTGGCGCTCCAGTGATGGGGTCTGTTTCCTGGGCCAGTTTTTCCCGGATGGTCAACTCATTGTCCACATCTCCACCGATGCTGTAAATGGTGGCAATGGTGGAAACAAAGACTTCCCTCGCGGCAAAGGAGGTGATCAAAGCAATGCCGATTTTCCAGTCATATCCCAAAGGCCTAATGACAGGTTCGATGGTTTTGCCCAAGATACCAATATAGGAAGCCTCCAGTTTTTTGGAAGCAAATTTGTTTTCGGATTCCAAAAGCGCCTCACCTTCCAAACCCTGAATGGCTACCTCCCTTTCGGTATCCAATTGTGTCATTCTTTCTGAAGGTCCATAAGAGGCCAAGACCCAGAGAATAATAGAAATGGCCATGATCACTTTTCCAGCTTCGACCACAAATGTTTTTGACTTGGAATACATGGTGATCAAGACATCTTTCCATCCTGGAATCCTGTAAATGGGCAATTCTATAATCAAGTAACTCTTCTCTTTGGTTTTGAGGATTTTGTTCAGGATCCAAGCGGAAGCCAACACGGCCACTATCCCCAAAATATACATGGAGAGCAGGGTGAGGGCCTGAAGGTTGACAAAACCATAATTTTCATTCGGCACAGCCAATCCAATCAAAATAATATAAACCGGCAATCTTGCCGAGCAACTCATAAAAGGAGTCACCAAAATCGTGATCAAACGCTCTTTGGAATTGCTGATATTTCTCGTTGCCATGATGCCGGGGATAGCGCAGGCTACTCCGGAAACCAAGGGAACCACACTTTTGCCATGAAGTCCAAAAGGTCTCATCAGCCGGTCCATCAAAAAAACAACCCGGGACATGTAGCCAGTCCCTTCCAAAATGGCCAGAAATCCGAAAAGCAAGGCAATCTGCGGAATGAAAATCATGATGCCCCCGATGCCGGGAACAATGCCCTCCGCCAATAGAGAAGTGAGGGCTCCAGCTGGCAAATGCTCAGTAAGCCATTGACTGATGTTGGCAAACAAGCCATCGATCAAATCCATGGGAAATTCCGCCCAGGAAAATACAGCTTGGAAAATCACCAACATGATCCCCAAAAAAACCGCATAGCCACCGATTTGGTGGATCAATATCTTATCCAGGGCACGGGTGAGGTTTTTGGACTCAATGGGTTTTTTGAGGATAGCCTTCTCAAGGACTTTGGAAATAAGGCCGAATCTCATTTCGGTTTCTTGTATTTGGGCTTTTGCCAAGTTAAAATCATGGGCGATGACCAAGGCCTCGAGCCAATCTTTCTGTTCTTTTTTTAAGATTGATTCCTGTTCTTGAAAACCCAAGAGTTGAAATGCCTGATAGGAGGTTTTGAGCCCGAATTTTGATTGGATGGCATTGGATAACGTCTCTGAAAGGATGTCGTCCATTTTGATGAATCCCGGTGCTTCGAGGAAATTTTCGGTATAAAGCAGGTCTTTTATCTCCTCGATGCCTTTTGGTTTTCTGGCGTCCGTCAGCAAAATCGGAATGCCCAAGGATTTGAAAAGTGAAAACGCCTTGATTTCAATCCCGTTTTTTTCTGCCAAATCCACCATATTGATCACCAAAGCCATTGGGATTCCCAAATCCATGATTTGAGAACATAGCAAAAGTCCCCTTTCCAAATTGGACGCATCAGCAATCACCATCGCGTAATCGGGATGTTCGCTTTGATCGTAGCTGTTGAGCACCCGATGTGCGATGACTTCATCTTCAGAATTTGGATGCAGGCTGTAAGTGCCAGGCAAATCGATTAGACTGAATTTTTTATTTTTGATCTCACAACTGCCTACCGTTTTGTCCACGGTGACGCCAGGATAATTTCCGATTTTTTGTTTGAGGCCTGTGAGTTGATTGAAAATAGTGGATTTGCCGACATTGGGATTGCCCACGATGGCCACTTCAATGGTTTTAGTCTGGAGGATGGATTGAGATGATCCCATTATTTTTTTATTAAATCGATTTCGATCGCAGCAGCTTCTGAAACCCTGATTGCGACGATGTTGTTTTCAATCTGAAAAGCGATGGGACCACCCCAAATTGCACTGTTGAGAAATTCAATGGTCTTGCCAGGTCGAATTCCCATTTCCATTAGGGTCAACTTGGTTTCAGCATCTCCTATCGCTTTCACGATGCCGATATTGCCTTTTTTCATTGAATCTGCGGTCATTTTTGGATGGGATATATTTGACAACTCAGCGGGTTTATATTGAATCCTGAAAATTTTTAAGCAATTACCTTGGTGGGAATTGTTTTATTTAGATCAATTATCAATAAGCCAAATTTACAAAATCAAGTCAATATAAAAGGTTTTTGGAGGGAGAAATATTGGTAAAAATTTAAAGTGATATAAGCGCTTTGATAAAAGAGTTTTTGGTTTTACTTTTCTTATATATTTCGAAAATGCAGAATTGGGATGATCTTTGATTTATAGCGAAATCAAAAGCCAAAGGCCATGCAGGCCTGCTTTTCATTTGTGGTACCAATTCATAAAATTAGCCAATGAAATTTCTCTCAACCGAACTTACCATTTTTCTTCAGAACAAACCCGGCCGTCGGAATCTTAAACTACTTTTTAGATTTTTGTTGGTTTTAATGGTCATGATCTTGGTGTTTACTCTGATTTTCCATTTGTTGATGTTGAGAGAAGGACGTGTTTTTTCTTGGACAACAGGGTTTTACTGGACGCTGACCGTGATGTCCACGCTGGGTTTTGGAGACATTACATTTCACAGTGATTTGGGTCGGTTTTTTACCGTCATCGTTCTTTTATCCGGAATGGTTTTTCTTTTGATTCTTTTTCCCTTTACGTTTATCAACTTCTTTTATTCCCCTTGGATGAAAGCCCAGGAACAGGCCCAAGTGCCAAGGGAGTTGCCAAAGGATACCAAAGGTCACGTGGTGCTCACACGATACGGCGCAGTGACAGAGGCATTGATTAAAAAATTGAATCGATTCCAATATGCCTACGTCGTACTCGTGTCGGACCTGGCAGAGGGTTTGAGGCTTAGGGAGTTAGGGGTAAATGTGATGTTGGGGGATTTGGATGATCCGGAAACCTACCGTAGAGGACGGGTGGAGAATGCAGCCTTGGTGGCCACTACGGAAACAGATGTAATCAACACCAACGTGGCCTTCACTGTAAGGGGAATCAGCAAAGATGTACCCATCATCTCTACCTGTAATTTTGAAGCGTCTGTAGATATCCTCAAATTGGCAGGAAGCAACCATGTGCTGCAACTGGGAGAAATCATGGGCGTTTTCCTATCCAGACGGGCAAGTGGAGGAGATGCCAGTGCCCAGGTTATTGGTCGATTCGGTGACTTGCTCATTGCAGAGGCTACAGTGGCGGGTTCTAGTTTGGTAGGGCAAACACTACGGGAAACCAAACTTCGCGAGCAAATTGGTGTCAGCGTGGTAGGTGTTTGGGAAAGAGGTAAATTTCAATCAGCACAACCTGATACCAGAATTACCCAAACTACGGTGATTGTACTTGCGGGCACCGAAGCACAAATAGAAATTTATAATTCGAAATTCCATGTAGAAGCCATCATGAGTGCGCCCGTGGTGATTTTGGGAGGAGGACGTGTTGGGCGCGCCACCGGCCGTGCATTGGCCGCCAGGAATTTGGATTATCGGATTGTGGAAAAAGATCCACTTCGGGTAAAAGGAGACAAGAGAACCATTATCGGGGATGCTGCAGAACTCGAAGTGCTCAAAGAAGCCGGTATAGAGGATTCACCTTGTGTGATCATTACGACGCATGATGATGATGTCAATGTTTATCTTACCATTTATTGCAGGTTGTTAAGGCCGGATATCCAGATTATTACCCGATCTACTTTGGAGAGGAACATTGGTACAATACACAGGGCCGGTTCGGATTTCGTCATGTCCTATGCCTCCATGGGGGCCAATACGATTCTCAATCTTCTCCAGCGAAGTGATATTTTAATGGTCGCCGAAGGCTTGGATCTGATAAAGGTGAAGGTGCCAAAACAATTGGCGGGCCATACCATTGCGGATTCTTCCATCAGAAAAGAGACCGGCTGTACCGTGATCGCCGTCAAAATAGAGGATTCCATGAATATCAATCCAGAACCTTCACTGGTATTGCCCGAAGATGGAGAAATTATATTGATAGGAACAGTGGAGTCAGAAAACAGATTTTTCAAAACCTATGGCGGTAATTGAATTCTAAAAGTCAAACATCATTTTGTGTTTTTTTTTCGATATCAGAATTTTTAACCATGCAGAGTCTGATGTGTAAAACCCATTTTCACAAATGGTGCTTTGCTGCAGCCGAGTCCAGTAAATACAATAATGGAAGCATCTGTAAAATAGAAAATTGCTTGCGGGCTCCTTTGGTTTGCCAAGGCTCCCTTTTTATTGAATTTATGTAAAAGCCATGCTTTTGAGCATTGGAAATTTGATTTCAATAGGATTAATGTTTATTATATTGACTTATAAATGTCAATTAAATAAACAATGGAGAATTTACCCAGAATCATAGCAGAGCTGAAGGAAATGGAGAAAAGGATAGACGCCAAGCTTGATTCGATTTTACTTCAAAATCCAAATCCTTTTCCCTTTGAGAGAATCAAAAAAGGAAAGAGATTGAAATGTTTTTGCAGGGCAAGCCGTCTGTTGATCGAAGCGGATTGGGTGGATGACGCCCGGATTTTGTTGGAGGAAATGGAGAAGGAAGGCTTGAAATGGAGGCAATGAAAATCCCGAATTCAATCATGGCTTAAGGATCTTGTCCGGGCTACCTATTTTGAGCCTAAAAAAATAGTGGTTTTAGTGTCAAATTCATTTAAATCTCGATCACGTGATATCCTATTCAGCCGCTATGGATGTTATTATGGAAAAGGACAAGAAAGGTCAAACAATTTGAAATCAAGATAACCATGGGTTTCATTTTCTGAAGGGGTCCAAATAACCCTAAAGATAAATGGATTGTGGGTGGTGGTTAAATGGGCATCCTGTCAAATCCACTCTTCTTTATTTGTTATTCACGTTTTTTGCGGTTTTTTGTAGGAATTGGCTTTTGATTTATTTTCATAATCCTTAAATTTCAGGGATTTTAAAACTATTTCACCCGAATTTAAACTTTTTACATGAAATTTGGACTGCTCTTCATCATAATGATTTTGTCAGCAGCTGTCATTAACAGCTTGATATTGATCATTAAAAGAGAGGAAGGTATTAGAAATAGTCTAATGCTTGATACTTCATTGTTTTTTTATAATCTGCCATTGCTGGCCTATTTTCTTTGGTTCGAGGCGGGTTTTATTGTGGAAGCTCCCCATTTGCTTAGGGTATTGAGTCCAGTCATTTATTTATGCGCTCCGTTTTTTTACTTTTTCATCAGGAATTCCCTTTTCAATACCACAGGATTCAGGAAATTGGATTGGATTCATTTTCTCCCTGCCTTGTTTCATTTATTGGAACTCATCCCTTTTTTTATGCAATCCTATGAAGTGAAACTTTCAATTGCAGAGACTTTGGTTTCGGATCCCACACTACTGAATGTTCTGCCAAGTGGTCTTATTCCGATCAGTTTTCATTATTCTTTTAGAATATTTTTGCAGACTGCCTATTTTGTGTATGCAGTATATCTGGTTTATACAATTAGACCTGACCTTTTAAGGGGATTCAAAAGAAATCTGAAACAAAGTTGGTTGGTAATTGTATTGTTTTTCATGGGATGGGTGGTGGTTTTTCAATTGATTTTTTCAGTATTGGATGTTTTGAAAAAGCTTGAATTGATGGATTTATCCAATGTAAATATGACGATGCGTCTCCTTTCCTTGGTTGGGATTTTATTGCTTAACGTATTCATAAATTTCAAGCCAATGTTTTTGGTGAGAAATGCATATCCGGAGTTCGGCAAACCACGAAGGAAAATCAAGAATTTTGGAAAGAAAGCGCATCTTCCAACCGAGTTGGAAGATGCGGGGCCTATTTCTACTATTGAGGCTGACAAACCTCTTTTGGAGGAATATAATGAAAGCTTGAAAGGCAAAATAATCCATCTTTTGGAGCAAGGGTTGGTCATTAATGAAAAGGGAATGACCCTCATGCTTTTTTCAATTAAGCTGGGAATTCCGCCCAAATTGGTTTCACAAGAAATAAACAAGGAATTTGGCAAGGGATTCAATGAGCTCTTGAACCAATACAGAATCAAATTTGCCATAGAAAAAATTGAACATGGATACCTGGATGATTTCACCGTAGAGGCACTCGGCGAACTTTCAGGTTTCAATTCCAGGACTACATTTTTTAATGCCTTCAAGAAAGAAATCGGTTGCAGTCCAAAAGAATTTTGGAAACGCTACCAACATTCTTTGGGTCAACAATGATTTTTTTGGTTGATAAACAGTGAGTTTGATTCTGTTTCAAGAGTCAAACAATCCGGATTTAGGCCATTTAGTTAACTTTTCCTTCCAATGTTCTCATGGTACAACCAATTTTACACACCAGTTTTTAAGAATCAAATACTGATACTATGCCCCCATACTTCTTGTTGATGTGGTTTTCTATTCTTTTTTGTACAGCTAATGTGGTCACTCCTGTATAGAAGCGATCCAATTGGGTTGAAAAGAGGATATAAAGGAAAAAATGTCCCATAAACAAAAAATGCCACCAAAAGAGGTGGCATCAAAAGTGGGCCCACCTGGAATCGAATCAAGCACCTACTGCCACGAAAGCTTCCGGGGGAGTCAGTTTGATTTGTGTTTCAACAGGAACTTTGCTTGTATTTCCGGATATTTTTTAAGGTTAATGATATATATTTTAGATTTCATTTTTTTGATATGGATTTCTATTTTCCTTGCCTGTGAAAAATCCTCACATTGAATGTAATGGTGAAGGACCCAGTCATTTGCCTTTTGGGTAAAATTCAATTTCCCATACTTCTTGTTGATGTGGTTTTCTATTCTTTCTTGTACAGCTAATGTGGTCACTCCTGTATAGAAGCGGTCCAATTGGGTTGAAAAGAGGATATAAAGGAAAAAATGTCCCATAAACAAAAAATGCCACCAAAAGAGGTGGCATCAAAAGTGGGCCCACTTGGAATCGAACCAAGCACCTACTGATTATGAGTCAGTTGCTCTAACCGAATGAGCTATAGGCCCAATTATTTTAAATTTCAAGACCTTTTCTCCCGATCACTATTGGGTAAGCCATGGGCAGGAATTGAAACATGAAATTCAAGGCCAAACCTTGCATTTCGGATTGCAATGTTACATATTTGGTTTTAATTATACAACTTGCGCACAATGAAAAAACTCGAAAACATCGATTTTTTGATCTTCGATTTGGGGAATGTCATTATTGATATTGATTATGCATTTACAATCAATACGTTAAAAAATTTACTTTCCGATGATAAGCACATATTGACGAATAGTTTTTTTCCAGCCAAATTTCACAAAGACTTTGAAAAGGGCTTGATCAGTGCAGAAGAATTTCGAAATGCAGTAAGAAATCATTTTCAGGAGGATTGGAGCGATGCGTTAATCGATGAGCTATGGAACAGCTTGCTCAAACACATTCCCATGGAAAGAATCGAACTGATCAAGGAACTGGGTAAGGATTTTGGGCTTGCCGTCCTGAGCAATACCAACAGTATACATGTTGACAAACTGGATCAAATCCTCTTGGAGGATACTGGTGAGGCTTCCCTGAATGTCCTTTTCGACAGGGTGTTTTTCAGTCACGAAATGGGGTTGTCGAAACCCGACGAGGAAATTTATAAATCCGTTATCCAGGAACTTGGGGTTCAACCTGAAAGAACCCTGTTTTTTGATGATCTTTTGGAGAACTTAAATGGGGCCAAAAAAGTTGGGTTACAAACTTTCCATATCAATCACGACAAAGCCCTAATTCGTTTTTTTCAGGATGTATAGTAAAAAAGAATATCTTAGACACGGAATACTGTTTATTGTTACCTTGATCGCGACCACCCTTGCTGGTGGGGAATGGCTTTTTGGAAAATCGATTCTTGGAAAAGACGATGGGTTCCTTACCTGGGAATACTTCTTGAAATCACTTCATTTTTCGATTCCCTTTATCGGTATCTTGTTTATCCATGAAATGGGACATTTGCTCACCTCGATCAAGCATCGTGTGAAGTCGTCCTTGCCTTATTTTATCCCTGCTTGGTTGGGTTTTTTGGGTGTGCCATCTCTAGGAACCTTTGGCGCCATCATCCGAATGAAAGGTTTTATCAATAGCCGGAAAAAATTCTTTGACATAGGGGTTGCAGGTCCTATTGCGGGATTCGTAATCGCCTTTGCTGTATTGGTTTATGGATTTACACATTTGCCTGAGGCGGATTACATCTATGAAATCCATCCAGAATACCTTGATCCAGATTTTGAGGGACACACTGCCGAAGAAGGATATGTCACACTGGAAATGGGCTATAACCTTTTGTTTTATGGAATGGAAAAGATACTTGCGGATCCCGAAAGGATGCCCAACATGTCAGAAATCATCCATTATCCCTATATTTTTGCCGGTTATCTGGCCCTTTTTTTTACCGCACTCAATCTGCTGCCCATTGGGCAACTGGATGGGGGACATGTGATTTTTGGTTTGTTCCCAAGGACTCATAAAAACATATCATTGGCCTTCTATACTGCCTTTTTGTTTTATGCAGGGCTGGGCATTATCAATCCCTATCATGAGTTCAGTAGTCTTATCATTGCATTACCACTCTATATTGGCTTTCTGTTTATCTGTTTTCAGAAGGCTGGACTGCCATTACAGATGAGGTGGGCAATTGTATTGGTATTGGCCACAGTACAATATTTACTGGCATTCTATTTCCCTACTATCGAAGGATACAGTGGTTGGCTCTTCTTTGGGTTTTTGATGGGAAGGGTGATGGGCATCGTCCATCCAGAAGTCAGTGGTCTCAAGGAGCTGGATAGAAAGAGAAAAATAATTGGTTGGATCGCTATTTTGATTTTTATCCTTTGTTTTACCCCACAACCCTTTATGACTGGTTAATAAACCAAAGAAGAGGACTCAAGAGCCCTCTTCTTTGTTGTTTGCAAGTGGTCATTATTTCAGCGTGTTAGGATTGTATCATCGATCAATCCTTTCTAATTATTCTTCCAAGTTTCTGTAAGCAATTATTCCTCCAAGTACATTTCTAACTTTGTAGTAGCCCTTGGTTTCCAAGAACTTCTTGGCATTTCCACTTCTAGCTCCTGAGCGACAGTGTACGATGATTTCTTCCCCTTTGTGTTTTTCGATTTCTGACAGCTGATGGGGTAAAGTACTCAATGGGATATTCAATGCACCAAGATTATCCTCTTCGTATTCCCACTCTTCTCGAACGTCGATAAAAGGAAATATTTCGTTTTTATCCAAGCGTTCTTTTAATTCTTCTACGGTTATATCTTCCATTTTGATCCTATTTTACTAAAATTCTAATTGATGTTTGTTCTTTGTTGTTGATAAGCTTAATTAAATATACACCCTTCTGAAGTCCCGCAAAATTAATGATTTTTCCTTTTTGGAAATCCTCAGAGGCCAAGTTTAATATCCTGCCAAATGAATCATAAATCACGATTGAATCAAACACTCCTTCTACAAATAATTTATCCTCGACAGGATTTGGGTAGGCAACTGGTTTTGGAGGCGCTTCTGATTCTTCGGTGACAGGTGCCTCTGGATTTAAATGTGCCCGAATCATCAGCGAACCAGTGACACTTTCGTTTTGTTGCCAGCTTCCACTGACATTATAGAAAATCTCAGTTGCATTGTCCTTGGTTTTGTCCAAACCGACGTGGATGAAATCATTGGTAAATTGCATAAACCCCACAAAGAAAATATCATTTACTTGGACATTGGTGTCGAATTCAAAAAAGGAGAATTCCTGTATGTCCCTACTCTCTGGGATCAGAATTTCTTTGACGATTACCGGTGGTTCATCCAGATCATTCCAGACCATCAAATCCACACCTCTGCCTACTTGGTTGAAATTCGTGAAATTGATGCTTATGCCTCTTAAATAGGTCAATTCATCGATTTCATACCGCACAGCAAGCATCCCAGACCTTTGGTTGATTCCTGCCGAATAATCCACTGATCCATTGTCATATGCAAAATAATCCCTCAAAGGAAGTGTTGTTCTTACCGTATCATTGACCCGATAATCAACGGCATCAAAAAACAAGGTGTCTCCATCAATCAATTTGAAGAGAAATTCATCGCCGGAACTGAGATAGGTTAGGATTTCCCAATCTTGTTGGGTATCAGGAAGTTTGATGTTGAGAAAATCATTGCTGGAAAAAGAACGTCTTTCCAGTGCCAAGGGTACAGGATTGAAAGGTGTGTTATTGTTAATCTTTTGAAGTATAGCTTGGCTGTCCCTTTCCCTGATTTCGACCGTAAATTCCATTGCCCTAAATCGATTGCTCAGGTTGTTGAACTCATTTCTGGTTTTAGCCCAATATCTTTCCGGATTCCTCTTCAATTCAAAAAGGGGAACGGCACTGTGCTTTTCAAATGGTCTGTCATTCGTACTGGTGAGCGATCGGTCGTCAAAAAAGGATGCATTTGCGGACCGGTCCTTGTTCAGAAACACATAATCCAAAAGCCAGCTGTCAAATGGGCCTGAACTTCTTCCACGGGCTTGAAAGCGGAACTGGAATGCGGCATGCTGATAGGAGGGGGGGACAGCAATTGTTTCAGGCGTGAATACTTGTTGGTTATCTTCAAAACCTCCGGCTTGGCTCCAGACTTCCGTCCAAATACCCTGGCCATCCAAAAACAACAAGGTCAATTCGTCCCTAGCATCCGGCAATTCCGCTTTTCCTCCCGCTTGCCAGTAAAAGCTCAAAAATAAAGTATTTGCTTCCTGGGATGTCAGATTGGAAAGATCAATTGGTTTTGAGGTAATTCGATCTGTCAATCCCTGCGCTGTCGGGGCATTTGCATAGGGTTTACCGGTATTGTCTACCCCATCCAAAAGCAAGACACCCAAACTCGGAGGGGAATTCCCCACGGTGTTGGACTTGGTGACTCCTTCTACCATCCACTTGGCAGTATCGATTGCATCTGCTGAGAAATCATCCCAAAAAGGAATGTTAAGTGGAGATTCCTTTATTTTTAAATTTTGATTTTTTGTTTTTTGAGCCTTTACTCTTTCTGGCGTAGGCAATTGTGAGAATTGGGCAAAAGCCTTCCAGCTACCTGAAAATGCAACCAACAGGAAATTAAGCAAGAATATGGCTATTGCCTTTTTCATCAAAAATTGGTGGCTTTGGTTATCTCAGAGATCCAAAGATCAATTGGTTCCCCAGTTTTCACTACAGCACCGAATGGGGGCATTTGCTGCAAAATGGTCCCCTGTGGAACAGTATCCGTTGAGACATAATTGATTCTTCCCATTCTCAATCCAGATCCGATAATCAAAAATTCCGCATCTATTTCATCCATACCAACTAAGTTGGGAACATCCAGGATTTGATTGCCCAATCCATCTCCGACGACAAGATCTATTTGGGAGCCTTTGGCGATTTCGAATCCCTCTGGGATGTTTCTGCCTCTGTATTTTTGTTCAAGCACTACATTGATCCCTATATCTGGGACGTAGATGATTTCACCTCTCACCAATCCGTTGTTGGCCAAAATTTCTTGGACATTTTTTAGGAGACTGTTAACCAAATTCGGCATTTTGATCAAGGGGGCATTCTTGGCATTCAGGGTGATATAAATCTTACGCCCCTGCTTGACCTTACTTCCTGGTTTTGGAGATTGTTTGATTACCGAAAGAGGTTTGCTTTCAGCATTGAACCCACTGTCTGAGGAGATCTCCAACTGGAGATCCCTTGAACTGAGATATTTCTCCAGCTCCGCATATTCGAAACCTTCCAGATCAGGTACGGTTACCGTCTGGCCATGATTGGTGTAGTTAGGCAAAAAGACGTTGAGGAAAATTAATGTAAGGATTAGGATTATACCTATAACGACTGCAATATGAATACTTATTTTTTTGAGGGAGTCTTTTATGGTACCCATTGAGTAGTATTTTTTTTAAGCTAACGTATAGCGTTTGAATAAAATTGAATTTCAAACACAAATGTATTCATTTGAATTGAAATTCAGGGCGCAAATCCTGTACCCAATTTCAAACAATCCTGAAAGATTTCAATCAAGACTGTTTGGAATTGCTGGTTTTTTCAAATGAGGGAATTAATACAGGATAAGCCTTCTGGTTTCGGTAATGGATCTGCTGGTGATTTTCACGACGAATAATCCCTTAGAAAAGAGTTGGGAGCTGAAGGAATATGTCTGATTCAATGTGTTTGGATAATCAATGTCCTGCACCAAAGCTCCTGTAGCTGAGAAAATCTGGATATTTACCATTTCAAAAGTCTCCAGATTAAAGGCGATATTGAAGATTTCCCTTGCCGGGTTAGGGTAAATGACTGTGTTTCCCAAGCCTGGATTTACAGGTTCCTCATTTGCGGCAAGAAATAATTCGACATTGTTTAGGTACAAGGTACTGTTTGTCTCCTCGCCTCCTTCCAACACAAAAGCCAATCTACTCTTTTCGTTTCCTTTTCCGGCGAAGGCCGTCAGATTTACATAGTCTCGAATATAGTCGGTTGAGGAATTTGGATTAACCAGCCCCGTCTGAACGGTGCTGATCTCATTTCCTGTTTTTCGATATACTTCCTGGTAGGTCACACCTCCGTCTTTACTGGCAAGCAATTTGAAAACAGTGCCAGCCGAAACCGGGCCAGATGCCCTATCAAAGAAGACACTTGCTTGACTGCTAATGCTCAAATCAAAGGTAGGAGAGCCTAACCAATAACTGTTGAGCGCTTGTTGCGCATCGATTCTGGCAACATTGCTTCCAGTGGAACCCACTTGCAAGGCCGCCAAATCCCAAGCTTCAAAATTATTCTCGGGATTCACCGTTACCCAAGGACCGATGGAAGTGGCATTGTCAAAATTTTGTCGCCAAGGTGCACGTGTACTTTCTGTATTTTGTACCACATACCTGAGCAAAGTACTTGGGTCTCTGTCGTTTTGATCGAAATTTGGAGCCGTCAGCGCATATCCCAATGAATTCATTCCCATGGAAGTGGACTTGGGTAGGTTGATGTTGGTGGTTCCTCCAGCAGGAAGTGCTAAACCCCGTGCAAGAAAGGATTGTGGGGAATTGTTGTTTGTCCGTCTGGTAAACATAAATCCAGAGACTGGGAGATTTCCGGTATTCGTGATGGAAAGAGTTTCCTGTCTATGTTCTCCGTTGGTAATGGGCTGCGGTTCCACCAACTCATTGATTCTTACGGCATATCGGAAAGTCTCTTGTGATAGGATTTCAATGTCTTTTATATAAATATTGTTTCCGTATCCATTTCTACTGATAAATGCAATTCTAACATTTCCGAAATCGGAGAACTTGGCCAAATTGACAATTTCCCTTCTGAATTGGTTTTCTGAAACAGGGACAAATTCGTCCAAAGTGGGGGCAGATGTTTCCAGAAAATCCCTGCCTTTGTTGTAGGGAGGATTCAAGATATCAAAGGTGTTTCCGCAGTCGGTTGAAACCGCTATCATTAATGCATCACCAAAACCGTTGGCTTCATATGGTGCATGAGCCAAATTGAAAGTTAACTGGGCATTTGGGAAGGCTGACAGGTCTAATTGTGGGGAAATGAAATAATCCAGTTCTCCTGCCCCGTCATATTCATAATGCCGGATCATAATGGCGTTTTGGGTTACGCCTGATATATTCATGTTGCGTTGTTCCCAAGTGATGCCACTATCTGGATTGTCGATGACCCATTTGGTATTGAAATCAGCAGGGATATAGGAGTAGGGCAGTGAGACAACAGTCTGTAAACTTGGAGTGGATGTGATTCGATTGTTTGATGGGTTATTGTCAATAGTGTTGTTGACAAACAGGATATTCGACTCAAATTCATTGCTCCCCGTAGGATTCAAAGTGATGGGGTTGAAAGTGAGAATGGTAGATTCACCAGTGGTAAGGTTTACCGAGAATGTTCTTGTCTCCAAGACCACACCATTGTTTTTGATCTCAACTTGGGTAGTGGTGATTGGATTGGTTCCAGAATTGAATACTTGGATTTGTGGAGTGATTTGATTGGTACAAATGAAATCCTGTGGATTTATGATCCTTTCAAAACCAAGATCATTGCTGACCAATTGGGGGACGATTGTCGCCCTGTTATTCACCAAGGAAGATCTTCTGGGGCTGAACTCCAAAACCACGTTCATTCTGGCGACTTGGCCGACCGTAAAGATATTCATGCAGGCATCAGGAGTATAGTCCATGTAGTTTTCGGCCATGTCCCTGCGATCACACGAAAATCTTGGATTGTCCAAGCGGCAAGAATTGTTTGGAGAACCCTGTAAAGGCGTGTCTGCAACAAAGTCGTCCACACTGCAATCCCCATCTCCCCAAATATGCCTCAGTCCAAAAAAATGACCTACTTCGTGTGTGGCGGTTCTTCCGCGAGAACCACTGACAGCATTGTTTCCTTCCCCAAAATAACGATAATCGATGGTCACACCATCAGTTTCGGCCGGATTGGAAGGGAAATTTAGGCCAGGCAATTCTGAAATTGGAAATGACGCAAATCCAATAAATGGAGAGGTCAGGGGCACGACCCAAATATTCAAGTATTCATCCGGTGGCCATAAAGCCAACTGTCCGATTAAGCCCGCATCGCTGGGGCTGTATGTGGATTTTGGCCCTTGGACCCGCATGATTCCACTGGTTGGCAATCCCCGAGGATCCTGTTTTGCCAGCACAAACTCGATTTGTGCATCCGCAGCTACTCCCAAAAACTCAGAAGGTGTACTGCCGATATCTGGATTTTGTCTTCTAAAATCTTCTGTCAATGTTCGGATTTGGGACTGTATTTGTGCCTCCGGAATATTGGCACCTTCGCCTATGGCAGTACCATTGTGAATGACATGAACAACAACTGGGATAATTCTAGGCCCATTTTGGGTTTTGAATTGGGCGGCAGGACGTCTTTTGATTTCCTGCATTTTGCCGTTCATCCATGCTTCGAAATAGTCCCGACTGCCATAGATGCCCAATAGCTCTTCCTGCATTTTTTCCAAATGGAGAGCGCCGCACTTTTCATCGTGCTGATGTTCAATTGCTTTCCCGAAAAAATTTTGGGAAAAAGTGTTTCTAATGGGTAAAATAAATAAAAAGGATAAGACCAAACCCATCCTAAGTGTCAGAAATATCCTTTTCATTCTTGTTACTTTACATTTAAGCTAGGGCAATATTGACAGCCTCTACTTTGTTGATTTCTGGAATTGCTCGTTTTATAGCTTCTTCCACACCTGCCTTTAGAGTCATAGTGGACATTGGGCAGGAGCTACATGACCCCAACAACTCCAATCTCAGCACCATATCTTCTGTTATTTCTACGACCCTTACATTGCCTCCATCTGCTTCCAGATAAGGTCTGATAGTATCCAACGCCTCTTCCACTTTATTTAATATGTCTGTATTCATTCTGTTTTTAGGAATTTACATGTACCACTTCTGTCTTTGATTTTTCCGAATTTCTGATCGCAACTTGTCTCGCGACACTCTCAGCCAATTTGGAAAAAGCTTCTCTAGTAATCCCATCTTTCAATACTGCTGGGTATCCCGTATCTCCACTTTCACGGATGCTTTGCACGATTGGGATTTCTCCCAAAAAAGGAACATTGAATTTTTCGGAAAGTTTTTGTCCTCCTTCTTTTCCAAAGATATAATATTTGTTTTCAGGCAATTCATCAGGTGTAAAATAAGCCATATTTTCTACAACACCTAAAACAGGTACGTTTATTTGTGGCTGTCTAAACATGGTCAAACCCTTGGTAGCATCGGCAATGGCCACTTTTTGAGGAGTGGTCACAATCACGGCCCCTGTTACGGGGATGGTTTGCACCATTGTGAGATGAATATCAGATGTGCCAGGTGGAAGATCGATCAATAGATAATCAAGTTCTCCCCAGGCTACGTCAGAGATGAATTGCTTCAAAGCTGAGCTTGCCATAGGACCTCTCCATACCACGGCAGAATCCGCCGGCGTCAAAAACCCAATGGACATCAATTTTACACCATATTGCTCAATCGGGTAAATGGTATTCTTACCATCCACCTGCTTCACAGCGGGTTGCTCTCCTTCCACGTTGAACATGATGGGGACAGATGGTCCCGCAATGTCCGCATCGATTAAACCCACTTTTGCACCCAAATTGGCCAATGCCACAGCAAGGTTGCAGGAAACCGTGGATTTACCGACTCCGCCTTTGCCCGAAGCGATTGCGATGATGTTCTTCACTTGGGGGAGCAGCGGTGTATCCCCTCTGGTGGAGGTTACATTGGAGGTCATAAAAATATCGAGTTCAAAACCTTTGCCGAAAGCCTTTTCCAAAGCTTCAACACAATTGTTCTTGATGACTTCTTTCAATGGGCAAGCAGGAGTAGTCAACACCACACTGAAACTGATTTTGTTTCCCCCTGCCTCAAGGTTTTGGATCATTCCCAGGGTGACCAAATCTTTTTTCAAATCCGGATCATCCACTGTGGATAGGGCTTTCAATACCTGCTCTTTGTTAATATTCATGCTTTAAGATTTATAATTGCTGCAATTTAGTCTATAATTATTCTAAATAAAAGATTGGGCTGGTGAATAGCATTGATCTTTTAGCGTTAAAAACGAAACATGATTTCAATCCAAATGGTTTCTCTATTTCTAAGGCTAATGTTTTGCACAAATACTTTTTTTATCTTTGCATTTTCAAAGTGTATTCAATGGGCATTAGCAGAGGAACTACAGACAAGGTCAAAGAGCGGGCAGATATAGAGGAGGTGGTCAATGATTATGTGCCTTTGAAGAAAAAAGGTCAGAACCTCTGGGCCTGTTGTCCCTTTCACAACGAAAAATCCCCTTCGTTTTCGGTTTCTCCTGCCAAGCAGATTTATAAATGTTTCGGTTGTGGAAAAGCGGGTGATCCTATCCAATTTGTCATGGACATTGAGGGGGTGGGTTTCAACGAAGCGATAAGGCATTTGGCCCAGAAGTACGGTATTGAGGTTGAAGAAGACAAAGAAGTTACTCCCCAAGACATTGAGGCATTCAATGAACGCGAGAGTCTTTATATCGCATTGGGGTTTGCAAAAGATTTTTTTGTGGCGAATCTCCAGAAAGAGGAGGGGAAAGCCATAGGTTTCAGTTACTTCAAGGAAAGGGGATTCAGTCAAGCCATTATCGATAAATTTGATCTTGGCTATGCAATGGACGGTTGGGACCATCTGCTCAAGGCCGCCAAAAAATCAGGACATTCGGAGGAAATTTTGTTGAAGGCAGGCCTGATCCTCCAAAAGGAAGGAGAGCCAGAAAGACTGTATGACAGATTCAGGGGAAGGGTAACTTTTACCATCCACAATCTGGGAGGGAAACCCATCGGTTTTGGTGCCAGGATTCTCACCCAAGACAAAAAACAACCCAAGTACATCAATTCCCCTGAGACGGAAGTCTATCACAAAAGCGATGTGCTTTACGGGATGTTTCAGGCCAAAAAATCCATCAGGGAGAAAGACAACTGTTACCTTGTCGAAGGCTACACGGATGTGGTCTCTATGCATCTTTCCGGGATAGAAAATGTGGTTGCCTCCTCCGGTACTTCCCTTACGGAAAACCAGATTAAGCTCATCAAAAGATTTACGGACAATGTAACGGTGCTCTTTGATGGGGATGCTGCAGGAATAAAGGCGTCTTTGAGGGGGATTGACATGCTTTTGGAAGGTGGGCTTAACGTGAAAGCTGTCGTCTTTCCGGAGGGAAACGATCCAGACAGTTATTCCAGGAAGGTCGGGTCCAACGCCTTTCAGGAATACTTGGCGAAATTTTCAAAGGATTTTATCGCCTTCAAGATCAGTTTGTATGCTGAAGAAGCATCCAATGATCCAATCAAACGGGCTGACCTGATCAAACAAGTCGTCCAAAGCCTTTCCAAAATCCCTGATCCGATTATTCGCTCGGTTTACATTCGCCAATCGGCCAATCTTCTTGAGATAGAAGAGGAGATCATCCAGATCGAATTGAACAAAATCCTTTTGAAGGTTCAGAAGGATCAGTTTTATAGAGAACAAAGGGAGGAGAATGAAACTCCCGTTGAGGACTACCTTCCCGTTCAAAAAGAATCGGTTTCCTACACTACCCAGCTTATGGCCCAGGAAAGGGAAATGATGCGGATGTTGGTCAGTTATGGATTTGAAATGGTATCGGAAGACCTGCGTGTGTGCGAATATTTACTCCAGGAAACAGCGGAATTGAATTTCGAGACCCCGGTTTTTGTCAATATTCTCGTGATTTACAAAAAAGCCTTATCGGATGGTTTGCTTCCCAGACCGGAATATTTTTTGGATTCACCTGACCCAGAGGTAAAAAAAGAAGTCATCAATATGATCACCCGCAGGCATGAGATTTCAAAACTTTGGGAAGATAGACATCAGATTTTCACCCCCGATGAGGCAGATGACCTTGCCAAATCGGTGTACGACAGTATTTTGCGACTGAAGCAGAAAGTGCTCAAAAAAATGCTGGAAGAAGCCATTCACAAAATCAAAGAAGGAGAAGCCCAAAAGGCCAGCGATGAAGAAATCTCCCAAAGTCAGATGGTTTATATGGAATTGAAGAAATTTCAGGTTGAAATCGATCGGCAGTTGGGGATTGTTATCAGTTCATAAACCAAACTTTAATTGGGTAAATACAGTTTTCATCAACAAAGCATGTAATTTTACAGGCTCTAAATAATAGCATTCAACAAACTAACATGTCTCAAGAAAATCAACTCCATACCATAGAAGAAGCAATTGAAGCCATTAAGAATGGTGAGGTAATCATCGTGGTGGATGATGAAGACCGAGAAAATGAAGGTGATTTTGTCTGTGCAGCAGAAAAAGTCACTCCGGAAATCATCAACTTCATGGCCACTCACGGAAGAGGTTTGATCTGTGCCCCACTGATTGAAGACCGTTGCGAAAAATTAGGTCTCCAATTAATGGTGGGAAGTAATACTGCTGCTTTTGAAACCCCATTCACTGTATCCGTAGACCTTGTAGGCCATGGATGCACCACGGGTATTTCTACTAGTGACCGTGCCAAAACAATCAAGGCACTGATCGACGACAGCATTCACCCCGATGAATTGGGGAAACCTGGACATATTTTCCCGCTTAAAGCAAAGCGGGGTGGTGTGCTCAGAAGGGCTGGTCATACGGAAGCAGCCATAGATTTGGCAAGACTTGCAGGCTTCTCGCCCGCAGGAGTCTTGGTAGAAATCATGAATGAAGACGGTACGATGGCCAGGCTTCCCGATTTATTCGAAGTGGCCAAAAAATTTAACCTGAAACTCGTTTCCATCAAAGATCTAATCGCCTATAGGCTCAAAAACGAAAGCTTGATCAAGCGCGAGATTGGCGTCAGTATGCCTACAGAGTGGGGAGATTTTGATCTGATCGCTTTTCAACAAACAAATACCGGTGAC
>NZ_JAUSPP010000071.1:0-7246 GCF_030656585.1 Rhodonellum sp.
TTGGGTTTCAAGCCCCGATGCATCATACCCTAAATTAAAAACTTTCATTCCAAGTGTTTTAGATAAAAAATCTGAATTAAAATGCCTATAAGCTCTTGAGGATCCCAAAATCAACACTTCAGCATTAATATTTCCTTCATCGATCCAACCCAATCGTTCCTTATTTAAACCAAAATCAACAACTTTTAAAAAAATAAAAGAGAAAAGAAAAAAAATTAAGCCCATTAGAATTCCTTTTTTTAAAAATCTTTCCATTAGAACTGGAAATAAATAAATTCCTTTGCCTCACCAAAAACACCCCAATAAACAATCAAAAATGCGGTGATGATATAAATGGGATATCTGTACCACGTTCCTTGTAGTTTGCTCATCCAGTTGAATTGAAATCGGCCAAAATATTCCAAAGCTAAAAACAAAATCAAAGCAATTCTTAAGTCATATCCAAACCAAGAAAAATTCTTGGGTACAAACGGATTAAAAAACAAACGACTTAAGTACCCCCATGCATCCCAAATAGAATCGGACCTGAAAAACACCCAGGCAATGCAGACCATTAGAAAGGTAGAGCCCATTTGAAGAATCTCTTTGAAGCTTGGAATTAAATGGTCCCCCTCATCAAGATGTACCCTATTCTTCCCAATCAAGAAAATCGGAATAAACATCGCTGCATGAATGCCTCCCCAGGCGATAAAGGTCCAATTAGCTCCATGCCAGAAGCCGGAGACTAGAAAAACAATAAAGATATTCCGAATCGCTTTGGCTGTTGAAACCCTGCTTCCTCCCAGTGGAATGTATAGGTAATCCCGAAACCAGGTGGATAGGGATATATGCCATCTTCGCCAGAATTCGGCAATGTCTCTGGCGAAATAAGGTGTTCGAAAATTGACCATCAACTTAAACCCAAGCAATAGCGCCACCCCAATGGCGATATCCGAATAACCGCTAAAATCCCCATATATCTGAAAGGAAAACAGCACTGCTCCCATAATCAATTCCAAACCTGAGGCTGTCTGATAATTTTCGAAAATAGGATTGACTACCAAGGCACAGTTGTCTGCGATGACCATCTTCTTGAACAGTCCCCACAGAATGAGCTTCATCGCTGTGGAACCTTGCCGATATTGGAATTCCCTTCTTTTGAAAAACTGAGGAAGCAGATTGGATGCCCTTTCGATTGGACCTGCCACCAATTGAGGGAAAAAGGCGACAAAGGTGAAGAATGCTATTGGATCTTTGGTTGCCTCTATTTTTCCTTTATAAACATCAATGGAATAGCTCAGCGTTTGAAAGGTGTAAAAACTGATGCCTACCGGAAGGATGATTTGGAGGGTCTCCTGATGGGCTTGAAAACCCATCATTTGAATAAAATCGGTAGTGGAGTCAATGAAGAAATTGAAATACTTGAAGAAGGCAAGCATCCCAAGATTGACCAAAAGGCTGATTCCCAGATATTTTTTCTTACCATAAAACCAACTTTTCAGCCCCTCCTTTTTTACGGTAGGCTCTGAATGCTTGTCTTCCGACATTCGCAATCCGCACCAGTAATCCACAGCCGAACTCAATACAATCAAACCCAAAAACCTCCAATCCCACCAGCCATAGAACACGTAGCTTGTGAACAGCAAGAAAGCATTTTGAACTTTAAGATTCTTTTGAAATGCAAACCAATAGAGTGTAAATACTATTGGAAGGAAAAATATAAAAGTGAATGAATTGAAAAGCATGTATAATTACCGTCCTGAAATCAGAAAATCAATAAAAATATTTATACTCTATTGATTTATAATCAGTTTAATTATTAAAAAATAAGCTGATTTATTTTTAATAATTACTAATATTAATCGTATAATTACTTTTAAAATAACCGAACTATAATGGTCTTTATATATTTATATTTTAAATCTATTACTCTACCAACAAATTTTTCATATAGATCAAATTTGTAATATAAATGAGTTCTTTTTTCCCAAAATATCCACCAAAATAAGTATCTGGAAATTTTAAATTTTTCACGAAATGATTTGCAAATAGTAATTGAAACAGTCTGATTATCTTTCAACTTTAATTCTTCTTTCAAGTAACATTCTGATAATACCTCAAATACATGGCCGGGACATTTTAACCATCTATAGACATAGCATTCAACATTTTCAATTTTAACCTTATAAAAATAAAAGTTTTTAAAAAGAATGAAATCTGCTTTGTCTACATCGAAAAAAAATGGTTTAGTAGAAACGATATTCAAAGTTCCTTGGAAAAATCTAATTTTTTTTGACTCTAGTTTTTCATTAATTTTGCCAACAACATTCACTCCTTTCCCTCTGCCCTTTACTATTTTTCCCTCTATCAGAATTTCCATACCATTATTAAAAATATGGAAATGCCTTATTTGAATTAATGCTAGTAATATTTCTTCTAAAATACATTTTCGGAGATTTTAGCGGAATCATATCCAAATATTTTCTACTTTTTTGTACTTCATAAAAGTATTTCTTAAAACCATTAGTTCTTGAAAAGATTTAAAGTAGAAAAAGGATTTAATTTTTTTGGTTTCACAGCAGCCTTCAATAAAAATGGATTTACCTCATTACAATTCTATTGGAACTTTTCTACCCCTCAGAAGATGTATAAAATTGATAGAAAAGTACTCAGTCGAGTGAATTTGAAGTAAATTTTTTGAGTGTTGTTAAAACTTATTGTGGATTTAAATACCAAGCCCCCCTTTTTTAACGTTTTTTTCTTCCGTAAAATCAGGGTTTGGGTGATTGAAAGCTATTTGGAATCACTCCCCCCAGCTTCGCCCCTTCGGTCACGTTTGTGCTTAGCGGGATGAGTAAGAAAATTACTCTGTGGTGACAAATTTAGTCCGATGGTGGATATTAGCAAGGAATGTGGGGGAAAAAGTTTGGGAAGGGGGAGGAAGGTTTGAAGTGGGAAGTGGGGAGTTGGAAGTTTTGGACGGGAGACAGGAGACGGGAGACGGTATTATGGTCCGGAGACGGAAGGTGGAATGTTGGATGGGAGGCGGAGGAAGTTGGGAAGTGGGAAGTGGGAAGTTTTGGACGGGAGACGGGAGACGGAAGACAGGGAACGGGCGGGAAGTTGGAAGTTTGGACGGAAGACGGGAGACAGGAGACGGAGGGGAGGTTTGAATTAGGAAGCGGGAAGTTGGAAGTGTTGGATGAGGGAAAGGGACGGTGGGGAAACAGTGGATTTTGAAAACAAAATGGCATGGAGTATAGATTTTCTGGGATTTTGATTAGTTTCGGGGATAGAAACGCACGGGGTGCCTGACGAAAGTTGGGCTGAGACGATACCCGAACACCTGATTTGGATAATGCCAACGGAGGGATGCTTTATAAAATATTCCATTTTGTACGCCACCCTTTTGGTCACTCCCATCGGTTGGCGTTTTTTGTTTCGCCCGAATATGCATTAAAGAATTTTATCCTTTAATGGAATTGGCAATGCATAACACGGGTTTCGCCTTTAACCTGAAAAACAAAATGGAACTGGAAAAATCAACATTTGAACTGATCCCCAAAACCCAGCAAAACTGGCAAAACCGACCGGAATGGTTTTTTAACCGGGAACATACCGATCCCTATGAGCAATGGTACGAGGGGCGCTACAAACGCGCGGAGATCTGGCAGAAAAAGGTCATGGAACAATTGGTTTCCAAGGACAAACGGATAAAAACGCTGCTGGAATTTGGTTGCGGTACCACCCGGTTTACCCGCTGGTGGAAGGAAATCGGGATCGAAGCCACGGGCGGGGACATTTCGCCCCTGATGCTTTCCCAGGCCGTGGACCTGTTTGACGGGGACTTGGTCATGGCGGATTCGCATTACATGCCTTTCAAGGACCATTCCTTCGATGCCATGGCCTTTATCACCACTTTCGAGTACTACAAGGATCCCGTGAAAGTGATCCGGGAAGCTGCCCGGGTGGGCAAATACGGGATTGGCATGGGGATGATGAACCGGAATTCCCCGAAGGTACTGCGGAGACGGGTGCAACAGTTGTTCGGGAAAAACCCCTTTTATGTCACCGCCACCTTCTACACGCCCCAAAAACTGATTGCCATCATCGATACCGCCTTGGAGGGCCGCTCCTACTCCATCGAATGGTCCTGCACGGGATTGCCAAAATGGTTCCCGGTCCAGCAATGGAGCCTACCCTACGGGGATTTTTTCGGTTTGTACATCAAATTCAACGACGTGGACTGATGGAAGCAAAACTTGGAAAAATAGACCAAAGCCTTATCGCAGGCGTGATCGCGCAGCAATGCGGAAAATCCAGAAAGGAAGTCCTTACCGGACCACAATTCGGCGTGGATGTCTCCGTGGTGGCCCTGCCGGGGGGAATGGCGATGGCGGCCACCAGCGATCCCCTCTCCCTGATTCCTTCCCTGGGTTTGGAGAAATCGGCCTGGCTGTCGGTTCACTTGGCGGCAAACGACATTGCGACAACAGGATTTGCGCCGATGTATGGGCAGTTTGTGCTCAACCTTCCCGGGACCTTCTCCAAGGAGGATTTCGGCAGCTATTGGGAACATGTGCACCGGTTTTCCGAGGAAATCGGGCTTGCGATCACGGGCGGCCATACGGGATTTATCGCCGATCAGCATTCCACCATTGCCGGTGGGGTGACGCTCTTCACCATCGCTCCCGCGGATCAGGTCCTGACCAGCAAGAAAGCAGGCATTGGGGATGTCATCTTGGTCACGAAGGAATGCGCCATTTCCTCGGCGGCCATCCTGGCACTGAGTTTCCCGGAAACGGTCATCGCGGCCTACGGCAAGGAAGTCCACGAAAGTGCCTGTGCGCTCTTTTACCAAACCTCCTCCCTGCCCGATGCCTTGGCGGCTGTTGGCGGGGAAAGCGGGAGAGCCGAAGTGACGGCGATGCATGATGTCACCGAGGGAGGCGTATTGGGTGCGATCTACGAGATGGCCAGCGCTTCCGGCCATGGGGCAAGGGTGGACAAAGGCAAAATCCCCCTGGGGGAAGTGACCGGAAAGATCTGCTCCCTGTTTTCGATCGACCCCTACCACAGCGTCGGGGCCGGCGCGATGATCATCACCTGCAAACCTGCGCATGCGGCGGCCGTCATGGAACGTCTGCACTTGGCAGGGATCGCCTGCAGCTGTGTGGGCGAGATCCGGGAAAAAGCCTACGGGATCCAATTGGCCGAAGGGGAACAGGAAAGTGAAATGCCGTATATGGAAACCGACCCGTATTGGGCGGCATTTTTTACCGCAATGGAAAAAGGATGGACCTAAGGCGACAAATAAAGGGGGGCCTCTACCTGGTCATCGATCCTGCGATGGAGGAAGCGCTGCTATTGGAAAAACTCCGGATCGTGCTTGCCTCCCCCATCGCGGCGGTCCAGGTCTGGGACAATTTCCCCGATGATGGGCATCCCGAAGCCCTGCTCGAGAAGGTGATCGTCCTTTGCCAGGAAAAAAATGTCCCCGTGCTGATCAACAACCGCTGGGAATTGCTCGCGCAGCATGCCTTTGACGGGGTCCACTTTGACCAGGTGCCGGACCATCTTGCTTCGGTAAGGTCCTGTATCAAACGGCCGTTTTTGGTGGGCATCACCTGCGGAAATGAGCTGTCGACCGTGGCTTGGGCAGATGGAAACGGAGTCGATTATATTTCCTTCTGCTCGATATTCCCCTCCCAGACCAGCAACAGTTGCGAACTGGTCCTCCCGGAGACCATCCAAAAAGCCCGGGAAATGACCGCCATGCCGATATTTTTGGCAGGAGGCATCAGGCCGGAAAACTTAAACGAATTGAAGAAATTGTCCTTTGACGGGATTGCCGTGGTGTCGGGCATCATGCGTGCTGCCGCACCGGAAAAAGCCATTTCGGCATATCTCACACATTTAAACCCCTGACACATGCAATTCCATTTCAGCCTGAAATTGCTTCACAGCACAATTTGGAAATGGAATGCATCATTCGGGTCATAAAACCAGAAAACTATGAGAATGGAAACGATTGCTAAACTATGTTGCCCCTTTGACAAGGACGAGCTTGATCTGACGATCCTGTCGCAGGATTTGAGCGGAAATGTACTGGAGGGAATCCTGCATTGCAAAACCTGCAAGCGCGTCTACCCCATCATCAAGGGAATCCCCATCATGAGTCCAGACGAGTACCGTGAGAAGAAATACGAGCAGCCGATGCTCGATGTTTTCGCAGAACGTGGAAGTTGAATGGTGTTTAGTGCTGGATAGGGAAGAGTATGTGGTACGGTGTGCTGAGCACGAAATACCACATACCACATACTCCATACTTCGTATTTGGTATAGCGTATTTGGTATTTATCGCAAACTGCTTGGTAAGCTATGCTTTGTATATTGAACGGTCTACCGAGCACGAAACTCCCCCATGTGAACATTCCTTGAAAATTAATGATTTGATTGTCAGTGATTAGGGATGGAAATTTTGGGATTGGGGATAAATTGCGGGAGGGGCATGTTTTGAATTCCGATTATTTTACTACTTTTGTATCGCCTTGAAGCAAAAACAGCAAGCGTCCAAAAGACAAAGCTTATTTTACTTCACTGCACTATTGATCGGGGTGTAGCGTAGCCCGGTATCGCGCCTCGTTTGGGACGAGGAGGTCGTAGGTTCGAATCCTGCCACCCCGACTGCATCAATAGCGTGCCAAAAGCCAGTAAATCTTCCGATTTACTGGCTTTTTTTTATGGCTTTCCGCCTATTGTCATTCGGTCAAACGGTTTTTTTATCTGTGCGTTTGGTCTTACTTTTCGAGATCATGGATGTTTCGGTCGTGCCGATGGCACTTTGACTCCTATAGGGTGTTCGGCATTACCCACAATGAATTATGGGTTTAAGACTTGACCCAAGCCTACGGCTTTTGCAGATGACTGTATCGCTTTTTCAAATCGCGTAGCGATGCCAGAATTCTTAACCGGGGATTTTAATCCCCGGAATCATAAACATAGTCGTTTGTCTTTGGCTAAAGAAAATGATTGAATTCCGAAGGGTTTTCGCCAAAGCAGGTGGTTGACATTGATCTCAATTTTTCTTCCTTTGTCACTTTTTGCTTGATGATCCACGATAGCTATCGGGATAACCAAAAAATCAAGGCTGATATCTCTTCTTCAAATTGGGGCGGGAATTCTTCACTTTATTGATTAGCTTCCAATTTGATTTTTATCTGGCTTCTGAGAGCTAAAAATGAGTGGATCTCACTCGGTGAACCTT
>NZ_JAUSPP010000011.1:0-71142 GCF_030656585.1 Rhodonellum sp.
GTAGTTTCCACTACGCCTTTCTATCCTTCGAATTTGCAATTCGAGTAGGAAGAACGTACAATTGAATCCGGCATTCGTTTTAGTTTTTGCCATTAGAAATGGCTTATTGCGAAAAGCATTCCATTGGGAGATCACCAATATTTGGGTGTAGTCGAAACTACACCCAGCGTGCTAGTCGTAGTGTGCACTACGCCTTCCTATTTATCGAATTTGCAATTCGAGTAGCAAGAACGCTCAATTGAATCCGGTATTCGTTTTAGTTTTTGCCATTAGAAATGGCTTGTTACGTGAAGCATTCCATTGGTAAATCACCAATATTTGGGTGTAGTCGAAACTACACCCAGTACGCTAGGCGTAGTATTTCACTCCGCCTTTCTATTCATCGAATTTGTAATTCGACTCGCAAGACCGTTCGAATGAATTCGATATTCGTTTTTGCCTTTGCCATTAGAAATGGCCTATTACGTGAAGCTTTCCATCGTGAAGCCACCGATATTTGGGTGTAGTCGAAACTACACCCAGTGCGGGAAATATTTGGGTACAATAGAAAAACACCCAGCCGGGTTAATCTCCAGTTGGCGGCTTGGTTTTGATTTCCTTGGTCTCAAAATACAAGTGGTAATGATTGCTACAGCCAGGATTGAAGCTGGATGCACAATGAGGGCAGGTGTTATTTGAGGCCATATAATCCTTGATGCTCAGCTCCGTACCGCAAACGCCACAGAGGATGGCTTTTTCGTCAAATTCCGATTGTGGCCATACTTCATGTTCGTGATCCGCCTCTTCTTCGTGGCAGGAAAAACACGGGTAATATTTATCACAACATTTGAATTTGATCGCAATGATATCCAATTGTGAATGCCAATGCACACAGCGGGTTTGGTTGTCTATGGATTTGCCAAAGACATTGACCCCACCTATCTCAATGAATTTGAAGGGAGAGTCCATCTTTTCTTGGGCATAAGTTTGGCCCCAAAAAATCAGGGTCAGCAAGAAGGTGAGCAGTAGTCTTTGTTTCATTGTTTTCAATTCAATGGGAAGCATGCAGTAATACTTCTACATATTCTGATATAGCTTCAAAAGTAATTAATAATTTTCCATGTATTTGAATCCGCTGCCTGTATTTATGAGTAAGATCTTTTCATTTCGGGAGATAATTTTTTGGTCTACCAATGCTTTTAAGCCTTCCCATATAGCAGCTCCTTCAGGTGATATCACCATTCCTTCATGCTTTCCAATTTCACGAACTCCGGACAATATTTCCTGATCGGATACTGCAATAGCCTTACCATTAGAATTTTGTAAAACATTCATAATCATATCCATTCCAAAAGCTTTTGGTACAGAAAGACCGTTGGCAATGGACATTTCATAATTTTTCATCGGCACTAGGCCATTGAAGAGATCACATACAGGTGAACATAGGTCTGACTGAACTACAATCATTCTTGGTAATTTGACGTCTTTTGGAAGCCAACCCAAATCGATCATTTCATGAAAGGCCTTCCAGATGCCGATCAAACCTGTTCCCCCACCTGTCGGATAAATAATTGTATCAGGAAGATTCCAATTGTATTGTTCAGCAATTTCGTATCCCATCGTTTTTTTACCTTCCAGACGGTAAGGTTCTTTCAAGGTCGCCATATTGAATGCTCCTTTTTTCAAAGCGATTTCTCCGGCAAGATGTCCACAATCGTCAATCAATCCGTCAACCATGATTAACTCTGCTCCATAAAGCTCACATTCTTCCTTGAATAGTTTCGGTGTATTGCGCGGCATGACAACAGTCGATTTTATCCCAGCCCTGGCACAATAGGCACTCATGGCACCTCCGGCATTTCCCGCAGTGGGAATGACGCAAGATTCAATTCCAAGTTCTTTGGCTTTTGATATCGCCATACTTAGTCCTCTTGCTTTGAAAGAACCGGTGGGATTTAGCCCTTCATCTTTCATCATAAGATTTTCAAAACCATATTTTGAAGATAAATTCTTCCAATTAACCAAAGGAGTCATTCCTTCGCCCAATGAAATACAATTCTCTTTATGGAAAAGAGGAAGCATTTCCCTGTACCGCCACATCGTGTTTTCTCTACCAATCAACTGTTTTTTGTCAAATTTCTCCGGTATACTGTATTCTGCAGATAGCGGTTTTTGACAACACGTTGAGAAAGTGTTAATTGAGTGCAGATTGGATTCTTCTCCACATTTGGAACAAATGAGGGATTTGAAATTTGATTGTATTGTTGTAGTCATGAACATGATGCAAATTTTCACACCTTCATCATAACTTCAAAATATTAAAAAATTATAACCTATAATATATTGTTATAACTAAGGTTGGCAATTTTAAGAAAGTGCTTGGTCAACCCTATATTTTCCTCACCTTTTCTGTTGATAAAATAAAATTTCCTTCGAATTACAAGATTGGGCATGTTTATCTCGACAAGCTCTCCTTTTTCAATTTCTTTTTTAACGGCAAGTTTGGAAAGAAAGCCGATCGCTTCTCCTTCTAAAAGGTAGTTTTTAAGTGCCTCCGTCCCACCTAACCGGGCAATAATATTGAGATCTCCTAACTTAACTCCCCAAGTTTTTAAGCTATCTGATAAAGCCACAAGTGTTCCAGAACCAATTTCCCGTAAGGCTAAAGGACTATTCAAAAGCGTAGTCTTGTCTAATTTTTCGGGTTTATAGGGACTGTTTTTGGAGCAAACGGCTACAATTTCATCTTCCATAAAAAATGAACTACTTATCGAATTTATTCCGGGGTTGATTTCAATACAGGCGAGATCTACATCGTGTTGCAGAAGTGCCTTCATTACATTTTCACTATTCCTATTGATGAGTAAAATCTTGGAATTGGGAAAGCTTTTATGAAATGCAGCTAGGATTTTGGGAAAGACATAGAGGGAAACTGTCGTACTGGCCCCAATTTTTAGCTCCCCCTTTACTTCCAGATTGTTTTTTGTAGATGTAAAATCTGAAATGATATCTCTTTGAATCAATTTGGCTTTCTGAAGATGTTCAAGAAGTTTCTTGCCAGAATGTGTGAGTGAAATTGAGTTGCCATTTCTTTCAAACAATGCGACTCCAACTTGTTCTTCCAGGAGTTTAATATGTTTGCTTATTGCCGGTTGCGAAACAAAAAGATCCTGCGCTGCTTTGGAAAAGCTATTGTTGCTTGCAACTGCCAAAAAAACCTCATACCGATAATCAATCATCTACCAAACCTAGCAAAAATCATTCATATATGAGCCTCCGGCATTTGTCTAGCTCACTTCTTTGACACCTTCTTTCTCCTGCTGATCCAAAAGCATTCCTTTGATCAGAAGTGAACGAAAATTTTTCCTCAGTGTGTTTTTCAAAAACACGCTGAGGAAAATCACTTGCTGCTTAGGTGTGTTATGGCAAAATCCCGATCGGAGATGAGTTGTACACTTTCTTTTTTTAGTTTCAAATAATTCCCTCTAACCATTTCAGCCTGCTTGCTCCACCTAGCTTCCGTGTTGAAGTCATTGAGGAGCATTTTGTGCATCCTGCTTGGGTAATGATTGACCAATATGATTTGTGGCTGAACCTCATTTTCCAACTGGTTAATGATGGAATTCAAAGTGTCTGACCCTGCATGAATCAAATCCAAACCAAAACAGGTCATGACCTGCAATTGACTATTGGGGATTGCCATTTCCATTAGAAGACAATCATTTGAAAAAATGATCAAGGTCGGACTGGCGACTTTTCCTAGGAAATCGGAAAATTCTATTGTTTCATTGACTTTCATACCACAGGAATTTTCTTGGTTTTTCTACTTGAAAGGTCATGGTCTGAAACTTTCTGCAAATGGCTCATCCCCTTGATATGGAAATGCCCTCCATCGTTTTCATAGGAATGCTGATACTGATGCAGGTTTTCCATCACGGTATGATCTACAAGGTTGGCATTGGAGAAATCGATGCTGATTTTTTTGCCTCTTGGGAGTGCGTCCAGGGATTTTTTCAATTTGATATAATTGCTGAAAACCGCGGAGTGGAATACGTCCACGGTATATTCCTCATCTTCGCTTACTGTCACAGTAAAGAGGGGTTTGAAGATGTATTTCAGTGGCAATCCGTTGCTCAGGTGCATGATGATTTTGGTCAGAATACCCACTCCGATCCCGATCAGTAAGTCTGTCGCCAAAGTGAAGAGAATCGTGACCAAGAAAATGACCAATTGCTCTTTTCCGATTTTGTAGGTATTGTAAAACTCCTTGGGAGCGGCCAAACGGTATCCTGTATAAATCAGCATCGCTGCCAGTGCCGTCATGGGGATTTGATGAATGAGCATTGGGAAGAAGGCGACGAAAATCAAGAGAAACAAGCCATGGAAAACATTGGACCACCAGGTTTTTCCTCCGTTGTTGATATTCGCAGAGCTCCTGACGATTTCTGATATCATGGGTATTCCCCCTATAAATCCTACCAAAGTATTCCCAATACCCACGCCAAGCAGATCCCTGTTCATGTTGGATTTTCTTTTATAGGGATCCAATACGTCAATGGCCTTGGAACTCAAGAGAGATTCCAAACTGCCCACCAAAGCAAACATGATGATGTATTTGATGGAGGTTCCTGAAAAAACCTGAGAAAAATCCGGAAAGGTGATGGCTGCAAGGAGATTGTCTGGCAGGGTGACCAAGAATTTTGGGCCGATCAGGTATTCATGGTTGTCCAAAAACAAATAGGTATGCTCATGTTCCAAATCAAAATATCTCCCGATGGGAATGGCAACCAAAATAACCAAAAGAGGTGCTGGGATCATTTTGATATACTTGTTTTTGAATAGGGGAAACAAAAACAAAATCAACAAGCTGATGACACCGATAATGGCAATTTCAGGGTTGATTTCAGAAAATCCCTTCGGTATTTCTGCCAAAAGCTCCAAAGTTTCGGTGGCCTCTGGTTTGACTCCCATCAGGGTGAAGATTTGCTTGGATGCAATGATGATTCCGATTGCCGCGAGCATTCCGTGAACAGCTGCAGAGGGAAAGAAATCTGCCAATACACCGGATTTGACCAATCCGAAAATCACTTGCAGGATCCCGGAAACCACGACAACTGCCAAAGTGAGTTTGTAGCCAAGCAGAGCATCTCCTTGGCCAAGTTCGGTGACGGCACCGAATGCAATGACGATCAATCCTGCGGCCGGCCCTTTGATGGTCAGATTGGAACCACCAAAGAAACTGACCACAAGTCCACCAATGATGGCGGTGAATATTCCCGCTACAGGAGGAAAGCCGCTGGCCATGGAGATGCCCAGACAAAGTGGGAGGGCAATCAGGAAAACCAAGAATCCTGAGGTAAGATCAGCCTTCCAATTTTGACGAAGTCCTGACAAACCGGTCAAAGGGATTTCAATTTTGTGATTTTTCATGAATATAGTGTTAGGAAGATTTAAGTGCTTTTTCATGGTAATTTTTGACATGCGGGCCTAGAAAAAGACGGGCATAAATGCGGATAAGGGCAATGCCTCCAATGATGAAACTCACGGAATCAAAGAAAGCCAAAAGGAATTGGTCTTCATGGATATGGCTGAAGATCAGATCCACGCCAATAAAGGTGGGGGAAATCGGGAAACCCATCAGCCCAAGTGCCGCAATCAGGAAAATCAGGGAAAGTTTTGGATGCTCGTACACATGTCCATAGTATTGGTTCAAATCAAAATAGGGTCTTTCCTTTTTCAGGAGATTTTCGAGCGCCAAATAGCCAATGAATCCGGATACGACCACTCCGCTGAGGTAAATCCAAGTTTGATTGCTATCGAAGGTTTCGTTGAAAGAAACTGCCAGCGCGATCCAGAAATGATTGGCGATGATGAGCATCCAGGCAAGCCGTGGGTATATTCTTTCTGAAAAGGCCTTGAAGACCAGCATCATGCCCAAAAAGGCAAAAAAGATGGGAAGGAAATCCCTGATGGGAGGGTAAATGTATTCCTGGTTGAAATACAGGAATAAACCCAAAGCATAAATCGGGAGAAAATACAAGAGGAGGTTTTTGGGGGTCAGGAAATCCAACTTTCTCCCGATTTTTTTGATGGGTGAAAAAACCCAATGGTTCATAAAATTGTCCAGATTCCATTCCTTGAGGGAAAGCACATAAAGGCTGAATTCCAATCTTTTGGGGAAAGTATCCTCCAAACTGATTTCCTTGGGCTTGAAATGATAAAATTGATCCCGGATCATGTAGGCCACTACAGATGGGGATACCAGCAATTGGTAAGTTCTGAGAAAGGCATTTCCTGCAAAGTGCACCAGTGCCAATGTTTCCCAGCCCAATGCGACTTCCACGAACATCAACCCAATTTGCGCGATGGAGGCGTAGGCAATTTGCGTCTTGATCGTGGATTGCACCCTTGCAATCGAATAGGAAACCAAAGTCGTAAGTAAGCCAACCGTCCCAATCAGGATCCTGGCCGACAGCTGATGCTCCCAAAAGGGAAAAGTCCGCAAGAGCAAAAACACGCCGAAATGAACGGAAAGGGATCCATAGAAGATTGCACTGGAAGGCGTGGGGCCCTCCATCGCTCTGGGAAGCCAGGAGGAAAAGGGAAGTTGGGCAGACTTGGCCGCCGCGGCGATCAGCAATCCAATGGCAATCATCAGTCCGACTCCTCCATGCTGGGCCATTTGTGCGCTGACCAATTCGGAATTGTTGAATTTGATGAATGCGATGTTTTCATGCCAGAAGTGGTGACTGGCCCACATGGCCAGGATAATTCCAATATCTCCAATCCGGTAAATTGAAAATACCTTGACGGCATTTCTGACCGGAATGTACCTGTTCCGGTAAAAGGCAATCAGCAGAAAGGAAGAAATCCCCAGCATTTCCCAACCCAAAAACAGTGTTTCAAAATTGCCGGACAAGACCGTGAGGTTGTAGGCAAGAAAGAAAAACAACATCGTGTTGAAAAACCGCTTGTAACCCTCCTCCATGTGCAGATAAAACCTGCTGTACCGTGTGATGAGGAAGGTGACAAATGCCCCCACAAACAAATAAACTGCCGTAATGCTGTCAAAATAGAAGTCCAGCAAAAACTGGTATTCGCCGTTGTTGTAGATATCCAGTTCCCGGATATTGATGGGATGCATGCCCTGAATGATCCAATAGACAATGTAGCCTGTCACCCCGATCAGTTGAAGACTTACCGTAAACAGAGCAAGACGCGATAGTGGACGTTCGTTATTTCCTGACAGCAACAGGGAAATCAGGAAACCAATCAGTGGAATCAAGACAAAAGCGCTGATGATATATTGATTTTCCATAGTTTAAGCGAGGAGGTAAACCGGTAGATTTTCTGATGTTGTTTCCAAAATGACATCCAGATTGGTGACTTTTTCAATCTGCTTCGTGACAGGCTGGTAAAGAAAAAACTGACCTTCCTTGAAATAGAATGCATTTTTGGAATCCGGATGGATGCAGACCAGCCTTACCCATTCATTGATAAACCACTCATAGGTTGCGGCATGGGATTGGATGGCATTGAGAATCACCTCTGGATAATGTTCGACAGTGATCAAAATCCTCAAGGGATCATGAATATTGACCATTTGCAGTGGTAATCCCGTCCTGAGGTCACCGTCCATGCCGTTGGCAACCCCGATCAAACCCATCACATTGTGGGGCAGTTTGCTGCCAGCTCCCAACTGTTGGTTGTCCACTTTGGAGAAATAATATTCCAGGTTGATTCCCCCACACACTGGAGCGACAGCTTTGAGGATATTGAAAAGGTATTTCCCTTCTGGATCGATGCTGTGGTCATAGGAATTGAGGAAAGCTCTTTTGTCAAGGAAAAGGTGCCGATTGTTTTCCCGCTTGCCCACCACACACAATGCATTGGTGGCGTGGTTCCATTCCGGTCTGGGCTCGAAAAGAGACATGGCCCGTAACTTTACTTTATCGTGGATTTTTTTTGCGTCGTCTTTGGAATTGATCGTATTGAATCTTCTGGACCTTTCTTTGGCATTGAAATCTAGGGCTATTTCGAAAGTCTGGACGTTGTTGGCATGAAGGAGCCTGTTTTTTTCCACCAAGATATCCAAGTCATAAAACTCCATTTCATCCCTTGTGGTGTCATGAAGGCCGCCGATAAATTGGGTTTCATCGGGAATCTCTATTCCTCTGGTTTTCAAAATTGTCCTGACAGCTTTATGGTTGCCGATATGGGCAATGGCCCGGGCATTGACCGAACCGGCTCGGCCACTGCAGGCGCCGCAGTCATAGCCCGCATAGTGGGTATTGTTTACGGAGCTGGCGCCATGTCCCATGACATAGACCAATGGTGCAAAATTATTGACGAGGCCTATGCTTTTGAGTAATCCTTCCAAACTGTTGGCCATTTCTTCGACAGTGAAACCAACTTGAAGCCCATGGTGCCTTTGATCGGGATGCATACATTCTATGCTCAATTTCCCTTTTGGATCCATGTGATTGAAGGAGGAAACCATGGCGGGAGTGGGCCCGGGGCGGAAAATATTCTTGGCGATCTTGATGGCGGACCAGAAGCCCATGGTTTGTGAGATAAACCATGCCCCGAAAACGCCCTTGGAATGTTTGCTGAAATGAGCATCTTTTTCATGCCGTATTTTGGCCCCCGACTCTTTGATCACATGAATGGGGTCCACCGGAGCAGGACAAACCTTGGTCATGAACTTTCCGTGTTCCGGTTGAAAATAAAAGGGAATGTTGAAAAACCCCGCTGTCCCATAGGTCTGACAGTCTGGCGAAAACCGCTCTATATATCTCCTGATGGAGCAGCAGCGGTCGTCAATACAAAACATTGCCTGGAAAGAGGGCCTGTCTTTTTCGACTTTTTTTGCATGGCTCAGCTGCAGACCTCTGATGACTTGGTCATAATAGGTCCATTCGAACGCTTCTTGCCAAAGGGAGTGGATTTGTAGGATTTCCGAAGGCTGGGAGGCTTCGAATATGCCCGGCATTTCTGAGGGAATATGCTTGGCCAAAGCAGTCCATTTAGTCCCCCTTCTCCGGTCCAAGGCATCAATTTCGAGTAGACATTCCAGAAAAATCAAGTCATGCAAGGACACTTTCTTTTTGTCCAACAAGCGTTCTGGATGGTTTTCAAGACCTGCAACCATCCCAGACCATCCTGGATGGGCAAATTGCTGGTCAAAAAGATACTGGGAGTAGCGTTCTTCATTCCCTACCAATAGGATGAGTAAATCCTCTAAACGGGTTTTGGTAGAAAATAACAATTCTCTGGATCTGTCACTTTTTATGAAAGTGGAAAAACTGTTTTTTTCAAGGATTCTCACCGCAGACAAGAGCCCTTTGGATTCAGAAGGGAATTTCCAGATGGCGATTCCCTGATCGAGGTAGCTGCTGACAATCCGGAATAGGGTGTTGTGCACTTCCTTGTCCAGGTTGAGATTGTAGTTTTCTCTCCAGAGCTTCCTCAATTTGCCCACCTTGGGTTCCGGAAATTCTTGGGGAGCTTGGTGAATCAAAAGTTGTTTCCAGTGCTTCAGTTTCTCGGCACCTTTATGCTCGGTGATGATCCTGTCCAGAATTTCATCATTGATTTTGCCAGCATGGTACAATTCCCGATATTTTTCGAGTCGCCAATACACCTTGTATCCAAAGTTTTCGGAAGCGATCTGGATTCCCTCGTGAAAGGGCAGATGTTGGTAAGCGTGCAAGGTGTTGTGGTGAACAAAGTCCTTCAACGGGGACTGTGCGGGCAGGTAATGACCCAATTCATGGAGTACATGAGTAAGGCTTGATGACACGGGCTGCGTCATAAAAGTTTGGTTTTTAGATTGAAAATAGGAAGTACTTTGGGGAACCTAATGGTTTCACCCGGTATGCATAAACTGCAAAAAAAACTTAGCCCAAATGGATTTTAAGGCAATGAAAAAGAAGATAATAAGGGTTTTTTCCTTTATGAATTGGGATTTTTAATGCGGCCATCTCAGCACCTGAGATTTTATAAAAAGCTGTTGGATAGCCAACAAATGAAATGCCGTAGGAGAAGTCGACATTGATCTCGGATTCAGCCCGCTCTTCTTTTTGTTGCTCTTCCCAAGTAAACAAGTTTTTTGATTCTTTTGAGTTGGAATGGGAATGGTCAATGTCAAGTTGAGTTGTCAACCGGGTATCCGTTCCGTGTGATCCATTCGTCGAAAAAGCTTGGCTAAATCGGGGGACACTAGACAAGAAAAAAATGAATAACAACAAAGCAAGGAAGCTCAACCTGTCGTTGTTGAGGAGTGCATTGTAAGCTATCGGTTGCTTTGTCTTCATTATGATAATAAAATGTCGAAATTTAGATCATTATTCCAAGATATCAACGCTTTCATTGAAAATTTAATTCCGAGGTGTCCCGAGAGATTTTCCCTAAGCCTTGAAGCAAGTGATTTCTGGATTTTTAACGGATCAAGGTTTGAAATCCCCATAATTTATTAAATTGGAGAAAGAAAAAATCCTATTGTAGTTCGGGTCTTTTTAACCCGGAATATCCATTAGGTTTTCTTTTTGGGTTTGAAACTGTGAAAAAATCAGGCTATTTGGAGAATACGGCGATGTAGCGATATGTTGAGGTCAAAAAGCAGGATCTAACTGACTGATTATTAATTTCTTTCAGGCTTTGATGGGCTTGGGGCTCCATAGCATGGGTTTTATACTGAGAAACGATGGAAAAAGATATTGAACATAAATTTTCCCCTCTGGGGCATCCCGATGAGAAAGCCTTTTTTGCAGGTCCACAATCGAGGTGGAAGGAACTGGTATTTGTAGTAGAGGTTTTCTTTGAATTCATCAGGGGTTTCAGAATGCTCCATTTTGTGGGGCCCTGTGTCACTGTATTTGGTTCTGCCCGATTTGAAGAGAACGATGCATATTATCAGTTAGGGATGAAAGTTGGTGCAAAAATCAGCCAAATGGGTTTCACGGTGATGACAGGAGGAGGGCCGGGAATCATGGAGGCCGCCAATCGTGGAGCGAAGCAAGTGGGCGGCAGATCGATAGGATGCAACATCAACCTACCATTTGAACAGCATCCAAATCTCTATTTGGACAAGTGGATGAATTTCAATTTTTTCTTTGTTCGGAAAGTGCTCTTGTCCAAATACAGCTTCGCCTTTGTGGTGATGCCTGGAGGTTTCGGTACCTTGGATGAATTCTTTGAGGCTTTGACACTCATCCAAACCAAGGTGATGAAACCATTTCCGGTCGTTTTGTTTTGCTCTGATTTTCACACCCACTTATTTGAATACATTCAAAAATTGGCAGAAGTGGGGACCATTGATAAAAATGACCTGAATTTATTCCTGCTGACGGATTCCCTTGAAGAAATGGAAAATCATATCCAAAGATTTGCCATTGACAGTTATGGTTTGAAAAGGAAAACCTCGGTTCCTTCTCTATTGTTTGGCGAGAATGGTGGTGATCACAAATAGTTTTTTGCCCCCAAAAGACAAAAATAATAAACGTTAGTTATACCCATTTTTAATGACCTTTTACAAATATGGAATTCGTTGATTATTACAAAATCCTGGAAATTGACAAGGGAGCATCCGAGGCGGATATCAAAAAGGCCTATAGGCGGTTGGCTAGAAAATTTCATCCGGATCTAAATCCAGGCAACAAGGAGGCGGAGGAGAAATTCAAGAAGATCAATGAGGCCAATGAAGTCCTGAGCGATCCCGAAAAACGCAAGAAATATGACCAATATGGGAAAGATTGGCAGCATGCGGAAGAATTCGAAAAAGCGGGGCGCACGAGAGCATCACGGTCTGGCCAATCGGGGCAAAGGGCATATTCAGGACATTTTGGAGAGGAGGATTTTTCTGATTTTTTCAGCTCCATGTTTGGGGGAGGCCAAAGGGGCTATTCTGGAGGCTCAAGTGGTGGTGTGAAATACAAAGGTTCGGACTATAAAGCCGAGCTGCACCTCTCGCTTTCGGAGGTGTATTCCTCCAAAAAACATACACTGACCATCAATGGAAAAAACATCAGAATCACGGTTCCAGCGGGCGTGGAAGATGGGCAAACCATCAAAATCAGGGGGTATGGTGGAGAAGGTGTCAACGGTGGACCCAAAGGGGATCTTTATATCACTTTTATGGTGCGCAATGACACAGACTTCATGAGGGAGGGGAATCATTTGTATTCCAATGTTGAGTTGGATCTCTACACCGCAATTCTGGGAGGAGAAATCGTGGTGCCGACATTTGAGGGTAAGGTCAAGTTGAAAGTGCCTCCAGGGACACAGCCGGATACAAAAATCAGGTTGAAGGGAAAAGGATTTCCGGTGTACAAGAAGGAAGGGGAGTTTGGTGATCTGATTATCAGTTATAGAATCAAAATCCCTACCAAGCTTTCAGAGGTCGAAAAAGAGTTGTTTACTGAACTTTCAAAACTAAATCATGATGGAAAATAGCAGCCTTATTGCCATCGATGCTTTTTGTAACTTCCACAATGTCGATATCTCCTTTGTCTCGTCGATTCAGGAGCAGGACTTGATAACGATAGTCTTCGTGGAGGAAACCGGGTTTATCCAAGAGGAGAAATTGCCCCTTTTGGAAAAAATTGTCCGGCTTTACAAGGAGTTGGAAATCAATCCCGAAGGAATAGGTGTGGTCTTGCACCTTCTGGATAAGATTGATTTCCTTCAAAAAGAAAATCAATCCCTTAAAAGAAGACTGTCACGATTGGAATCTCTGGAAGGAAATTTATAGTGGCCAAAAGAAAAGGATCAAGGGAATGCTGACGACAAGGATGATGATCTCCAGTGGCAATCCCATTCTCCAGTAATCGGTAAATTTATAGCCTCCAGGTCCCATGACCAGGGTGTTGGACTGGTGTCCAATCGGAGTCAAGAATGCACAGGAACCTCCCACGGCGACGGCAATCAGAAAAGGATCGGGCGAGCAATCCAATCCAATGGCCAAACCAATGGCTACAGGGGCCATCAACAAAACCGTAGCGGCATTGTTGATGACATCCGAAAGGAACATGGTCACCACCAAAACCAAAGCCAAAATCCCCCAATTTGGCAGGGAACTGCCAAATTTTAGGATTTGATTGGCGATTGTTTCGGCACCTCCGGAGGTTTCCATTGCGGTGCCGATGGGCAAGAATGCACCCAAAAGGATGATTACCGGCCAATCGATATTGGTGTAGATTTCCTTGAGCGGGATGATTTTGGTAATCACCATCAACAGGGCCGCCAAAGAAAAAGCAATCTGGACCTGTGTCAAATCAAAGATGATCAGGGCCAGGGCCAATAGGAAAATACCAACCGCCAAGATGATTTTTCTGGGTTCTCCGATGTTGAATCCCCGATCAGCAAGGGGTAAGCATCCCAAATTCTGAAGCAAATCGGTCCATTTGTCGGTATCTCCCTGCAAAAGCAATACATCGCCGACCTGGAACTTGACATGGTCAATGCGCTTCCTGATTTTTTTACCCTGTCTGGAAATAGCCAGTAGATTCACACCATAGCGTTTCCTGAGGTTTAGACTGGCAGCGGTTTGATTGCTGATCAAGGCATCCGCCATCACGACCGCTTCGATCGTGGAAATATTTTCCCCGCCGACAACGTCTTCTTTTTCTTCACTTTTTCCAACCAGTTGGGTTTTGCTGTTTTCCACGAAAGTCTTTAAATCCTCGGAACTGGCTTCCAATGTCAAAATATCACCTTCCTGTAAAATCATGTTCAGGCTGGGCGCATGGATGAGGTGCCGGCTCCGGACAAGATTAAGGACAATGATATCGCCTTCTGTAAGTTCATGGATATCGGAAAGAGGTTTTTTGACGATTTTGGAATCTTCAGTTAACCGAACCTCGGTGATATAATCATTGATGTTGAATTTTTCCTTGTCGTCCGAATTACCGATTCTCTTGGGGATCAAACGCCAACCGATGAACACGATAAAAAGCAATCCGATGAAGGCTACACCCAAACCTACCGGTGCAAAATCAAACATTTTGAAGGGCTCACCGAGTGAGGTTTTTCTGATGTTTGAAATAAGGATATTTGGAGGTGTACCAATCAGGGTAATCATTCCCCCAAGCAAGGATGAAAAGGCAATGGGCATCAGAATGACAGAAGGAGAAGTCCCGCTTTTTTTGGCCACACTGATGGCAACCGGCATCAACACAGCCAAGGCACCTACGTTGTTCATGAAAGCGGACGCAAAGCACACAATCACGCAAAGCGCCCCGATTTGGAGGGTGGGGTTGTCGCCTAATTTCATTACCCAATTGCCGATAAAGTCGATCAATCCGGATTTTTGCAGCCCGAAACTGACCACCAAGATCATGGCAACGGTCACCACCGCGGGATTGGCAAAGCCCAAGAATGCTTCCTCGGGAGGTACAATTCCAGAAAAAACCAAAATCATCAAGCAAATGATGGCCACTAAATCGTGTCTTAATTTACCCCAAACAAATAAGGACAAGGCTACAAAAAGGGTGACGAAAACAATAATTTGATCCATATAAAAACGACTAAGCCAACAATTATACCAAATTACCCTAAAAGTCACTTAAAGGGAGATTTTCAAAACAGGAAATGATCGATTAACCCAAAGCCACATCCAAGATCATCATGACAGTAAAGCCTCCCATAAAGCCCAAAACGGCAAGATCGGTGTACTTGTCTCTTTGGGTTTCGGGAATCACTTCTTCTACCACTACAAAAATCATGGCTCCGGCGGCAAAGGAAAGTGCATAGGGAAGGATTTCTTGAACGTAAATCACGGCAATAGCCCCGATCACCCCGGCGACGGGCTCTACCACTGCGGACAATTGTCCATACCAAAAACTTCTTCTGCGTCCTACTCCCTGTCTTCTTAGTGGCATGGCCACCGCCATTCCCTCTGGGAAGTTCTGAATACCAATCCCGATAGCCAAAGCGATGGCTGCACTGGTAGTGGCTCCGTCCAATCCCAGCGCGGCAGCTCCGAACAATATCCCCACAGCCAAACCTTCGGGGATGTTGTGCATCGTGATGGCCAGAAGCAAAAGTGTCGATTTATGCCATTTGGTGGCGACTCCTTCGGTTTCTTCATTGCTGAAGTTAATGTGCAGGTGGGGCATGAGTTTGTCCAGGAAAAAAATAAAAAGTCCTCCGGAGAGAAACCCGATGGCTGCTGGAATCCAGGGGTGATCAGGAAATGATTTTTCGGATAGCGCGATGCTGGGACCCAACAAGGACCAAAAGCTCGCTGCGACCATGACTCCACCCGTAAAACCCAGGAGTGTGTCAAAGACAGATCTTTTTACGGTTTTGAAAAAAAACACCAAAGATGCTCCCATAGCAGTCAAGAGCCAGGTAAAGGAAGTCGCTAAAAATGCAGATTTAACAGGGCCGATCTCCTTTACAAAAATTTCCAAGGATTCCATCATGGGTGTTCTTTTGGACAAAAATATAGATCTTTTCGGATAATTTTCATCTAATTGTTCGACCTACCAAATGATAAACTGGTTTTTTGTATTGTCCCTGAGGTATTTTTTGAAATTTTAAGAAGCTATTCTATTCTGGGAAAGACTTTTTTTTGTGCTAAAACCGATAACTGTAACCCATGCGAAACACTTGAGACTCATAATAGTCACTTGAAATCACATTGAAACCATCGCCTTCAAGCTGGTATTTGATCACAAGGGTATTGAAAATATCCGCAGCATTCAGAAAAACTTCTCCTTTTCCCTTTTGGATTTTTTTCGTAATTCCACCATCCAAGTGATATCTCGCCTTAATTCTTCCCTGAGGCACAATGTCCGCAGCCAAATAAATTGCTGTCAATTGAATATCCACGCTTTTTGGAAGTTTGAGGACTCCATTTACTTTAATGTTGCCGGTGTAAGCACTTTCTGCACCCCTGGAAAAAGCGATGTCCGAGGGATAGGCGTTTGTGAGGGTGAATGCGCCGATTTTATTTTGATAGATATTGGAGTTGATGTTGAGTGAAAAATTGTCTCCGATTTTCTGGTTATAAACCAGTTCGATACCTGTATTCCAGCCTTTGTCTGCATTCTGATCTATGGATGCCAGTCGGTTGGTTCCGGATATACTGGTAAGGATTCTGGTGAGGATATTCCGGCTCGCCCGGTGGTAAGCGGCCCCGTAGAGATAACCCCGGTCCCAGGACCTTTTGTATCCGGCTTCTATCGATTGGGTAAACTGAGGGGTTAGTCCCGGATTTCCAATCTGCAGAATCTCTGGATCGGCATAGGTAGGGAAAACCCGGAGGTTTCTTTCCTCCGGTCTGTCGACTCTTCTGTTGTAGAAAAGGGAGAAATTACTCAGATCGTTGATGAAATATGAAGCCCTGAGACTTGGGAATGGCTCGAAATAACTGAATCCGTCGCTTACATAAACTGCATGGTCTGGATCCACCAAGTAATCAACCTTGATGTATTCCACCCTCAGACCTGCTTCCAGTTCCAGGTTTTTCCGCTCATAGATATAATTCCCATAGATTGCGGAAAGCCATTCCTGGTATTCGGCAGTGCCGTCCAGTCCTGGATCCAAAATGGAATTGACGCCCGGTTTGAAGGTGATCAGATTCGGGAAGACTCTTGCCCTCTGTTTGGTTCCCAACTCCAATCTCCCCGATTTGAGTGGCTTGATGTAATCGATAGTCAGGTCAAAAATGTTCTCATCCGCAACCAGCATCGTCGTATCTGTCCCAAAGAATTCCAATTGTCGGTTCTCGAAATAAAAGACCTCATCCTTTCGCCTGAAGGAATAATTAAAGGCCGTAGTCAATGCATGTCCAGGTTGTTTGAAAGAATATTTGTGAGAAATGGAGGCAAAAAGGGTTTGGTTGACTTCCTCCTCATAATATTGCCAGAGCCTGATCCGATCGCCACTACGGGCATCGAAATAGGGTAAATCCCCAAGGTCGGTATAGGCCCGATAGTTGAAAAGTCCAGAAAAGGTAAATGCATGCCTTTCGTTGGGAGTCCAATCGATGCCGGTTTTAAAATTATAAATGGGCTGGGTCCTGTTTTCAAGAAATTGCTGCTGGATACGCTCCCCATTGTCAAAAATCCTTTCGATAAACTCATTTTTCATCATCTGTCTATGGGAAAGCACATCTCCTTGGACAAAAAAATTCAAATCTCCTTTTCTATAATTCAATGATATTGATGGATTTATTTTGGGAGTAAACCTGTATTGATCCCGAATGCCTTCCAAGTTGGCTTTCTTTTCGACCAAATTGCCCATTCCTGCAATCAACCCTACTTTCCCATTCCATCCTTCTTCTTTTTCCTTTTTGAAAATAATGTTGATGATACCGGCATTTCCAGAGGCATCGTATTTTGAGGAGGGGTTGTTGATGATTTCGATGCTTTCGATGGATGAGGCAGGAAAGTTTTCCAAACCGGATTGCGCACCAATTCCGGTAATGGCAGTTTGTTTTCCTTCCAAAAGTATGGACACCTTATCACTTCCCCGCAGGAAAACCTTACCATTTTGGTCGACCGTAATCCCGGGCAGGTTTTGTAAGGCCTGAAGGGCTGAGCCTCCCAATTGGCTGATGTTTTCAGAGAGCAAAAAGGTCTTTTTATCCAAATTTATCTCCACTTCCTCCTTGATTCCTGCAACCGTGACGGCATCCAAATCGGTGGTGATTTCCTCCAAAAAGAAGGTTCCCAAATCCAAGAAATCACTCAATCTGCCCACAGTGAAGTTTTTGGAGGAGGTCAAATAACCCATGTGGGAAATTTCGATTCGATATTCTCCGGATTTGATGGGGGCAAGGGTAAAACGTCCCTCTTCGTTGCTGATTGTGCCTGCCACAAAACTGCTGTCTTTTGGATTTTGTACCAGCACGTTGACAAAAGGTATGGCGGCCTTGTCTTGATTGGATTTGACAATTCCCGAAACCACCACCTCTTGGTTCTGACCCAAGGAGACAAATGATTGTACCAAGAGAAAAATTAGAAAGACGGCAGACTTCATTTTATTGAATTAAAAAGGGTTGTATTTAAACTATTATTTTTAAAAAAGGGAGTCGGAAAATGAAAGTTTTCCTCCTTCATTCAGTCTCCGGCCTTGATGTAAATCCAGCCAGCTTCCTGTTTCATTACAATCTCAAGAATCGCTGAAGGAACAAATCCCGCCAAAGTGAGGAATTGATCTTTTTTCATTTCCCGTTGTCTCAGTGTGTTTTCACAGATCACGAATTGTACACCTTTGTTTACCAATAATCCGAGTTCTTTTTCATATGGATTTTGTTGTGTTTTCAACAAATCTATCCCCATTCCTTGTGTGACTACCTCAATCTTGGCATTGGGGGCCGCAGTCATGATGTTGTTTAACTGGCGAATGAATTTTTTGTGGACATCCGTATCGCCATCTGTCAGTTGCATGACGATAAGGTGTTCTTTTTCGGAAACGACTTGTGCCAGAGAGGCAAAGGAAATGAAAAGGAAGAAGAGCAAGAAGTATATTTTGCGCATGATTTTTTTGTTCACAATATAACTTATTTTGTTTGGGAGGCTTTGTGATTTTCATCACTTTTCACCTTTTCAACTCCCAATTTCCAGAAGTAAGCTTCTGATCACTTTGACAATATTGGCTGGAAGAAGTTTAACCCGAATCCTAAGACAGCGGAAAAGTAACGTAAAGCAGCTAACTAGAGGTGAGTTAGATGGAAATATACAATAGGTTTTCAAATGGGTGTTGAATCACCGATAATGCATACAGGCGTTAAAAGTTCGCCCTCAAGGATAAAATGAAATTTCTTCCCGGAGCAACAATGCCAGAACTATAGGTTCTGTACCTCACATCGGCGATGTTTTCCAATCCGCCACTTATGGAAAATAAATCCGACAATTGATAGAAAGCCTTTAGGTTAAGTGTTAGCCATGAAGGAGAGTAAGGCCGGCCATTTTCATCGATCGCATAGATTTCGGGTTTCCCTTTCTCTTCCAAGGGAAGTTGGTTGAAATCCATTTTTCCCGAAAATTCGGTATATCCCTCCAACCGCAGTTTTTTTCTTTTGTATTCCATGCGTGCTGAACCAAATAGGGGAGGAGCATGCCTGGAGGGGTTTTGGATACCATCGTCGGTTTCCTCTGTCCCCTTTTGATAATTGAGTCGGGTGATAAAGGTGAACCCTCGGGGAAGTTTGATTTCCAGGGCGGCCTGAAGACCATAAATCCTTGCGAATGCTGCATTTTGGAGCGCAAATACCCTGCTCAGTTCGCCATCATACAGAATACTGTCCTGGCCATTGAGCAAAAAATCCCTTCTTACGATCGCATTGTCCAACAGGGTATAATAGGCGGTCAAGTCCAGCATCACATTTTCTCCAAAAACCTTCCCTACATTCAATTCCGCATTGTAGGCATATTCAGCGTCCAAGTTTGGGTTGGGGACCAAGACTGTTCCCGGTTCGGAATCGAAGATTTTTCCGATATCATCCACATTTGGAGAACGAAACCCTGTGGAGGCATTTACATGCATCATCCATTTGTCAGTGGGATTGAATACCCATCCCATACTCGCAGTGACGGCCCCTTTGTTGATCGCGGCGGTTTCGAAGGGTAGGGGGTAAAAGGGCATGTTATTGCTGAAATCAGCATTCAGGATAAACTGATTGTACCTCAACCCTCCTTGGATCAATGAATTTTTCGAGATTTTTTGTTGGTAGGTGGCATAGGCAGCATGGGAAGACCAATCCGAAATGGGATATCGGGCTGGGCCTGTGACCTTGGTGCCCATGTCGATATTTTCATCCGTCCCTCTCGAATCCACCGCATTCCTGATGCTTTCAAATCCGTAATAGAGCTTTGCCCTTTCACCGACATTTTTGAAGAAATCGATATTGGCGGATAGAGCGACCACTTCTTCCAATCTTGTCCTTCTGATGGGATCATTGAAATTCCTGTCAATCCTGCTCTCTTCAAAATCTTGGCGGGCAAGCCGTATGGTCAGTTGATCGAAAAGTTTTGTTTCGCCTTCATAAGCCGCCTGCAAATGATGCATCATCCATGTTTGTGGACCATAACTCCATTCTGCACTTCGGGGTAGACCGTTGGCGCGAAAGCGGATGTGGCGGTCATACCTGGAATAGGAAGAGCTTTCCGAATAGTGAAAACCATACCTGAAGTCCCAAGCTTCATTGGGTTTAAACCTGATTTTCTGCATCAAATTGACTTGGGAGTATCCGCTTGGGTTTTGGATCCGGGGATTTTTATTCGGAACGATTTCATCTCTGTTTTCTATTCTTTGCACAAAATTGGGTCTGAGATACTCCTCGGGTCCATGTTTTCCCATCTTAAGATCTCCGAAATTGTTGCTGCTGAAACTGGTTACGGAAGCCCATTTTTCCCCTCCCAATGCCACATCAACGTGCCCAGTTTTTTCTTGGTTGGCTGAGGAGGCTCTCAGTACGGCACTTCCGGAAACCTTGAGCATGTTTGTGTCCGATAACCTTGGCGTCAAAGTTTGGAAACTCATGACCGCACCTATGGCGTCACTTCCATAGATAATGGCGCCTGGGCCAAAATAAATGTCGGTACTTTCCGTGGCGAAAGGATCCAAGGAAATGACATTCTGGATATTTCCGATTCTGAATATGGCGGTGTTCATTCTTACTCCGTCGATGGTATATAGCAAGCGGTTGGTCGAAAATCCACGGATCATGGGGCTTCCTCCTCCTTGTTGGCTCTTTTGAATGAATACATCTCCGGAAATTCCCAGAAGATCCGCCGCTGTTTGGGGGTTTCGCAGCGCGGTTTCTTCTTTGGAAATGCGGGTGACGCGGGCCGGGATTTCCTGCCTGGACTGACTCCAACTGGAGGCAGATACGATTGCTTGCTGAAGGGTGATCTGTGAAGGAAGGAGGTGGACAAGGAATTTTTGTTGTTCCAAATCCGTGTAATTCAATTTTTGGGCTTTGTAACCAAAAAGCCTGATTTCGATTTGATCCAAACCCCGGAAACTTGATATATCCGCTTTTCCAGCCTGATCTGTGGTGCTGAAGCGTTTGCTGGTCAAGTGGGAAATGCTGACGAATGCCAAAGGTTGTCCCGTCTCTTGGTCGGATACAAAAAGGACTTGAGAAAAGCCATTCACATGTAAAAGGATCAAAAAAATGAGGGGGAGAAACTTTTTCATGTCACAGCCAACGGATCGAATTTTAGAATCAAGGCTTGAAATTACCCAAATTTTGGCATATGGCTAAGGAATTATTCTTTAGGGCAAAAGGGATTCTTAAGTGGTAAGAAAGTGACACTTAAACCCACGCTCTGCATTGTCAATTCCGTTCCATCCTGAAATTGCTTATAAATCTGTCATCTGTTTACGGTTTCCGACTTCACTCCTTATTCTCCAAATACTCTGATTTTCTTCCTGTATCAACCCAATTGGGAAAATTAATGCAGATTTCTTGGGTAAAAAAAAAGTCAGCACGTTGATTTGCTGACTTTTTTGAATCTTCCGATGAGCATTTTTTTTACGCCCTTCCTTTGAGCATCAAATTCCAATACATGAAAGGCAATCCATATTTTTTCAATAGCCACATGCTGTATTGTTCTTTGGTGGTATCCACAAATTTTGAAATCATTGGGTCTGAATCCCTCACATTGTCATACTTGAACTCGGCCAACACCATTTTGCTGTAACCCGTCACCAATGGGCAGGAGGAATAACCCTCATAGATTTCTTTTCCCATCGTCTTGTTTTTGATGAGGTGGAGGATGTTTTCGACCACCACTGGGGCTTGTTTTCTGATTGCTGCGCCAGTTTTGGCGGTGGGCAAAGCAGCTACATCTCCCAATGAGAAAATATTCGGGTATCTTAAATGCTGAAGTGTATTGATGTTTACATCTACCCAGCCTTTATTGGGACCATCCTGTAAGGCAACTGAGGATTCTCTAATAAACTTTGGTGCTTGCTGTGGAGGAGCAAGATGAAGCATGTCAAAAGACATCTTGATTTCTGAATCACCCACGATTTCCTTACCGATTTTGTTTCCTTCATTGATGATACATCCATTTTCCCCTTTTTCAATGTATTTGAAATAGATGAACTTGTTTTCAGCATCAATTCTCACAGGAGCATAGTACGGTTTGAAAATGATTTCTCTCTCGATGAGAATCTTGTTCAGGGTTTTTGCAAAATCCTTCACGCCAAAAATCACTGAGCCGGGAGTGGCAAAAATCACATTGGTATTGTCACGGACCTTTGACGTCTTCCGGAAATATTCCTCTGCCAGGTACATGATTTTTTGTGGGGCACCACCACATTTTATCGGAGTCAGAGGCTGAGTGAAAACGGCATTGCCGCCTTTGAAATTCTGTAGAACCTCCCAGGTATGTTCCGGGTCGGTATAGTTGCTGCAGACTACTCCTTTGCCCAAAGCTTCCTTTAGACCTGGTAATAATTCCGGAGCCATGACCAATCCAGGAGCCACCACAAGGTAGTCATAGGTGAAATCGCCAGATGATTCTGTTTTAACGGTGTTGGATTCGGGAAGGATATCTGAAGCTTTGTCTTTGATCCAGTCTACGCCATCCGGAATATAATCGGCCTCATTTCTTTCCGTGTCCTTAAAATCAAAAGTACCCGCACCTACCAATGTCCAAGCTGGCTGGTAATAATGCTTTTCAGAGGGTTCAATGATGGCTATTTTATGATTTTTATCCTTTCGACGAAGTTGAGCTGCAACTGTTATTCCTGCAGTTCCTCCTCCAATGATCAAAATTTGGTAGTGATTCATGAGTGTTCGTATTGGTGTATTTATTGGAAATATAAAATTTATTAAACGATCCTTCGGTGATAAGGGTCACACACAAATTTTTTGGAAGATGTTTGGTTCGTTTTTTTATTTTTCCTTCAATAATTTCCAATACCTGGAAATCCAAAGATAAATTTAGATCTCAATTTTCATCCGCTTCCTCGATGTTAAAATCCAGATCGATAAACTCAATATCAATTTCCAGTAAGCCTGGCGCATCCTCTGTTGCAATCACCTCTCTGTCGATCAATTCCGCAATCATATCCATTTGAAGGGTTATTTCGACTTTCTCCTGATGTGCTTTTTGGAATTTTGCCATTAATGCCTCGTTATCCAAATCGGAATATCGGGCTTTTCTTGCTGCTTGGAATTTTTCTTTTTTTTCCAAAAGGAGTTTTTCCTCCCTTTCGGCTATGTTTTCCTTCCAGGTTTTCACATATTCATCGGAAAGATTTGTCTCAAAAAACGGGGTGTCATCGAAGGCAACTTGCTCTTTGCTTCCGTCTTTGTGAATCAAAGTAAAACCAAGTGAATCTTCCATGAAGTATTCATCACCTGTTTCGATATCCACGATCTTGTCACCCTCATAGAGGTATCTTTCTTCAATTGATTTTTCATTGGTGCATGAGGCAAGTATTCCTATGCTCGCGATTGCGATGATTGTTTTTTTCATGATAAGTATTTGTTGATTAATACACTGATTTATTTTCTTTAAGAATCCAATTTTCAAAAACCTTTTTGGCCTCATCTTGTAGGATTTGGTCAAAGGGAATTTTTCTGTCAGAATAGGGGAGGTTTAGCTCATCGTAAATAAATTGGTCATCGAATCCTGCTTCAGCAGCATCGGATTTGGTGTTGGCGTAAAAAACACGTGAAGGTCTTGCCCAATAAATGGCGCCCAAACACATGGGGCAGGGTTCGCAAGAGGTATAGATTTCACAGCCCTCCAATTGAAAGTTACCCAATGAATTGCAAGCCTCCCGGATGGCAACGATTTCTGCATGGGCAGTTGGGTCATTGGTGCTGAGCACTGAATTGGATCCCTTTCCGATTATTTGCCCATTTTTGACAATGATACATCCAAAAGGTCCGCCTTTGCCTTGATCCATTCCACTTTGGGAGAGTCCAATGGCGATTTCCATAAATTCTTTTTGCGTTTGATTCATATCATAAAAATGGGGTAGGGATTTCCACCTGTCAATTTGTATTAGTTTACGGGCAGGAGTGGTTTAAGGTTAAAGTTTTTGAATTAAAAAAATTGTAATATTGATTTTTTGACAATAAAATTCTTTGAATTGTGTATAAAATATTTTTTAATTCTGAGTAAAAAAAGCGCCCAGACTTAACCTATCCATTTACTGAGAAACTGCATGAAATTATCTTTGTAATTTTCGCTCACCGTGATTTGTGTGTTTCCTATATTGACTGTGTTTCGGGCGATGGAATCTATATGGTCCAAAGCGATGATGTAGGAGCGATGAATCCTCATAAACCGGTCAGATGGCAACATGTCTTCCATGCTCTTCAAGCTGGTAAGCGAAAGGATTGGGTTGGGTTTGTGCAGGAGGAAGACCTTTACATAATCCTTGTAAGCCTCCACATGGGTGATTTCCTTCAACATGATTTTCACCAACTGATATTCCACCTTCAGGAAAATGTAGGCATCGGTATTTACACTTTCTCCCACAGGATTCGCTTGTTGATCAAGGTATTGATATGCCTTGGTGGATGCTTTCAAAAACTCCTCATAACTGAAAGGTTTGAGGAGATAATCCAACGCATCCACTTTGTACCCCTCAATGGCGAATTGGTTATAGGCTGTCGTGAAGATGATCCTAGGTTTTTTTGCAGAAGTTTTGCCATCCAAAACCCTGGCCAGTTCCATCCCCGATAGGTCAGGCATTTGGATGTCCAAAAAAATCAAATCCACCTCATTTTGATTGATAAAGCCCAGTGCATCGATTGCATTTTCAAATTTCCCCAAGAGAATCAAAAAAGAGGTCTGCTCGATAAACCTGCTGATCAGGCTCAAAGCCAAGGGTTCATCATCTACTGCAATGCACTTAATTTTCATTTCAAGTCGATTTTTAGATTTACCCTGTATTCATTTTCAGGATTTTGATCTTTGATATCAAGGCTGTGCTTTTCTTTATAAAGTAGTTCCAATCTTCGTTTGGTATTGGCCAATCCTATCCCACTTGCGGCACCTTCAGGAGTATTTTCACTGGATTTAAAATTGAAATTCACTGTGTTTAAATATACATGTTTTTCCTTGATCTGAATATGGATCTGGATTTTACTGTGCTTTTGGGAACTGATGCCATGTTTGAAACAGTTTTCAACAAACGGAAGCAGGAGCATTGGGGCAATCACGGCATCATCAAATTTTTCAGGGATTTCCAAGACCAGCTCCACTTTTTCGGAAAGCCTAAGTCGCATCAATTCAATAAAATCCTTGATAAAATCCAGTTCTTTGCTCAATAATGTGTTTTCTTTTTCGGTTTCATAAAGTACATACCGCATCATTCTGGACAGTTTGAGGATGGCGGTTTTGGCTTTTTCCACATCAATGTTTGTCAGGGAATATATATTGTTGAGTGTATTGAAGAAGAAATGCGGATTGATTTGGGCCTTCAGGTAGGAGAGCTCCGAGTTGATTTGTTGCTGCTCGCGCTCAACCCTCACTTTTTCATCTGATTGCCATTTTTGGACCGCAGCCACACTCGTGCTGATCCCGACGGCCATGATGAAAATCAAAAAGTTAAAGAAATCGTAGGAATAATTTCTTCCTCTTGGTTTATAAGGAACATCGGGTCTGAATGCTTTGTGCATCAATTCCGACATATTGGTCCAATCGTCATACAACATAAAAATACCTACGAATGTCAAGCCTCCAATAAGGTTGAGTAGCAGGAAAATGGAGGTTTTGTTTTTGAACAAGACCTTGGGAACCAAGTAAAAGTAATTGAAATAAAATGTCGCGACCAAACTTGCAAACATCAGGCCTTGCTTGATCCAAAACTCATTGGGACGCTCCACCCCGGCAGATAGGGGGGATATCAGGAAGATGACTGACCCGAACAAACTCCAACCAAGAATATGGATGATCAAAGGGATTTGTTTCTTGAGGACGAGCTCTTTCATAGAATTACATTAAGATAATGGCACCTAAACTAGTATAAAATTTTGTTTTAGGCCATAGCCAATCTACCAATGCAACGATTTTGACTGCCAATCGATGCTCTCAATAGATAAAGTTCTTTTCCCGAAAAGCGGAATTGATTCATCAGTTCAAACTTGGGATTGGTCGATGAATCCTTCCTTTCGGTCTATTTGATTTTGTTGTGATTTCTCCTTGCTGTTCCTTTGTTTCCGTAATGTGTCCCTTGTGGATCCGCCAAGCAAAACAACAGCAATTATGAAAAACCCCATTAAACTTTTATTCCTGACCTTATTGGTTCTGGCCTCTTCACTGCAAGTGATGGCGCAAACCACCCAAGATGAAAAACCCGTGTACCGGATCTCCGGTAGGATAATCGATAAATCATCTTCAGAGCCTGTTGCCTACGCAGCAGTAGCACTCTTGGATGCCGAAAGCAAACAGAGCATCGCAGGAGCGGTTGCCGATCTAAATGGGGCGTTTTTTATCACTGGATTCAAAAATGGTGAATTTGTGTTGCAAACTAGCTTTCTTGGTTTCAAGACTTCCATTTCTCAAGTCATCAAAGTGACTGCCGGCAACACAAACATCACTATCGGAGACTTGGTTTTGGTAGAAGATGCTGTCGATCTACAGGAAGTGACTGTGCAGGGTCAGCGCAGCTTGATTGAAGAAAGAGTGGATAGAACCATATATAATGCTGAAAATGACAAAACCACAATGGGTGGAGATGCTTCTGATGTATTGAGGAGAGTACCGATGTTGTCGGTCGATCTGGACGGAAATGTTTCCATGAGAGGAAGTACAAATATCTTGGTACTGATCGATGGAAAACAATCTGCCATTGTCGCTTCCAACATTGCGGATGCATTGAAGCAGATCCCCGCAGAAGAAATCAAATCGGTGGAAGTGATCACTTCCCCATCGGCAAAATACGATGCTGAAGGTACCGGTGGGGTCATCAATATCATCACAAAGAAAAACAATCTTCAAGGTGCATCCTTGAATATCAATACAAGTGCTGGCTTGAGAGGTTCTAATCTTGGACTGAATGCCAGTCTGAAAAAGGGGAAAATGGGATTTACCTTGGGAGGTTTTGGAAGAAGTGGATACAATATCCTTGGGTCTTTTGAAAACCAACAAACCCTCTCCAATTCTGATGGAACGGCTTTGCAAATCAACCAGTCTGCAGACACGAAGAGCAACATGCTATTTGGCCGATATAACTTTGGATGGGATTACGAAATCAACAAATACAACTTCATGACGGCATCTGTCAGTCTAGGTGTCAGAAACATGAACAGCAAACAGAATGATCTTTTGACGGAGACATTTTTTGAGGAAGAATTGATAAATTCCTTGTTGAGAAATGTGGAGGTGAAAGATCTTTCCAACAATATCGATATCAATTACAACTATACCAAAACGTTCGAAAAAGCCCAAAAAGAATTCAGCATCTCGGGCTTGTATAGCAAAAACAACAGGACAAACGACTTTGTAAACAGCTTGTTTACAGAAAGCTTTGACGACGTATTGAGAAGGGTGAAAAACGAAAATGGTGCCATCAACCAGGAGTTTACCATCCAGTTGGATTACGTGACCCCTTTGGGGAATAGCAACAAACAGATTTTGGAGTATGGAGCGAAGAACATCATGCGAAGTGCAGTCAGTGAATTTGCCTATTTCAACGCTGAAGGGCCAAACGGACCCTTTGTAGAATCCAACGACGTTACATTCTCCAATGAATTCAGTTATGACCAAAACGTTACCGCGGGTTACCTTTCCTACACGCTTGGTTTCTTGGATAATTACACCATCAAAACAGGTTTGAGATATGAGTACACCAACATTGATGCGGATTTCAAAAATTCTGAATTGCCTGCCGAGATTCCGTCTTATGGATTGTTTGTGCCAAGTGTAAACTTGAGTAGAAAATTGACCAACGGAAACATGGTGAAAGCCGCCTACAACAGAAGGGTACAAAGACCATCGCTTCAGTTCTTGAACCCCAACATCAATGCTGCCAATCCTCAGCAAATTTCTCAAGGTAATCCATTGTTGGATCCTGAATTGACAGACAATTACGAAGTCTCTTACAGCACATTCATCAAGGGAAGTTCCATCAATTTGACTTCCTTCTTCAGAAATACCACTGGATCCATTCAACCTGTAAGAACGATTCAGGACGATGACATTATCTTCACTTCCTACGAAAACATCGGGAATGAAAGAGCGGTCGGAATGAGCCTTTCCACAAACATCAATATCTCAGGTAAGTTCTCCCTAAATGGCGGACTTGACGGTTATTTCGCCATGCTGGACAATGGATTGGAAGATCCACAGTTTGCTGCTTACAATGAAGGATTCGTATTCAGTGGAAGACTATTCGGTAACTATACCCTGCCTAAAGATTGGCAAGTCCAAGCCTTTACTTTCGCTAGGGGTAGACAGGTTCAGCTTCAGGGGAGCCAAGGTGGATTCAGAGTTTATGGTTTGAATCTAAACAAGCAATTCAACGATAAAAAAGGAAGTATAGGATTCGGTGCGGAAAACTTTTTGGCTACTGAATTCAAAATCAAAAATGAATTGATGACTCCTTCCATCATGCAACAAAGTACCAATACCTTGAGAAACATGAATTTCAAGATCAATTTCTCCTACAGAATTGGAAAATTGAGTGTCGGTGGCCCTCCAAAGAAAAAACGTGGTGTGACCAACGAAGATCTCAAAGAAGGTGGTGAAGGAAACGGTGCAGGCGCTGCGATAAGTAATTAAAGATTTAAAATTTTGATTGGGTAATGATTAAAAAACATCCTCATTTTATGAGGATGTTTTTTTTGCCTGATTGTCCCATTCTGAATGAAGAATCAATCAATTGATCTTTTTTGCAGCCTTACAATTTGTGCTACGCTATTTAAACCCGTTTTAAGCAAAGCGAACTCAATTGAAGACTGTAGTTGACTGATATCCAATTAGGTGCGTCTCATTTTTGACTTTACCCTATTGGTGTCAGGAATTAGTCTCCCTATGGCCTGGTTTTCATGGAGATTCGATCCCGTTAGTAGACCTCATGCATACTTCTTTATAACTTAATCAAAATAGATGACCTACGTTACTTTTAAACTGTCTTAGAATTCGGGTTAAACGGAAACTTACCCCAAAAAGAAAACACCCTCAGAGATATTTCTGAGGGTGTTTTTTATGGGATGAAAAGGATACAACAGGCAAATTACAATTCTAATTTCAAATGCTAAAGCCCTTATTGCAGGGAGTCCTTTTTGGTTTATTTTTTGTACATCACTTGCTTCACCGCCTCGAGGGTTCGCTTCACGTTTGGCAGCGTAGCCTCTATGTAGGGAGCAGAAAAACTCAAAGGAATATCCATCGAATTCACCCTGATCACAGGAGCATCCAAATAGTCAAATGCATTCCTTTGGATATGGTAGGTCAATTCGGAAGAAATGGCCGCCAATGGATTGGCTTCTTCTACGACCACACATCTGTTGGTTTTTTTAACCGATTCTAGACAAGTCGCATAATCGATGGGACGAACTGTCCTGAGATCGATCACTTCGGCTTCTATACCGTCTTTCGCCAATTCCTCAGCTGCTTCCAACGCGATTTTCATCGCTTTTCCGAAAGAGATGATGGTGACATCTTTCCCTTTTCTTTTGATGTCTGCAACACCGATGGGGAGCAGATATTCTCCTTCAGGAACTTCACCTTTATCGTTGTACATCATTTCCGATTCCATGAAGATAACCGGATCATTGTCACGGATGGATGCCTTCAGCAAGCCTTTAGCATCGTAAGGTGTGGAGGGAACCACCACTTTGAGGCCGGGCGTGTTCGCAAACCAATTTTCGAAATTGGAAGAGTGGGTTGCACCCAATTGTCCAGCACTCCCTGTTGGTCCGCGGAACACAATGGGGACACTGTATTGGCCACCTGACATGGCAAGCATCTTTGCAGAGGAATTGATGATCTGATCGATGGCTACCAAAGAAAAATTGAAAGTCATGAATTCAATGATCGGTCTGAGACCGTTCATTCCTGCGCCTACGCCCAGTCCGGCAAAACCCAATTCAGCGATAGGCGTATCGTAAACACGGTTTGGTCCAAATTCATCCAACATTCCTTGCGAAACCTTGTAGGCTCCATTGTATTCGGCTACTTCTTCGCCCATGAGAAACACGTTTTCGTCGCGTCTCATTTCTTCGTTCATGGCCTCTCTTATTGCTTCTCTAAATTGTATAACTCTCATTTTAAGACAAAATTTTCGTGTGTAAAAATAGAAAGTAATTGTTCAATTACAAACTACAATTGACATAAACCCAACATTTGAAAATCAGGGGGCGTTTTTTCTGTTTTAAATGAAACAGGTTATTTGTTGGGGATCACGATTGGGTTCCCTTGTTCTATCCAATTGTTCAATCCCCCTTCAAGCACAAAAATTTTCCTGAATCCCATCTCCTGCATTTTTTCAGCAGCCGAAACGGTTCTTTTCCCAGATCTGCAATAGACATAATATTTCTTGTTTTTATCCATACCTGATAATTTCTCCTCAAAATCATCTGCTAAAAAATCAGCGGAATCTGTGCCTTCAATATGGCCCTGTTCGATTTCTTCTGGGGTTCTGATATCCAAAATCACTGCTTTTTTGCCTTTATTCGACTTGGCCTCGAATTTGTCGGGAGAAAGTACGGTCGTTTCCTTTTGGGCAAATGTGCTGGAACTGATAAAGAAAAAAACCACCATGCAGAAGGCAGCTGACAAATTGAAATTTAAGCGGATGTTTTTCATCACGTATTATTTTTTTTTGTGAATGGATAATTAATATTTTTCTTTGGTGACAAATTTACCGATTTAAATAATTCAAAACCCCTCGAAAATTGATAAAAATAGGATTGATCTCAGATACCCATAGTTTTTTGGATGAACGTATCCTTCATCATTTGGAGACTGTGGATGAAATCTGGCATGCGGGTGATATAGGAGATATTTCCATCTTGGACCGGCTGCCCAAGGAAAAGCAGTATCGGATCATCACGGGTAACATTGACGACCTAGAAGCAAGACAGCAATATCCCGAAGAATTGTTGTTTGAAGTCGATGGCTTAAAGGTTCTGATGATCCACATCGGGGGAACTCCTCCCCGCTACGCCAATGGCATCAAGGAAAAATTAAGGCATTCCCAAGCGCAGGTCTTCGTTTGCGGCCATTCACATATTTGTAAGGTGATGTTTGACAAAGAGCTGGATTGTCTCTACATGAACCCAGGGGCGGTCGGTCAGCATGGATTCCATTTAATGCGGACCCTGCTGATCTTTGAAGTTGAAAAAGGGAAAATCCAAAACCTGCGGGTAGTGGAGCTGGGGAAAAGGGGAAAATAAAGTCAAAATAAAAAGGGCATCGATCTGATCGCTGCCCTTCTTATATCTTTGGAAAGAAACGGTGATTATTTTTCAAAGCTCTTTTTCAATTCTTCAACATCCACATTTTTGATTACCGGCTTGGCACTCAATTGTTTGATCTTGATAACCCTTGTCGTTTGCTTTAGTCGCTTTCTTTTTAATTTTCTCTTTAATGTAGTAACAGCCATTGTTTTATCTGTTTATGTTATGCCAAAATGAACCGCAAAAGTAACACAATATTTCAAAATAACCGTATATAGCGCTAAATTTTTAATGAATAGGTTGGATTTCTATTTGTGAGAGCTTGGATAAAATACATTGATTTCCACAACAGGCCTTGCCCAGCGCAATTTTGTTTCAATTGCGAAGCTTTTTACATTCAGAATATTTCGAGATTGCGTTTTTTTGTTTTGGCACACTTCCCAAAGTTTTCTTTTTTTAATCTCTCTCTGCAGCTTTGTCCCATTCAAATATCTTTATATTTTTTTACCTTTGCCCAAAATTCTAAAAAAATGGCTGTTCAGAAACCAAGTTTACCCAAAGGTACCAGAGACTTCAATCCAATGCAGATGGGGAGGAGGAATTTCATTTTTGATACAATAAAGGAATCCTTCAGGCTTTTTGGTTTTCAGCAATTGGAAACACCCACAATGGAGAACCTGTCCACGCTGACAGGGAAATATGGGGATGAGGGAGACCAACTGATTTTCAAAATCCTCAACAGCGGGGATTTTTTGAAGGATGTTACCGCAGAGGACTTGGCATCTGGGGTGGGTAAAACCCTTCCAAAGGTTGCCGAAAAGGGCTTAAGGTATGACCTGACTGTCCCTTTTGCGCGGTATGTGGTCATGAACAGAAATGACATTACGCTTCCCTTCAAGCGCTTTCAAGTACAGCCGGTTTGGAGAGCGGATAGACCACAAAAAGGGCGCTACAGAGAGTTTTACCAATGTGACGCAGATGTCGTCGGGACCGATAGCTTGATCTGTGAACTGGAGATTCTCCTGATGATCAAAAGAGTGTTTTCAAAGCTCGGCATCAAGGATTACTCCATAAAGATCAACAACAGAAAAATCCTCACGGGATTGGCCGATGTGATCGGTGAACCCGGAAGGGAATCCGCACTCTGTGTGGCCATTGATAAGTTGGATAAAATCGGTTGGGAAAAAGTGAAGGAAGAATTGGCCCAAAGGGATTTTTCTAAAGATGCGATAGAAAAACTCAGTCCAATCATCCATCTTGAGAAATCCAATCTCGATAAATTGGATTTTTTGAAAGGTTTTCTATCCACTTCGGAAGTTGGCCGTCAAGGCATTGTGGAATTGGAGGAGGTTTTTGAATTCCTTCAATCGTATGGCGAAGATCAATCCCATGTGGATTTTGATGTTGTATTGGCACGAGGGTTGTCGTATTATACAGGAGCGATTTTCGAAGTGAAAGTAAACAATGTCTCCATCGGTTCTGTCGGTGGGGGAGGGAGATACGATAATTTGACTGGTATTTTTGGATTGGAAGGTGTTTCGGGTGTTGGTTTTTCATTCGGTGTCGACAGGATTTATGACGTGATGGAGGAGTTGGATATTTTCCCACAGGGACAATTGAATGAAACTAAGGTGTTGATCACACATTTTGATGAAGAAGGGCAGAAGTATGGATTGACGGTGCTAAAAGCTTTGCGGGATAATGGTATTTCCTCCGAGATATACCCCGAACTCGGCAAAATCAAGAAGCAATTCACCTACGCGGACAAAAAGCAAATCCCATTCGTGATCATCCTTGGAGCGGACGAATTGGCAGGTGGCAAAGTGAGTTTGAAAAACTTGGAAACAGGCCATCAAGAATCCCTTTCCCTCGCAGATGCTTTGGCGCAAATTCAATGATGATAATATGACCCTTGGAATTAAAAAACCCTGAAGAATGCATTCCTCAGGGTTTTTTCAATGGTTTTTGGTGAGCATTTCCCTTTGGATAGTGTTTCGCTTTCGAAGGGATCCAGTTTTCAATTTACTTCCAAGATTGAATTGACAGGGAGATAAACGCCTCCTTTTAAGGTGATGAAATCTTGACCCACCGCCCAAACTGTCGTGTACACCTGATAGATACTTTCATTGTCGGATTCGAAGGTGAGGTTTACCTTGTTTTGGAGAAGATTTCCCAAAGCTTGTGCCCGATAAAGGTCCACCCATCGTTTTTTGATGTCATCCTTGTCCAACAAGACCTCTTTTTTGGAAAATTTTATATTCCAGATATTTTCTTTCTCAATTTTTTCAATGGGTTTCATGGCTTGTGCTCTTTATAAATTTGTTGGACAATGAATTCATATACCGTTAATATACTAAAAAAGTTGTGTTTTGTGTATGATAATTTTTAAAAATAATTATAAACGAAAATAAATTTTATTTAAATGCATTTTAACAGTATAAAAAATTGTAGAAAATTTTTATCACTGATTTCAAAAAGATTATATTTGAACAAATTAAAATAAGGAAATATGTTTGATTTTATGAACATCATGAACAAGGTCAAGGAAGCCCAAGCCAAGATCAAAGAAACGCAGGCAAAGTTGGTCCATTTGACCGCCGAAGGGGAAGCTGGTGCCGGCATGGTCAAAGTTTTCGTAAATGGCGAAAGAAGGGTTATTTCCATTCATATGGATGATTCCCTTATCAATTTGGCCGATAAAGAGATGTTGCGTGACCTTACCGTAGCGGCGACAAACAAGGCTTTTGAGGCCATTGATGTCAAAATCAAAGAAGAAATGAAATCTGCCACAGAAGGCATGATGCCCAATATTCCAGGAATGGATCTCGGTAATATGTTCTGATGGAGCATTGTGCCATTGTCATCCTGAATTACAATGGGAAGGAAATGCTCCGGCAGTTCCTTCCCATTGCAATTCAGCATTCCTCATTCTCGATTTTCGTGGCTGACAACGCCAGTCAGGATGATTCGATAGATTTTTTGAGAACGAACCATCCTGAAGTCCAGATTTTGGCCCTAACCCAAAATCACGGCTTTGCCGGTGGATATAACCGGGCTTTGGAGAAAATAGAGGGTAAGTTTGCCTATTATATTTTGCTGAATTCCGATGTAGAGGTCACTCCCCACTGGGACAGAACCCTGATTGAATGGATCTCGGATCATCCACATGTTGCAGCGGTCCAACCCAAAATTCTTTCCTATACCAATCCTCAATATTTCGATCATGCAGGTGCTGGGGGAGGTTTTTTGGACAGCTTAGGTTATCCATTTTGTAGGGGGAGGATTTTCGAGACCTTGGAATTGGACAAGGGTCAGTATGACGACATCATTCCAGTAGACTGGGCTTCAGGTGCCTGTATGGTGGTACGGGCAGAAGATTTTCACGGTACAGGCGGTTTTGATGATCGCTTTTTTGCCCACATGGAAGAAATAGATCTTTGTTGGAAATGGAGACTCTTGGGCAAGGATATTTATTATCATGGAGGAGTGGAAGTCAAGCATGTCGGCGGGGCCACATTGGACAAATCAAGTCCACAGAAAACCTTCCTGAATTTCAGGAATAGTTTGTTGATGTTGCACAATAATCTTCCTCAAGAAAAATTCATTTTCAGGTACTTGTGCAGGGTTTTATTGGACCTGTTGGCAGCCTTTGTTTTCTTCCTGAGGGGAAATCCAAGTCATGCCCTATCCGTCTTCCGTGCACACCAGGATTTTTTTCGATTGAAATCAAAGAGAAAACCCTTGGTTTTGGCACCGGATTTGTCAAATGAGGATCAAGAGAAAAAGATCAAATCCATACTTTGGACCTACTATATAAAAGGTAGAAAAATATACGCTGATATTTAGTCAAACAATACGGGATTGTTCATTTTCCTGAGGTATTTCCTGATTTTCATCATCATGGCCATGGAGACATAAACGATAACGGGTGAACCCATGGTGATAAAAGAGCTGTATATGAAAAACAAACGAATGCTATCGATGGGGAAATGGAATTTTTCTCCAAGTTTGGAACAGACTCCAAATGCTCTTTCTTCAAAAAAATGCTTTAATTTGTTCATAATTAGTCAGTAGCAAGTAAGTTCATCTAAAAGTAATAAAATATTTTCAATAATTCTCATAAACCATTTTAGTGCCAGATGTCTAAATTCAATCCAAATTTTCTATTATTCCTTATTTTTTCAGGCATCATGATTTCCTGCAGTCCAAAAATCGGGAAATACAACACCATTTTGAGTGGTTTATCCGTGAAGCCCGAAATTTTGAGTTTGCACCAAGATTCGGTGAGATTTACAATGGAAGGAGCCATTCCATTGGAATTTTTGAAGAAGGATCGGAAAATAATACTTTACCCGGAGTATGTTTATGGTGAAGGGGCTTTGCGATTGGGCGAGTTGGTTGCCTTCGATGGAACGTTCAATAGAGTCAGTTCAGAAGCCAAGATATCCGGTCAATATATTTTCCCCTATTTGGAGGGAATGGATTCCGGGAAATTGGTTTTGAAGGGAATCGTCCAGGAAAAATCCAAAGCCAAAAGCATTCCTCAAAAGGAAATGGCAACAGGGTTGGTGACGACAGCACTGCTTGCCAGAATCGGGCAAATCACTCCGGATGAACCCATACCTAATATTGGAGTGTACATGCAAACTGATTTTTCGGACAGGACAAGAGTGGAAACCCAGGAATTTTGGGTTCCTTTTGCCCTTGGAAATTCCAAGCTCTCCGGAAGGGGTTTTCAGAATTCGGCTGGGAAAAACGTGGTGACTTTGGAAGTTCCAGGTAAAGTGATTTCCCAGATTTTGGTGACGGGTTTGGCGACGGCAGAGCCTCAAGAGATTAGGGATCGCTATTTGGCTGAAAATAGAGCCAAGGCAGTACAGGCAAATTTAAATTCGATGTTGGTCAATAAAAACACACCTGTGCGAACATCGGCTCGAAAAAATGACTGGTTTGATTTCCGGATACTCCTGAGTGATTACAAGGGGATTTCTGATAGCCAAAAAGAGGCTTATTACGATGTGATTCTAAGCAAAAGGTCTTTTGAAGAGCAGTTGGCCGAGATGCGAAAATTGTCCTCCTATAATAAGGTGTCGCGTGAATTGTTTCCCAAACTTCGGGCAGCCAAAATCACCGTAACTTTCCAGAATTCCAGGCTTTCGGATCCGGAGATTTCAGCGAATATTTTTAAGCTAATCCAAGAAGGGAATTCTCTGGACAACATTACGAAAGAAAATCTGGCTTACGCCGGACAGAAGGCCGTCAGGTTGAATGAAAAGGAAGCGATTTATCTCAAACTCGTCGAGCTTTACAATTCAGAACTTGGATATAATAATTTAGCGGTGGTTTACCTCAATCAGGCCCATAGGGAGTTGGATCTGAAGGAGCGAAATATACTGATCAGCAAAGCCATTGACATGATCCGTCAGTCCAATAAACTGAAGACCACTTCCATTTCCATGCACAACTTGGGGCAGGCATATTTGCTAAGGGGGGATTACTTTGAGGCCTATGTTGCCATTTCGGAGGCCTCCACATTGGAGCGGAATGAGAATGATGAGTTCCTGCGGTTTAATGAAGGCTTGAGGGGAGCCATTGATATTGTCAACGGAGATTACAAGTTGGCAACGATTCGCCTGAACCGGGCACCGGAAAATGAGGTGAATTTGTTCAATAAGGGATTGGCCCACCTGCTATCTGATGAACTGAGGCAGGCCTTGGAGTCCTTTGAGGAAAGCGTTCAATTCAACAGGGAGTATGGCTACGGATTTTATGGTTTGGCATTGGTCGCTGCGAGTACGGGAGATGAGCAGGCCTTGTATGAAAATCTTGAAAAAGCGGTGAAACGAAGTGAATTCTTAAAAGCCCGAGCACTTAGGGATGTGTCATTTAAAGCTTATGTCAATAAGCAAGAATTCAGAAATATTTTTAAATAATTCGACGAAACTTTTACCCAAAACTTTATTAAACATTTTTGCCATTTTGATTCAAAATGAGGGACTTACCTATTAGAATTTTGGGATTTTCAAAAGATAATGAAGTAATTTAAAAAGCTTCATTATTCAGGAGGGGCTTTGTTAAAAAAATTTAAAAAGTATTTTTTCACGATAAATTTTTGTATTCATTTTTATTCCATTAAATTAGATGTTGATATGTTTAAAAGCGCAATTAAAACTTACAGCTGCTGCCATTATGCCAAATAAAATGAAGGTCATGTTTTGTAAATGTTAGTTTTGGTCATTATTTGCCTTTTAATTTTAATAAAAATAACAAACCCCAAAATCTCAAGCCTATGAAAATCAAATTTACTTTTAGTTAGCAAAGCAAAATCGTTTTAGCACAATTTTAATGGCTTTTTGATCCTTGAATCAAGAAGAATGTGCGGGCAGAGAACCTCTGCTCAGGTACAATTGGAAAAAGGTTCGCAAGGAAATTTTCATCAACACACCTTCAATACACTTCTAATTGTTTTATTAATTTCTGCAAACGTTTGCATTTATCTCAAACTAATATATCAATTAATAATTAATGCCCAATCAATCTATGAATATGGAAAAACTTTACAAAAGGCTAGGCGTACTGATGCTGCTCTTAGTGCTCTCCAGCGCAACCGTGCTGGCGCAAAAAACAATCACAGGAACAATCCTGGATGAATTCGGCATGGGGCTACCCGGGGTTACCGTTTTGGTAAAAGGAACCACCACAGGTACAGCTGCTGATATCGATGGAAAATACTCGCTCAATGTACCGGGAAACGCAAGTGTTCTGGTTTTTTCCTTTATAGGATATAGCTCCATCGAACAAGTCGTAGGAAACAGATCCGTTATCGATGTTCAAATGTCTCCGGACGAAAGAACACTTTCGGAAATGATCGTCACCGGCTATACCATTGATAGTCGAAGAGAAACAACAGGTGCGATATCTACCGTTAGTCCAAGGGATCTTCAGGTAGTTCCAACTGGAAACGTTGAACAGACGCTACAAGGTAGGGTTTCAGGTTTGACAGTGATCACCAATGGTCAGCCAGGAACTGCCTCCCAAGTAAGGGTTAGAGGTTTTGGTGCGTTTGGTGGTAATCAGCCTCTGTATATCGTGGATGGTTTGCCTGTCGAATCAACGGATTTTCTTAATCCGGATGATATCGAATCCACCACTGTATTGAAAGATGCCGCAGCTGCCTCCATTTACGGAGCCAGGGCTGCAAACGGTGTAATCATTTACACCACCAAAAGAGGTAAAAAAGGAGCGCAAAAACTCAGAGTGGATTACAATGGAATGACTGGATTTACCACACCAGGTAAAGGTCTTGACATGATGAATCCTGCGGATTTCGCTGAATATACCTGGTTGGCAGAAACGAATCAGGCAAGAATCAGTGGCAGACCACCAGCGTACTCAAATAGACATTTTGGAACGGGAAACACTCCTGTATTGCCCTATTACTTGGCAGTAGGCGGTCAAACCGGGGTTTTGAATCCTTTGAATCAGCAGCAAATCGAGGAGCAACGCGCACTTTATAATATTGACCCTTCAAAAGGTCCTGTGCATCAATTAGTAAGAGCTGCCACAGGTGAAGGAACGGATTGGTACTCTGAAATAACCAGAAATGCCCCGATACAAAGACACTCTTTAGGTTTCTATGGAGGATCAGCAACCAGCAGGTTCTTTATTGGATTAGGTGTTCAGGAACAAGCAGGTATTCAGATTGGTAACAATTTCAAAAGATACTCGCTAAGGGCTAACTCAGAGCATGATGTGACCAGTAAATTCAGAATTGGACAGAATTTTCAAGCTACATACCGTCAGGTGCTAGGTCAGCAAGGTGGTGCTGGCGGTGCGGGTGTTGCAAGGGATGAAAACACAATTCTCTCTGCTTTCCGTATGCCGTCCATCATTCCAGTTCGGGATGAATTTGGTGGCTATGCAGGAACCAATGTCGGTGAATTCAACAATCCAAGAAATCCTGTGGCGGAAAGAGAAGGTCAGTTGGATAACAGAAGCTTCAATGCCAATGGTTTTGGAAATCTTTATGCGGAATACGACATCATTGACAATCTTACCTTTAGAACTTCAATAGGTGGACAGTACAATAACTATTATTTCTGGAACTACTCAAGACGTCAGTACGAAAACTCGGAGAACAACTCGGCATTTGGTTATGGTGAAGGATCGGGTTTTTCATTTGGTTGGACTTTTACCAATACGATGCAGTACAAAAAGACATTCGGACTGCATAGCCTTGATGTTTTAATAGGTCAGGAAGCCTTGAATACTGGTGTTGGAAGAAATATTTCAGCAATTGGACAAGATCCATTTTCAAAGGATCCCAACTTTATCAATATTTCCAATTTACCGGTATCCACCAGACAGGTCAACAGTGACCAGTTTCTAGGCGTAAATTTCCTGTCTTACTTTTCGAGGGTAAATTATTCTTACAATGACAAATACATCTTGAGTGGTGTAATCAGGAGAGATGGTTCATCCAGATTTGGGGCAAATACAAGATTTGGTGTGTTCCCTGCCTTTTCCGCAGCTTGGAGGGTTTCTTCAGAGGGTTTCTTGGCTTCTGCCAATTGGTTGGATGATTTGAAAATCCGTGGGGGTTGGGGTCAAATGGGTAATTCCAATAATGTGAATCCATTCAATCAATTTAGCTTGTACGGAAACAGTTTGGGGGCAGCCTCTTATGATATCAATGGATCCAACTCAAATGCTGTAATCGGTATTATGAGAACCAGATTGGGAAATCCAGATGCGCAATGGGAAACTGCTGTAACCAAAAACATTGGCTTTGACGGGACAGCATTCGGCGGCAGATTGGACGTGATTGTTGATTTATGGCAAAAAGATACCAAGGACTTGTTGTTCCAAGTTCCTGTGCCGGCCACCGCTGGTATAAATGCAATTGCACCATCAGTAAACATTGGGCAAATGCTGAACAGAGGTTTGGATCTTCAGGTCATCACAAGAGGTAATCTTTCCAGCGAATTTACTTATGAAGTGAATGTAATTGGATCCTTCCTTAAAAATGAGATCGTATTCCTTTCTGATGGATTGGAATTTATTACTTCGCCCGAATCAAACCCTGGATTTAGGGGAATTCAGCCGATCAGAAACCAAATCAACAGACCGCTTTCTTCTTTCTTCGGCTATCAGGTTGAAGGACTTTTCAGCAGTGATGAAGATGTATCCAGGAGTCCCACACAAGATGGAGCTGCTCCAGGTAGGTTTAAATTCCAGGATGTAGACGGTGACGGTGTGATCACACCAGAAGATAGAGTTTGGTTGGGAAGCCCAATACCAAAATTCACGGGTGGTGTAACGCTCACAGTAGGGTATAAGAACTTTGACTTGTCGGCTTATGTCTATGCTTCAGTTGGAAACAAGATCTGGAATCAATCCCGTTGGTTTACCGATTTTTATCAGACATTCGAAGGTGCAGCCATATCCAACCGCTTGAAAGATGCTTGGACTCCTCAAAATTTGAATGCCACAATCCCACAAGTAGAAAAAACAGCCAACTTCAGTACAAGTACTGTAGGAAGTAGTTTTTATGTGGAGGATGGATCTTACATGAGACTTCAGAATTTGACCTTGGGATATACCATGCCAAGGGAATTGTTGCAAAAATGGAGATTGGAAAATCTTAGGGTTTTTGCAGGAGCAAACAATCTCTTTACCATAACAGGTTATTCAGGATTGGATCCAGCTGTTGGTGGTGACGCAGATCTTACCTTTGGTATCGACGTAGGTAACTACCCAGTAACAAGAGGTTATACTTTTGGTGTGAATTTGTCTTTCTAACCAAACATTAAAATAAACAAAATGTTAAATCAATCGAATTCATAAAGAATATACCGGTTATGAAAAAATATAAATTTCAAATTGCGACTTTACTGACATCTGGGATGATGTTATTCGCAACAAGTTGTGACGACTTCCTAGATGTGCCCCCTACAGGTCAGTTATCAGGCTTGCAATTGAACACCTTCGATGGCTTGGACCTGTCCTTGATAGCGGCCTATTCCCAAGTGAATGGGAGGCAGAGAAGAATGGCTTCTCCTTCCAACTGGGTGTGGGGAAGTATCCGAGGTGGAGACGCCAATAAAGGTACAGATCCAGGGGATTTTGGTTCTATCAATCCTATTCAACGGTATGAGGCGAATTCTACTATTGATGTCATTGAGGAAAATTGGGTTGGTCTTTATGAGGGTGTTGCCCGTACCAACAATGTATTGAGATTGCTGGAGGCCAGATCAGAGGATGTTACAGAAGCTCAGGTTAGGTCGATTACGGCACAGGCAAGATTCCTGAGAGGGCATTATTACTTTCAACTGAAAAGGAATTTCAACAATGTTCCTTTTGTGACTGAAAACGAGGATTATAAAGCTGGCTTGGAAGAGGTTTCCAACAATGTTGAAATTTGGCCATTGATTGAGGCTGATTTTAAATTCGCAGCGGAAAATCTTCCAGCAACTCAAGGACAAGTTGGAAGGGTGAATTCCTGGGCAGCAAAGGCCTACTTGGCGAAAACATATCTTTATCAGAAGAAAAACACCGAAGCAAAAGTATTGTTTGATGATATCATCGCCAATGGTGTTACTTCCAATGGTTTGAAATATGGCTTGGTACCCTATTATGACGACATGTTCAGGGGAGCCAATGACAATCACCAAGAGTCAGTTTGGGCCTATCAGGCAGCTGCCAATACAGGTTCTGTCAATAACGCCAACCCTGAATTTGATCTGAATTTCCCATATGAAACAGGTTCAAGCGGACCAGGAAACTGCTGTGGTTTCTTTCAACCTTCCTTCACATTTGTAAATTCCTTTAGAACCAATGCAAATGGATTGCCTCTATTGGATGGATCTTTCAATGATCCAGCCAATCGGGTAAAAAATGATCAGGGTGTTCCTGCTACTGGTGCTTTTACTCCAGATACAGGAAACTTGGATCCAAGATTGGACCATACAGTGGGAAGAAGGGGATTGCCTTATTTGGATTGGCAAGACCATCCTGGCGCTCCATGGATTAGAAATCAACCCAATGGAGGACCTTATGCACCCAAGAAGTTTATCTATACAAGAGCAGAGCAGGGAACTTTCCAAGATAACAGTACTTGGACTCCAGGATATACCGGTATCAACTTTATGATCATCAGATTTGCTGATGTTCTGTTGATGGCAGCCGAAGTAGAAGTGGAATTGGGTAACTTGGAAAAAGCCAGGGAATATACCAACATGGTGAGAACCAGAGCAGTAAATTCGAAACTGATGCGTAATGGCAGTACAATGGCTGCGAACTATGTGATTTCAACATACACCAGTCCTTGGACAGATGCCAATGTTGCCAGAAATGCTGTAAGATTCGAGAGAAAGCTTGAATTGGGTATGGAAGGACATAGATTTTATGACCTTGTCAGATGGGGAATTGCCAAGCAGGAGCTAGATGCTTACATCGCACTTGATGGACAGTTATTGGCTGCCCCGCTTGGTGGATCAAGCTTTACACCGAACAAGGATGAGCTTCTTCCGCTTCCACAAAACCAAATTGACTTGGTGGGACCTACTATCCTTATCCAAAACCCAGGATTTTAATCAGTATCCAATATTTTGAAAGTAAAAAAGAGATGGTCGACGACCATCTCTTTTTTTATACCCCGATTATTAAATGAGCTAGTTTTTGTATTGCTTTTAACTCTCCAAAAAATATCCTAATTTCCCAATACCAGCCAACAAGTCATTAAACAATACTCCCATTATGAATACCAAGATTTTATGCCTCGCCTTAATGGGCCTGATACTGTTCTCTTGTAAAAAGGAGGAAAAAACCCTTTTCAAACTGATTCCGGAATCTGAAACAGGAATCCATTTCAACAATATCATTGTAGAAACGGACTCTTTCAATATCCTTACTGATGAATACATATTCAATGGGGGAGGAGTAGCTGTGGGTGATTTCAACAATGATGGACTTCCCGATTTGTATTTTACGGGAAATCAGGTTTCCAATAAATTATACTTGAACAAAGGAAAACTTAAATTTCAGGATATCTCCCAAGAAGCCGGTGTCGAAGCCTCGGACAGTTGGAGTACGGGCGTTACCGTAGTGGATATCAATGGAGATGGCTTACTCGATATCTATGTCAGTGCCGCCATGTACAAGGAACCAACCAAAAGAGCAAATATGCTTTTTGTCAACCAAGGTCTCAATGAAAATGGTGTTCCTGTTTTTGAGGAACTGGCACATCAATTCGGTATTGCTGAAACCGGAAACAGTATGGGGGCAACTTTTTTTGATTATAACAACGATGGATTTTTGGATTTATATGTTTTGAATAATGAGCAAAGCAAGGCTGTTCCCAGCAATTACCGCCAAAAAATCACCGATGGATCCGCCATCAACAATGACCAACTTTATCGGAACAATGGCGACGGTACATTTACAAATGTTACCCTGGAAGCAGGGATTACCATAGAAGGATTTGGGTTGGGGATTGCAGTGGCTGATTTGAACCAAGATGGCTGGTCGGATATCTACATCAGCAATGATTACCTGACCAATGACATTCTCTACATCAACAATCAGGATGGTACTTTTTCAAACCGTAGCAAAGAAATGCTTGGGCATCAAAGCATGTTTTCCATGGGCTCGGATATTTCAGATTACAACAACGACGGATATTTGGACATCATCACGCTGGATATGTTGGGAGAAACCAATTTCCGTAAAAAAACAACAATTGGAAAAAACAGCTATCAAAGCTATATCAATAATGAACAATGGGGCTTTGAATACCAACATGTTCGAAACATGCTCCATGCTGGAAACGGTCCGGAAATTCCTTTCAGTGAAATTGGATTTATGGCTGGAATCTATCAAACTGATTGGAGCTGGTCGCCGCTTTTTGTCGATGTGGACAATGATGGACACCGGGATTTATTGGTCACCAATGGATTTCCACGAGACATTACTGATAAGGATTTTGCCAATTACAGGGCCGATGTTGGCAATGTTGCCAGCGTAAGGCAGTTGCTGGATTCTATTCCCATCGTTAAAATCCCAAATTATTCCTTCAAAAACTCAGGAGATTGGACTTTTGAGGATGTCGGTGCCACTTGGGGCTTGAACCGCCCCTCTTTTTCCAATGGAGCCGTATTTGTAGATCTCGATGGGGATGGGGATTTGGATTACGTCGTGAACAATATCAATGATCCTGCTTTTGTGTTTGAAAACACGCTGAACCAACGGCCGGGAAAAAGCAATTACCTGCGCATAAAATTGAAAGGCCCCAAAAACAATGGAATGGGATTGGGGGCCAAAATCGTCGTCCGATACGGAGACGATCAATTCCAATACCATGAACAACATTTGACCAGGGGATACATGTCCGCAGTGGAGGATGTGGTGCATTTTGGATTGGGAGAAATTGGAGGAATTCAGTCCCTGGAAGTGCTTTGGCCAGATGGAAAATACCAGCTGGTAAACTCGCCGGAATCCAATCAGGTATTGGAGATCAATCATGCGGATGCCTCTTCCCAATCGGCAGGACTTTCCTTTCCAATGGTAGCGAAGGCTGTCATTCCTATGATAAATGAAGTGTCCAAAGAACTGGGAATCGATTTCATTCATGAGGAAATGGACAAAGTCGATTACAATGTCCAAAGAACATTGCCGCATAAACTTACCCAGTTTGGGCCTTCTTTGGTAGTAGGGGATATCAATGGGAGTGGGTTGGAGGATTTTATAGTCAGCGGATCAGCCGGTTATTCACCAATGGTGTTTTTTCAGAAAAGCGATGGGAAATTTGATAAAAAACAACTTTTCGCTGGTTTGGAAGAAATCAAATTTGAGGAACAAGGCATGTTGCTTTTCGATTTGGACAATGATGGGGATTTGGATCTCTATCTTGTTTCCGGGAGCAATGAATTTCCCGCAGATGCTGAGGAATATAAGGATAGACTGTATCTCAATGACGGAAAGGGAAATTTCACTTTATCAGAAAACCGTATGGCCGAGGTGAAAGCCAGTGGTTCTGTGGTGAAAGGCGGAGATTTTGATGGAGATGGATTTATGGACCTTTTTGTGGGAGGAAGAACCCCTTTTGCCCAATTTCCATATGCTGAAAGAAGCTTTTTGCTGAAAAACAATGCGGGTGTTTTGGAAGATGTCACCGATCTGATCGCCCCTGAGCTTCGCAAGGTAGGGATGGTGACGGATGCGATTTGGTCAGATGTGGACAACGACGGCTTGATTGACTTGGTAGTAGTCGGAGAACTTATGCCGATCACGGTTTTCAGAAATGAAGGAGGGCGCTTTGTCAAAATGGAAAACACAGGTTTAGAAGCTCATTTGGGCTGGTGGAACAGTATTGTAGCGGGCGATTTCGACCAAGATGGCGATATGGATTATATCGTCGGAAATATGGGGAGCAATAATTATTATCATGCGAGCAAGGAAAGGCCGGTCACGGTTTTGGCTAAGGATTTTGATGGGAATGGCAGTGTTGATCCTGTAACCTTTCTGCATTTCAAAAATAATTTAGGAGAATATGAAGCCGTCCCTGCGCATTATTGGGATGATCTTTACGGACAGAGCCCCCTTTTTAGAAGGAAATTTTCGGGCTATAAACACTTCGCGGCGGCTACTCGGGAAAACCTGTTTACTCCAGAGGAATTGGAAGGAGCCATCGAGCGCACCGGCAATTATGATCGCAGCAGCTATATCGAAAACCTAGGCAATGGGCAGTTTAAGGTACATGAATTGCCATTTTTGGCACAGACCGCTCCGGTAAATGGCATGTTGGTTTCCGACCTTGATGGAGATGGAAACTTGGATGTCTTGTTGGTTGGAAATGACTATGGAAATGAAGTGTTTTCCGGTCGATACGATGCCTTTACGGGATTGGTGCTTTTGGGGAATGGCAGTGGTGGATTTAAAGCAGTAAGGTCTTTGGAAAGTGGGTTCCTGGTTGCCGGTGATGCCAAATCCATGGCGGTATTGACAGACTCAAAGGGTGCTTCGGTCTATCTTTCCAGTCAAAATCGAGGCGCATTAAAAGCCCACATCTCCATGAAAACCATTTCGGGCAAATCTTTTCTGCCGGATTCCGATATCCACACCTTGATCATGGAGTTGGAAAATGGGAAAACCCAAAGGCTGGAAATACACAATCGCTCCGGTTTTCTTTCCAATTCCGGAAATCGGATCTTACTTCCCAGCAATCTAAAGGGGTTAAAGGGGATCGATTATAAAGGAATGATTAAAGAATTGGTTTGGTAGGGTGGATCTAGAATGTTTCTTATCCTTTGAATATTAAAGGGCTGAGAGGAGTTTTGGAGCTTCGGATTCCTTTTGATTTGATTTTCACCCGATGGATTTCTTCTGAAACACGCATTAGGTTTCCCAATGGGCTGAAACTGCAAGAGAATTGACAATTGGGAGAATAAGTCGTATAACTTGTGATGAAGTAAAAAACAGCAAACAAACGACTGATTGTTGACCAATTCCGAGCTGTAATAGCGACGAAAATGTATCACAGGCGTTTAGCCCGAAATATGCATTAGGCTTTCTTAGGATATTGGAACCGAAATAAAATCAGAAAATTGGGAGACCAATTCCTGACACCGATATGTTGAAGTCAATAAAAGTCAACAACTGACTAATTATCAGGTAAATACAATATTGAATGGCATTCGCGATACATAAAATGGGTTTAAATTCAAATGGAATTACAACCAAACAAGCCTCGGATAACCACCTTTTGAAGTCGTTATCCGAGGCTTGTTTTCCAAAATGGGTTTTGATGCTGTTTTGATAATTTGATTCAGCAATTTCACAAATTGTTTCGAGAAGAATCTCTGTTTCAACAGGCCACTAACTTTTATCTTGCGTCCCCTGAATCAAGCCCAATCCTGAAATAAAAAAAACAATTCCGAGAATACACATCACCAAAATAGTTTTCCATTCACCGCCATCATCGTTCATAAAAAGAATTGCACCATAAATAAGACCCACAATTCCCAATATGATGAGTAGGGGTCCAAAAATTCTCTTTAAATTCATAATTGATTGTTTTAGTTTTTCGGGAAATTATCAAAAACCTTGCTAACATGAAAATTAAGTCTCGAATTGCCATAAAACATTTTGGAAATACATTGTTTTCAATGGATTATTTCGGTGATACCACGTTTTTTCATTTTGACATCAAGTAATCCTGAACAGGATTCAAAGGGTCGCTTTGTTTCAAGAAGTTTAAAATTCCGGGTAAGGCTGTCCAATGAAAAATTTTATCGATAAAGCGTATGCAGATCAGCGGAACAGATATCCACCATCAATCCGCCCACTTTTTGACATACATCCTTGAAATACCTTTCACCCTTTTCAGGAGTTGATTTTTTAGGGTTTCCAATTCCAGTGTCTTCCGTGACTTGTGACCATTTCCTTTCTGACCATGCCCATTTTTCATTGAGTCCCGGGATGACTGATTTTTTCTCTTCACCAAGACCTGCTATTTCCAAAGGGAGCACCATTTCTGGGTGCAAGTACATGATCAGGCTGGTTTCCATTTCATCTGCATGGTCTCCTTCCTCTTCGAAATACAGGGATTTGTCTAGCGCCTGGAACCAGTTGCAGGTGGTCAACAACATTTCCGGAAATTGTAGTCCCAATTCCCGAAGGATGGTTTTGAAATCGTTTCCCCCGTGGCTGTTTATGATCAGGAATTTTTTGATCCCCTGTCGGTCTAAAACCGTCAGTAGATCTTTCAGGATGGCCATTTGCGTGCTTGGATTCAAGTTGATGTCCAGGTAAATATCGCTTTGGCCTGTGTTCACTCCGAAGGGGATGGTGGGGAGAATGACTACTTTAGCTCCTTTTTCCCAGGCGAATTTACCCGCACCAGCTGCGACCGCGTCCGCCTCATAAACATCAGTCCCATAGGGAAGATGGTAGTTGTGTGCCTCCGTTGCGCCCCAAGGAAGCACTGCCAAGTCAAACCGATCAAATTCTAGATTTTTCCAATTGTTCTCAGCTAAAATATAAGGTCTCATTTTTTTGGTGTTTTTAAGTTAAAGATTTCAAAGTAAAACGCTAATTTTCCATACGGGCAATGACTTCTTGGGTATGTTCTCCTGCCAATATAGACCCCAAGGACGTCAACTTCCTTAAAAAAATCAACGATCCCAAACTTATTTGTCCAATTTTTTTTGAATATTGGACTTTCAAATATTTATACAAATCCAAGCCAAAATCTTTACCTTATACAATTAATATTTAGCCATGTCGCAAAGAAGAAATTTCCTAAAAAAGACATTGATCACTACTGGATTGTTATTGCCGGGAGGGATAAGCAAAGCTGCATCTGGACTCTATGGTACTGCATTGGCATCCGAGAAATTCAAACCTTTGTTGCTTTCTACTTGGAACCACGGCATGCCGGCCAATGATCGTGCATGGGAAGTTTTGAACCGGACAGGAAACCTTGTTGATGCAGTGGAAGAGGGCGTAAAAGTAACCGAATTGGATATGGAAAACCTTTCTGTAGGGTTACAGGGACTTCCAGACCGAGAAGGAATACCAACATTGGATGCCAGTATCATGAAAGGAGATGGATCATGTGGAACAGTAGCTTTTGTCCGACAGGTAAAGCATCCCATTTCCCTAGCCAGAAAAGTGATGGATGAAACCCCTCATGTGATGCTCGTAGGTGAAGGTGCTCGACAGTTTGCCATTGCGCAAGGTTTTCCGATGGAATCCGAAAAATTGAGTCCCAAGGCGGAGGAAATGTATCAGGAATGGAAGAAAACATCGCAATACAAGCCGGTCGTCAATATCGAAAACCATGATACCATAGGCATGATTGGTCTTGGTGCCGATGGGAAATTGGCAGGTTCCTGCACCACTTCAGGACTTGCTTTCAAGATGCATGGAAGGGTAGGGGACAGTCCCATTATCGGGGCCGGGCTTTTTGTGGATGATGAAGTGGGTGCCGCTACTGCCACCGGTTTGGGGGAATCCATTATTCGGATTTGTGGGAGTTTTCTTATTGTCGAATTGATGCGGCAGGGAAGGACTCCCCAAGAGGCTTGCGAAGAGGCGGTCAGAAGGTTGATTGCAAAAAACAAGGATATCAAGGACATTCAAGCTGGATTTTTGGCCATCAACAAAGATGGGGAGTATGGTGCCTATGCAGTCCATCCTGGTTTTAACTTTGCCAGGCACCATAAAAATGGGCAAGATCTTGTGGATTCAAAAAGTAAATTCTGATGGCGATGACCAGATTATTGTTGGAAGCACCGGTGTTCACTGTTGAGGCAGCACTGAAAGCTGCGGCATTCGGGGTGGATCGATTGGAGCTTTGTTCCGATTTCGGGGAGGGCGGCGAAACCCCAAGCGCAGGAGCTTTGGCCTTCTTGAAACAAAAATTGGAAATTCCGATTTTTGTGATGATCCGTCCGAGAGGAGGGGATTTTGTTTACAGTGAGGATGAAATCGCGGTGATGAAAAAGGATATTCAAATATTGAAATCCCTTGGAGCGGATGGCTTTGTCTTTGGCGTGCTCAATTCAGATGGAAATATCAATATGGGCGCTTGTGAAGAACTCTTGGAGGAAGCCCAAGGACTTCCTTGTACTTTTCATCGGGCATTTGATATTTCTTTGAATCTGGAGAAATCTTTGGAAGCGATCATTGAATGTGGTTTTAGAAGGATTTTGACATCGGGAGGGGAAAATTCAGTGAGTGAGGGGTTGAAGACCATTCGAAAATTGATTGTCAATGCCGCAGATAGGATCCTTATCCTGCCAGGTGGGGGACTTCTGCCACAACATGTCCCCATATTGATGGAAGCAGGTGGGTTAAGAGAAATCCATGCAAGTTGCAAGACTTACCGAAATTCAGAGAGTACTTTTATACATCCTCGCGTCTTTCTGTCCAATGATCCAGAATCCTTCAAATCTGTTTTGACAATAAGTGAATACAGGGTAAATCAATTTTTACAAGCCATGAAGTCAACATGACTGAAAAGGAAAAACTGCTCAGGGGAGATTTTTACGATTCCAGGGATCCTGAACTATTGGAAATGTACCATCGGGCAAAGTCGATCCTGAAAGATTGGGAAGGATTGTCCTCTCGGGATGGAGGAGCAAAATTTGATTTGTTACAAAAGCTTTTTGGAAATATTGGCAATAAAGTTTGGGTAGAGGCTCCCTTTTATTGCGATTATGGCAAAAACATTTCTATTGGAGAAAACACCTTTGTCAATGTCAATGCCGTCTTCTTGGATTGCAATACCATCACGATCGGTAAAAATGTGCTGATAGGGCCTAATGTGCAGATTTATACCGCCACTCATCCCCTGAATGCCCGGGAAAGAATTATTTCCCAACCAAAACCAAACGAAGCACCTTATCTTACGCAAGCATTTCCTGTAAAAATCGGTGACAATTGCTGGATCGGTGGTAACTCTGTGATCCTGCCCGGTGTGGAAATAGGAGAAAATGTAACTGTGGCCGCTGGATCTTTGGTGACAAAAAACATTCCGGACAATGTTTTGGTCATGGGTGCTCCCGCAAAAATTGTGAAAACGCTTTGATTTGATGAACTTATTTTTGGGGTTTTGCAGGAAATCACCCAGTTTAAAGAAATAAACCCAACAAAAATTTGAGCTGGCTTTTTGAACCATACAAGGGGTCAGTCAGAATATAAATCATTCATGAAAAATTTTTCAATTTCAATTCTTCTTCTATTTATTGCCTTTTTTTCGTGTACGACCTCAGGAATGAAAGAAGAACAACCCATGGGGGAATGGGAATATTTGAACAAACTTTCGGAGGAAAGTCTTGAGTTGAACGGGATTCAATTGGCGGCCGTGTATTGTGGTGCCTGTCATTTAAAGCCTGGTCCTGAACTTTTGGACAAGAAGACTTGGGAAACCACCGTTTTACCGGAAATGAGGAGAAGGCTTGGACTTGTGATCGCTGAGGATTTTGGTCATGACGTTGGCGAAGATACCAATGCTCCTCCCGGGATTTATTCGACAAAAAAATTGATTTCGCGGGAAAATTGGGACAAAATCCAAACCTATTATTTGGATGCTGCACCAGAAAAATTACCAACGATTGAATCCAAATTGGATTCAGAGGGACCGATTCCTGGTTTTAGCTTGATTTTTCCCCAATACAAAAATAAAAGACCAAATCTTACCACTTTAACCCGCTGGGATGGGATTTCCAATCAACTCATTATCGGGGATCGATTCAGACGGCTTTATACGGTGGAAGGAAAGACTTTGGAAATAATGGATTCCCTTTCCATTTCTTCTCCCGCTTCGGATATCCGCTTCCGAGAAAATGGAACCTTCGATCTTTTGACTATGGGTGTAATGGATCCATCCAATTTCGCAATTGGAAAATGGTTGGCTTATTCAGCATTTGATATGCAAGTGGAAGAAATCAAAATGGATAGTTTACGGAGACCTGTTCATTTTTCCTTTTCGGATTTGAACCAAAATGGAAAAGAAGATGTGGTGGTCTGCAATTTTGGACATCATATCGGAAACCTTTCCTGGTATGAAAATACAGATGCCGGTTTTATCCAGCATGTCTTAAATACTGAGCCCGGCGCAAGAAAAACGATAATTGCAGATTTCAACCTAGATGGTTTACCGGATATCGCTGTGCTGATGACCCAAGCGAAAGAAGGAATATATGCTTATATCAATCAGGGAAACGGTAATTTCAAACAGGAGGTTTGGCTCAACTTCCATCCTGTCTTTGGAGGTTCTGATTTCGAAATGGCAGACATGAATGCGGATGGATATTTGGATATAGTCCTCGTGAACGGTGACAATGCCGATTATTCCCCCATTCTCAAACCTTATCATGGACTCAGAATATTTTTGAATGATGGTCAAAATAGGTTTGAGGAGAAAATGTTTTACCCGATGCATGGTGCAAGCGGACTTTTGGTAGCCGATTTTGATCAAAACGGAGGCTTGGATATTGCTGTCTTGTCCTATTTTCCAGATCCTTCCAAATCCCCCAAGCAGAATTTTCTCTATTTCAAAAATCATGGATTAATGGATTTTTCTGTTCATGCCTTGGAAAACCAAAGGAATAATTCCTGGCTCACCATCGAAAAAGGTGATGTGGATCAAGATGGAAGCCTAGACATCATTTTGGGAAGTTTTGATTTCAAAAGTCAAAGGGCATATCCAATGGAAAACTGGATGCCTTTTGCGATACTGAAAAACCAAGGTATGAATTGAATCTGTTTTATGCATTATCAATTCTATTCCAGCATGAAATTGATTATCAGTAAATTACAATATTAAATGGAGTTCGTAATGCATAAAACGGGTATAACCGTTTAGTGAGAAGAATATTATTTTAATTTTTCTTTAAAAGGGTCATTAATGTGTATTTATATTGTTTTTTAAGATATTAGCTGGATGTTTTTACTGGAAATAAAAGGTAAAATTTTGAAACTTGGGATTTTTGGGCTAAATTATTGAACTCACGTTAAACCCAAAATTACAATGGTAAAAAGTTTTCAAGGAGTTAGGATGGTTGAATCCAAAAAAGCAGCCCCAGCATTGTTGATCAAAGATTTCATGAGTACCAACTTGGTCACTTTTGGTCCAGAAGACAGTATCGACCATGTTTTGGACCAATTGGCAAAAAGAAAAATATCCGGTGGACCAGTGGTCGATAAAGAGGGGAATTTGGTGGGAATCATATCCGAAGTGGATTGTCTTAAGGAAATAATCAAAGGTAAATATTCCAACACCCCCAAATTTCCTGGAACAGTGGCAGAGCACATGAGCTCCGAGGTAACAACAATTTCGCCGGAAATGTCACTTTTTGATGTTGCGGGAAAGTTTTTGGAAATGAAAATCAGGAGATTTCCCGTGATGAAAGATGGAAAATTGATTGGTCAAATCAGCTTGAGCGATGTGATCCGGGCGTTTCCCAGGTTGAAGGAAACCACTTGGTAAGGATTGTTTCGACGTTCAAACCGATTTTCTTTTCAATTTTTCGATGGAAAGGAAATTTCCAAAGTTAACCTTCTTCTGCTTGCCTCTCCCAATGCTTACATATATCCCAATAGGGAATAGGTAGCGATGCCAATCCACTCTTTTGCCAATGTATGCCATTGGTTTATCGCATCTGGGTTTGGATACAAAAGAGAGGGAATGTCATATTTGGATTCATGGGCATAGTAATCCACCGGAAAAGTTTCTGTAGACAAACCCACTTTGTCAAAGCAACCTTTGGACCGCCTCATGTGAAAAGCGGATGTGATCAAAAGAGACTTTTCCTGAATTGATATTCCATTTCGCAAGAGCATTTCTTTGGCCAATACTGCATTTTGGTAGGTGTTCTTGGCTTGGTTTTCTACAAGGATGTCATTTTCATCCACGCCAGCCATGACCATAAAATCCCGGAGGAGTTCCGCTTCGGTATTTGGGTTGGTTGGATTAAGTCCTTGACCTCCCGTGATGAGAATTTTTTTGATTTTCCCCAATTTATAGAGTTGCACGGCATGGGTCGCGCGATCGGCACCTTTGTTGAAAAATGTACGGTCAAAGGCAGATTTGCTCAAATTGGTCACACCCGTGAGTACAATCCCCATTTCATATTCTGGAAGCGTGGAGAAAACCTTATAATCCGGTTCCCAGAGTAGCATGGCCTTGTTGCTGATAAATTGGTTGGAAAAAAACAGTAACAGCACAATCCCAATCCAGAGCATTTTTTTCTTATTGGCAATGACACCCACTAAAATAAATAGGATGATAATGGTCAAAGGCATTGCCAAGAAACTCAGAAATTGGGAAAGGTAGAAGAACATGGTTGATATTTTTGGCAATATAGAAAAGGAGAGGGGAATTTGGAACCCAACAGTTTCCTAAATCATGCAGCTTGCGAAGGAATCAGGTTGATAAAGAAGTCTGCAAAGGATGAGGTTTTAATGAAGCATCCTTCAACCCACTCAAAACCACTTGCCCCGACTCATTTTTTTCAATACTGGAGGACAATCCCTTATTGAAGACTTCACCAAATTTTTTATTCACTCCTTGATCAGCCGGGAAGGAATTCTCTTTAGCCCGAAATGTGCATGAGGTTGCCTTATAGGGTTAACTGCAAGAAAATCAGACTTTTGGCCAATAAGGAGTGTTTCCAACAGGATGAAGTGAATAATGGTAGGCAATTGGCTGATTTTTAAACAATTTTAGACTGAAGCAGAAATGGTAATGCATCACACGGGTTTTAAAAATTTAGGCCCAAGTCGAACTCAATTTTTTCCATATTCCAGTAAAGCTCTGTTTCTTTTCAGTATTTTTGAGGCATGACTTTGACCACGCCTAACCTATTGCCATTATTGGAGAATTTAGCTACCCAGTTGCAAGGGGAATTGAAATTCGACACGCTTACCAAGACACTATATGCCACGGATGCTTCCGTTTACAGGGAAATTCCGTTGGCAGTCGCTTTTCCCAAATCGGAAGCGGATATCAAAAAATTAATTCTTTTTGCCAAAGACAACAATACCTCCCTCATTCCAAGAACGGCGGGAACATCCCTTTCCGGTCAATGCGTCGGCAATGGTATCGTGGTGGATGTTTCCAGGGATTTCACCAAAATATTGGAATTCGACAAGGAAGGAAAATGGGTACGGGTGCAACCCGGTGTGGTCCGCGATGAACTCAATCTGTTTTTAAAGCCACAAGGACTGTTTTTTAGCCCAATTACTTCTACGGCAAACCGCGCCATGATCGGTGGGATGGTGGGGAATAATTCCTCAGGGACAACCTCCATTGTCTATGGGACCACAAGGGAAAAAGTAATTGAGTTGAAAACGCTGCTCAGTGATGGTTCAGAAGCGATTTTTGGAGAATTGAACCTAGATCAATTCCTGGAAAAATGTCAATTGGAAAGTCTTGAAGGAAATGTCTATCGACAAATAAAGGAAGATCTTTCCAATCCCGAAAACCAAAACAATATTCAAGAGCATTTCCCCAAAAAATCAATCCATAGACGCAATACAGGCTATGCAGTGGACTATTTATTGGATTCTGGACTTTTTACCGAGGATGGTCTGCCCTTCAACTTTTGTAAACTCCTATCGGGTTCTGAAGGGACTTTGGCCTTTACGACAGAAATTAAAATCCTGTTGGACCCCTTGCCTGATCCTGTTGAGATCGTCGTGGGCGCTCATTTCGTCAGTATCCATGAAAGCATGAAAGCAGCTCAAGTTGCGATGAAGCATCCGGCTACGGCAGTGGAATTGATGGACAAGATTATCCTTGATTGTACCAAGGAAAGCCTCGAATACAGCAAGAACCGGTATTTCGTGGAGGGAGATCCCATGGCATTGTTGATGATAGAATTCAGGGGCAAAACCTTGGAGGAAGCGATGCAAAAAGGCCAAGCCCTGATTGCCGATTTGAAAAGTGCAGGATTGGGATATGCTTATCCTGTCATTGGCCCTGAACTTACGAAATCTGCCTGGGCGTTAAGAAGTGCGGGACTGGGACTCTTGGCGAATATTCCTGGCGATCGCAAAGCCGTTGCCTGTATCGAGGATACGGCGGTCGACATCTTGGATTTGGCAGACTATATCGAGGAATTCGATGAGATGATGGTAGGTTTCAACCAAAAACCCGTTCACTATGCCCATGCAGGAGCTGGAGAAATCCATTTGAGACCAATCTTGGATCTAAAAAAACAGGAGGATCGCGAGGAATTCTACAAGATTTCGGAAGCCACCGCTAAGTTGGTCAAAAAGTACAAAGGTTCTCTGAGTGGAGAACATGGTGATGGTCGCGTCCGTGCTCCTTTTATTCCTCTGATGGTAGGGGAGGAAAATTACCAACTCTTCCGTAAAATCAAATATACTTGGGATCCTGACAATATTTTCAATCCCGGTAAGATCGTGGATACCGCACCCATGAATACATCATTGCGGTATGAAGCCGACATGTTGACTCCCGTTCAAGAAACGCTGATGGATTTTACCTTTGAAGGAGGAATCCTCAGGATGGCCGAAAAGTGCAATGGATCTGGAGATTGTCGCAAGCTTCCCTCCTCGGGTGGGACGATGTGCCCAAGTTACCAGGCCACGCGCAACGAAAAAGACACTACCAGAGGGCGTGCCAATGTCTTGCGGGAATTTTTGACTCAGGACCAGAAGCCCAACGCCTTTGACCATCCCGAAATAAAGGAAGCCTTGGATCTTTGTCTTTCTTGTAAGGGATGTACTGCTGAGTGCCCTTCCAATGTGGATATGTCGACAATGAAAGCTGAATTTTTGTACCAATATCAAAAAACGTATGGCATCCCGCTCCGTTCCAAAGCCTTCGCCTATATCAATGCATTGAATACAATTGGGGGAAAAACCCCAGGGATTGCGAATTTCTTCCTGGGCAATAAATTGACCGGAGGATTGATGAAGTCTTTTCTTGGGGTAGCCCCAAAAAGAAATCTTCCCGAGATCAGTAAGTTGAGTTTGAGGAACTGGTATGAAAAAAATTATGCCTCATTGCCGGGAAATGCAAAAGAAATCAAATCCGTCTATCTTTTTATAGATGAATTCACAAATTATAATGACACTAAAATTGGCATTGCTGCCATTCAATTGCTCAAAAAACTGGGCTATGGGGTGAAAGTGGTGAAACATGAAGAAAGCGGCCGCTCTGCAATGTCCAAGGGTCTTTTGGAAAAAGCCAAAAAACATGCAGAAGCGAATGTTCGGGTTTTTCAGGATTTGGTAGATGGGAATACCCCACTGATCGGCATAGAGCCATCGGCCATTTTGAGTTTTAGGGATGAATATCCGAGACTGGTGGGAAAGGATTTGGTAGAAGGAGCCAAGAAATTGAAATTCCACACCCTTTTGATAGATGAGTTTATAGGAAGGGAAATCGTAGCGGGGAACATCAATGCAAGTTCTTTTACGGAGGAGCAGCAGAAAATAAAATTCCATGGACATTGTCACCAAAAGGCATTGTCGGCTGTCAGCTGGAGTGAAAAACTTCTCTCCCTTCCCAAGAATTATTCCGTGGAAGTGATTCCTTCTGGCTGTTGTGGTATGGCTGGATCCTTTGGATACGAAAAAGAGCATTACGAAGTCAGCATGCAGATAGGAGAGATGGTTTTGTTTCCCTCAGTGAGGCAGGCAGAAAAGGATACCTTGATTGCCGCACCCGGAACTTCCTGCCGGCACCAGATTTCAGACGGTACGGGCAAAAAAGCTAAACATCCTGTTGAAATATTGTGGGAAGCCATGCGATAGGTTTTGGGGTGAATGCCATGCGCAACAGGTTTGAAACCGGAGTTATGTCAATTTGCTGTTCAAAAAAACAAAATCACCGAGATTCATTCTTGTCTTTTAGTTGTTGCAGTGAAGAAAAACTTCAAATTCCAAAGTAAAATTTAACCCAAAATAGACGTCGGGCTTCCTGATAGGGTTGAAACTGCAAGAAAAAAAGACTATTTGAAGGATATGGTATAGCACCGATATGGTGAAGTCACAAATTGTATACAAAGACTGATTATTAAGCGATTTCAGGTTGGAGTTGGATTGGGAATGCATTCTCCAGGCTTAGTAGGTACAAAAGGGAAAATCCCTCGAAGAAATTGTGCTTCGAGGGATTTTTTTGATTTGTCCCCAATAGAAAAAATAGATGAAGGATTGGGAGGTATACCAATAAGTGCCCTTAAAAGGGGACAAAGTTTTTCTTTTTCCAAAAAGCCGACAACTTGCGTCAATCATTTTTTTATCCACTCAAAATATTCTTGTTTTGTCTATCTTGATTTTTAATTATGGACCAAAGACCTTTTATCATTTACAAATCCTCCGCTGGCTCAGGAAAAACCTACACGTTGACGATGGAATACCTCAAGCTGGCGCTAAAATTTCCTGAGGCCTTCAAGTCTATCCTTGCCGTCACTTTTACCAACAAGGCAACGCAGGAAATGAAGGAGAGAATCCTCAAGGATTTAAAGCGGCTAAAATCGACTGTAAAGCCAGAGGAGAAAATGGATGCTGAAATCATGCAGGCTTTGGGAATCGATGAAGTTGAATTGAAGTCAAGGGCAGGAAAAACGCTGACAGCCATTCTCCATGATTATGGTCGGTTTTCGGTCAGCACCATCGATAGTTTTTTTCAGAGAGTCGTCAGGTCTTTTGCTCGGGAAATGGACCTCAATGCTAAGTTTGAGGTAGAGTTGGACCAGGATGCGGTATTGGAAAGGGTAGTGGATCGGGTGGTCATGCAGGTAATGGAGGACCGATTTCTGCACAAATGGCTGGTAGATTACGCCATCGAGCAGATCCAAAACGGAAAATCATGGGATATCCGCAGAAATATCAAGGAATTGGGAAAGCAGATTTTTCAAGAGGATTTTAAAAAATTCGCTCCCGAAATAAGGGAATTTCTCAAGGACAAAGAAAACATCACCCAATTGCAGGCGTTTCTAAAATCCAAAAGAGCGGAACTCATCCAAATCACACAAAACCTAAAAGAGGAGGCAGATCAAATCCGGATCCAGAATGGTTTGGAGTGGACCGATTTTTCAGGCGGTGCCAATTCCTTCGCAAAGAAATTCGGTCAATTGGGAGATCGCTTCCAGCCAGTTCCAGCCTTGACCGATAAACAAGCTCAGCTCAACCAGGATGAAGCCGGTTGGTATGCCAAATCGAGCAAAAAAATTGATGCTATCGTTTCTGCATTTCACCAAGGACTTGGCCAGATTCTCGGTCAATTCGATACATTGGGATTGAAATGGAATACCCTGCAAGCCATTTCAAAAAATATTTATGTATATGGGATTTTTAGAAATATGCTGGAGGAACTCACCGCCCTCAAGGACGATGAGAATATCCTGCTGATCTCAGATGCCAATGAATTTCTCAAAGAGATCACGAAAGAAAACGAGGCTTCCTTTATCTACGAGAAGGTGGGAAATCAATACAAGAACTACCTGATCGATGAATTTCAGGATACTTCGGGCTTTCAATGGGCAAGTTTCAAGCCCTTGCTGGAAAATTCACTGGCCCAAGGGCAGACCAATCTTCTGGTGGGAGATGTCAAGCAATCGATCTACCGGTGGCGAGGCGGCGAGATGAAACTTCTTTTGGAACAAGTGGAGGAAGAGATTGGTGAAATCAATGTCAGAGAGGAAAAACTCGACACCAATTTCCGAAGTCTTCCCAATGTGATTGACTTCAACAATGCCTTGTTCAAAAAACTCCCGAAGTCGTTTGAAGGGGTGGTGCGAAGTAATTACGGCGCCGGAGAATCGGAGATCATTTCCAAGGCTTATCAGGATGTTTCCCAAAAAATATCCGAACATAAGGCGAAAGAAGCATTTAAGGGAAAAGTAAGGTTTGAATTTATTGACGCAAAGGAGAGCGAGGAGGATAGTAATTTTGATGCATTGGCATTGTCGAGATTGCCCCAAATGGTGATCACGTTGCAAGAGAAGGGATATGAACTGAAGGATATCGCTTTTTTGGTAAGGAAAAAATCTGAAGGGGAAGCCATCGCAGATGTGATGATGGCTTACGGTGCAGAAAATCCAGAACTCCCATTCCGGTTTGATGTGCTGTCGGATGAGTCCATGTATCTGTACAAGTCGGCTTCAGTGAAGTGCCTTGTGGCAGGATTGAATTACCTACACAACCCAGAAGATCAAGTCCAATTCAAAACCATGTGGTACCATCGATCTGTGCTTTTTGGTGAGCCAGTGAACCATGATCTCTTTGCCCTGGGAAAAGTCCCTGAGCATTTGACGGAAATAACAAAAGCTTTTCAGGAAAAGCAAGCACTGATGCTTCAATTGCCCTTGATGGAGGCATTGGAAGAAATGATCGGCGTATTGAATTTTGTGGAGACTGGATTGGAAAAGGCTTACATATCCGGATTCAAGGAGGCTGTTTATGACTTTACAGCCAACAATAGAGCAGATCTTGCCGGTTTCTTGGCTTGGTGGGAAGACCACCAAAACAAAAGAACCGTGAAGATCCCCGATGGGCATAACGCCATGCGGATCCTGACCATTCACAAATCCAAAGGCTTGCAGTTCAAGGCGGTTTTGATGCCCTTTTTGAAGTGGACGATTTTTGACACCACCAAAGGCAATGTCATTTGGTCCCCTTTTGCCGATTTGGAGAAAAACCTTTCTGCCATAATTCCTCTGACGCTTAATGGGCATTTGGCCAAATCCGATTTTCATGAAACCTATTCTGAAGAGGCCATCATGGCCTATTTGGATAGCCTAAACATGATTTATGTGGCATTGACCCGTGCCGAGGAAGTGATTTGGGGTTTGGTTCCTTATAAAAAGGAAATCAAAACCCAGAATTACCTAGAGGCCCATTTGCAGCAGATTTTGGAAAGTTCCTTAGACGAGAGTGGGGGATTAAGTCTTTCCGAACATTTTGATGCGGAGACCAAAGTGTTTGATTTTGGGGATTGGCCGCAATATGAAATGCCGGAAAAACTGCTGATGGATCCACCAAAACTCAGATGGGCTTACCAAAACTGGTCGAATTTGTTGGATGTAAAGCAATACGCGGTGGATTTTTCAGCCGAAGGAATGGCACAGCGGCAAAAACAGGACTTTGGTTTGTTGGTGCATGAGATTTTGGAGAAATCAGCTACTCTTGAAGATACCCAATTGATTTTGAACACCTTTGTTTACGAAGGAAGGTTGACTGAAAAGGATAAGACAGAGGTGGAAAGACAGTTGGGAAGATTGTTTGCCAACCCCTTGTTTTCTTCTTGGTTCGATACCGAAGGAATCTTACTGTCGGAACAGGGGATATTGCTGCCAGGCGGAAAATTGAAACGCCCCGACCGCATCATTTTGAAAGATGCCGAGGCGATCATCATCGATTTCAAGACCGGAGAAGCTTATGAAAAACATGTCAAACAAGTTCAGGAATATATGGGACTGGTCGGCACATTGACCCAGAAAAAAGTGACTGGGTTTATCTGCTACTTGGAGAATGGGGAGATTGTTCAGGTTTGATAAGATAAAAAAATAAAACTATTCTAACGTTTTTTCATCCCAATCTCTCGAATCTTGAGCGGGATGGAATAGAGCTTCGACTCGAACTATTTTATTTATTTCATCAATTCTAAAATGGGCTAAATGAGGAAATGGTTTAATTTGAATAAACCGGATGTTCTGGTAACGAATCTGATATTTCTTTGGGTTTTGCTGTAGTTTTTCAAGTTAATTTTGAGAGCCTCCAAAAATTTCTTTCCGATCAGATTGTTCTTTGTTTCAAAATCATAAAAATTAAGGATAGAATTAATATCGTTATAAACTTGAGGATTATAAATGACATTAAAAGTATCCTTCATTTGGAATCCCTCAATTGATGCTCTATTTCCTCCCAAGTTTTGTATTCATTGGGCAAAGTACTTTCAATCCTGCCCATGACAGTTCTTTTTTGCCATTCTGGAACTTCAATGTTCTCTTCTTCCAATTTTTCCAGTCCTAATTTTTGAATAAGTTCCATAAAGAAGGAATACATTTCGTCTGGAACATTTAAAACTACTTTTCTCATATTCGACCTTGTTTTAAAAACACACTTAAAAATATAAATACAGAACCTCTTATAAAAGTTTCAATACATATTTTGGCTGAAAGCGATAATTCCTGACATCTTTTGTCAATCGGTTTTTTCATCCCGGTAAATCCCATTCCTTTGCACAATTACTTTAACTTTCTTATATGCATAGTTTTTTAAGAAACACCGCCGAATCCATTCTCAAGGAAAATCAGGATCTCCAAAATCTGGTTATTGTTCTTCCCAATCGCAGGGCGGGTTTGTTTTTTACCCAACATCTAGGGAGCTTGATAGCCAAGCCCACTTGGATGCCCGAAGTGAGGACAATTGAGGATGTTTTTTACCAATATGCCGGTCAGCGTCCAGCGGATGATTTGACCTTGATCTTTGAATTGTACAAGGTGTATCAAAAGCTGCATCCCGCCCCAGAGGAATTTGACAAGTTCTATTTCTGGGGGGAAATGATCCTCAAAGATTTCAATGATGTGGACCAGTTTCTGGTGAATGCCAAAAAACTGTATCTCCATCTATCCGAAATCAAGGATTTGGAGTCGGATTTGAGCTTTCTGACAGAGAGCCAAGTAGAATTGATCAAACAGTTCTGGCGCTCTTTCGAACGGCAGGACAGAAGCCACCAAGATAAATTCCTTAAATTCTGGGAACTGTTGAATCCGCTTTACCAAGCTTTTCAATCCTCCTTGGATGTTTCGGGTTTTGCCTATTCTGGGAAACTCTATAGAAAAGTTGCCGAGTCCTTGGATTCCCTGGCGAAACCCGATAAGAAATTTATCTTTATTGGTTTCAATGCCTTTACGGCAACAGAAGAAAAACTGGTCAAGCACTTTATCGAAAGATTTGAAGCCAAAGTTTACTGGGATGTGGACAGTTATTATCTGGAGGACAAGAACCAAGAAGCCGGTCTGTTTTTCAGGGAATACAGAAAAGACCGGATATTGGGACCCACTTTTCCAGAAACCATTCCCAACGATATCCAAAGCCGAAAAGCGAAGATTTTCACCTATGCCACACCTTTGAAGACAAACCAAGCCAACTTGGTGGGGTCGATCTTGGAAAATGTTGTGGGTGAAAGTGCCTGGGAAGAGACCGTGGTCATCCTTCCCGATGAGCAAATGCTCTTCCCGGTCCTACATACGCTGCCCGACCAGATTGACAAAGTGAATGTGACCATGGGTTACCCGGTTAAAAATGCCCCGGTGTATGCCTTTCTGGAAGCGGTATTGGAAATGCAGCGGTTCGTCAAGGTAGAGGAGGGCAAGGTTTTGTTTTATCACAAGCCCGTGAAGGATTTGCTTTCTTCCATCTACCTAAAATCCGCCAATCCCGAACATGCCCAAAAGCTTTTGCTTGACATGCAGGAAAAAAACCAGATCTATGTTTCCCAAGAAGAACTGCATGCTGGCGGAGATTTTTTTATCCTGATCTTCCAAAAACTGAAGGGCAATACGCTATTTGAGTACTTGTCAACCCTGATGGAAGAAATGGCCAAACGCTTGGAAGAAGAGCCCTTGCAGCGGTCTTACTTGTATCAGTGCTTCAAACAGCTGAATAGGCTCAAGGAAACCTTTGTTGACCAAGATTCAATGAACATAAGTCTTGAGTTTTTTATCCGATTGTTTAGGCAGGTGTTTAGGGAAGTCAAGCTGCCATTTGAAGGGGAACCCTTACAGGGACTTCAGGTCATGGGCGTATTGGAATCCAGAAACCTTGATTTTCGGAGAGTCATCATCTGCAACATGAATGAGGACAGCTTCCCTCCATCAGGCGCACTGAATTCCATGATTCCCTTCAATATCCGGCGTGCTTTCAATTTGCCCGTTCAGGAGCAGAACGACGCCATTTATGCCTATACGTTTTATCGCTTGTTGCAAAGTGCGGAGGAAGTGCACATGATCTATACCACTGCATCCGATCAGGGAAAGGCAGGTGAAAAGAGCCGTTATATCCAGCAGATGATGATAGAAATGGGTTTGGATATGAAAGAGGAGGTGATTTATGTTCCCATCGACCTCAAAAATCCACAGGCGATCAATATTGAGAAAGAAGCGGAGGTTTTGGAGTTGTTGGAGCGCTATGTCATTCAGCCTGATGGCAAATCGCTCACTTCTTTTTCCCCATCCGCATTGAGTGTGTATCTGGATTGTAGGTTGAAGTTCTACCTTCAATATCTTGCAGGTATCAAGGAAAAAGAGGAGGTGAAGGAGGAAATCGATGCAGCGGTATTTGGAAACCTTGCCCATTACAGCATGGAATTTTTGTATCAGGGATTTCAGCAGCGCAAAAAAACAGATGTTTTAGAGAAATCAGCTTTCAAGGAATTGAAGGAAAAATGGGTATTTCCTTCAATAGAATTGGGTATTCGGAAATTTTATCATCTGGAGGAAGATGCAGATACCAAATTGGGCGGGCAGATGGCTATTGTTCGGGATGTCTTGCAAAAGTATCTCGTCCGGATGCTGGAGATCGATGAGGAAGCCGCGCCATTTCGTCTCGTATCCATGGAGAAGGCACACAAGGCCAAGTTTGAAATTCAAGGCCAAGAAGGTTTGATCAGGATCGGCTTGAAGGGATTTATCGATCGGGTTGATGAGCAAAACGGTACCATCAGGTTGATCGATTATAAATCAGGAGCTGACAAAAAGACTTTTAAAAATGTGGAGAGTCTTTTTGATCGAGAAGAGAAGAGCAGAAATAAGGCCGCCATGCAGACGCTATATTACGGTTTGCTTTACCAATCGGAGCACCCAGAAAATACACAAGCCTTGAAGCCTGCACTATTTAATTTCAAGGAGATTTTCAACGATGATTTCAATCCCTATCTGCAAGAGAAGGAGGGCAGGGCGGTAGGCAGGGAGGTCAGTGACTACCGAGATCATCAGAAAGCGTATGAGAGCCATTTAAAAACCCTTTTGGAGGAGGTTTTTGACCCTGCGGTACCCTTTGGCCAAACTGAGGATTTGAAAAAGTGCGGATATTGCCCATTTAAAGAAATCTGCGGGCGTTAAAAAACTCGGCAAATAGAAAAAGCCATCATTTGAAGACCTTATCCTTCAAATGATGGCTTTTTTTTTAACCCGTGTTATGCTTTACCGATTCGATTCAAGTCTAAAATTGCTCAAAGATCAGTTTTGGCTTACAATTTTCGACCTCCCCCTATCGATAAAAAGCGTTATTCTCCAACTTGTCTTATTTTCATGCAGTTTCAATTCCATATGGAGAACTGATGCATATTTTGGGTTGAATAGAAATCAAACGGATGAAAATCAGGGATACGTTCTCAAAAGGCTTTTTTCTGGATTTTTGGGTGGACTTCCGGGATCATCATCAAGGCAGCGGATCCATACCATTCTTTGAGTTCCATCCGGAGGATTCCCGCCTGAATGGAAGGATCTGTTTCTGTCAATGATTCGGCTTCTTCTATGGATTCCACATCAAAGAAAAACAGCCCCCGTAAATCCTCGTTTCCAAAAAATGGACCGGCTAAAATCAATTTCCCCATTTCAGCCAGCCGTGAGATGTTTTCCATATGTCCCTTTTGGTATTCTGTCCTTTCCTCAGGCGAATAGTCATCCACTTTGGACCCACGGTAAAGGAATGCGATCACAAATTTTTTCATTCCATAGTCGTCAGCCTTCAGTTGGGCAGCCAATTCGGGATCAAAAGACTTCTCCTGTGCGATGACAGAAATGGAGAGGAGAGTCAAGCAAATCAAGAGGAGAGAGGTTTTCATGGGAAAGAGGTCTAGGCTTTGTTTTAATGAAATGGATACGAGATTCTTGATTCAGGGATTTTGTGAGATTTATTTTACGATCCTGTTTCGATGATTACGGCTATTGTATCGGCTTTGGTCCGGATTTTTAGCCAATCGGTAAGTCGTTTGGTTTCGTCTTTGTTGGGTTTTGATTTGAATTTGGCAAAGGCCAGCAAAAGCGTGTCCTGTTTTTCATCCTTCAAGTTGGCGATCACGGCGCGATTGATGGTAAAGGTTTCCAGATTCCGATGATTGATTTGGGCTTCCTTTGCGATGTCCATCACTTGCTTGGTCGATTGGTCGTATTCGGCAATTTCCCTTTCCAAAAGAGCAATTTTTTGGTCTTTGTTTTGGATGAGTACTTCATTGCGTTCATAGAGATCCTTTAGGATATCCGACCGAAGGATGTTCATGTCTGTCCCGTTGTCCCCGCTTTGTTTTATTTTCAAATGGGTTTTTGGGAGATTAAAGGCAATCAGTTTTTTCTGCAAGAGTTGGATTTGTTCCTCTTCAATCCTGTCTCCGATTACCGAGACCTCAATTCCACTGCTGTCGGCATCGAAAATCAAGGTGCTGGCAATGATCTGGGCTCTTGGAAAATCCAACTCGGTTTTGATAAACTGTTTGGCATTTTTTTCCCATAAGGTCCTTGTCACAATATTATAGGCCAAATAAACACTGGGTACAATGGTCAGGATAGTGAAAATGGTGATGTAATTCCTTACTGTCCGCTCTCTCTTTCTGTCCATAAATTCCTTTTTTGGAAATTTCATGAACCGTACAATCAGGTAGGTGGACAAACTTATGAAGACGGAATTGATGAAGAATAGGTAAAACGCTCCAAAGAAGTAATAAAAATTTCCGGTTGCCAGACCATAACCAGCAGTACAAAGAGGGGGCATCAGCGCCGTGGCTATGGCAACTCCTGGGATGGCATTGCTCTTTTCCTTTCTGGATCCAGCCACGATTCCTGCAAGGCCTCCAAAAAGTGCAATAAGCACATCCCATATGCTGGGCTCAGTCCTTGCCAGCAATTCAGATTGGGCATCCGCAAGCGGCGTGAAAGAGAAATAAATCGTACTGGTCAGAATACTGATCAGAATAGAGATCCCTAGGTTTTTGAGTGATTTCTTCAGCAGATCAAAATCATTGATTCCGGCTGCCAATCCGATGCCCATGATGGGACCCATAAGAGGGGAGATCAACATGGCGCCGATGATCACTGCGGTAGAGTTTACATTGAGTCCAACCGATGCCACGATGATCGCAAAAATCAAAATCCATAAATTAGCACCTTTGAATTCTACATTTTTTTTGATGTATTCGATGGTTTCGATTTCATCTTCTTTGCCCTCATGAAGATCAAATCGATCTTTAAAAAAAATCAGGACATCCATGATTTTGTTTCGAATGCCAATGGTTTTTCTTTTCTCTTCCATTCTTTTGTTGACTTGAAAATCAAAAAGCAAGGTAGATAAAAATGTCGATTTGATCCTCTCAAAAAAACTTGTCCCATGGAAGGGGATAGGTTTTTACCGGATTGAAGAACGAAGAGGGGAATGTCTCTGATAAAATTTATGGGCAAATCAGGGTGGAAACAATTCAATAAATAGCTTTAATTATGAATATTTAAAGTGTTGAAAAGTAGATGAATACATAATATTTAGTCCAGGCTAAAAATGTTAAGCCTAAAAAAATTAGACCAGTCTAAAAATCGTTTTGCGTAAAATATTGGAACGAAGTGGGTATAAAATCTTAAATTTGTTTTGGGATTGATCTGTTTTCTGGATGCTTGAAAAGCAGCATGAATTCCAAAAACGAAACAGGAAAAACCAAACACGACTTCCAAAGATTTTTGGCATGAATAAATTTATAAAGCGAATTCTATTTGTAGACGACGATAAAATCCAACACATGATCAATAAGAAAAACATGCTCCGACTCCGGCCGGATCTAGAACTGTTTTTCTTTGAAAATCCATATTTGGCATTAGATTGGTTAGCTACCAATGAAGCCGATTTATTGATGTTGGATGTGAATATGCCAGAGATGAATGGATGGGAATTTTTGGACGAATTGAATAAACTAAAAATCCTTATTGATGTAAAGATGCTCACTTCATCCTTGGATCCTGATGATATTGAGAATAGCATGGGCTATACTCAGATTTCAGGATTTTTGATCAAACCATTGCATAATGAAGTGATTTCTGATATTTTGGGATTATAACATGTTGATGTTGTTTAAAATCATATAGCTTTGCAGATTGATTAAAAATTCTTATGGCTGAAAAAACCTACGAAAGAAGACCAACAATTACCAAGAATTTAGATAAATTTTTTACCGGTCTTGCAGATGCTTTTGCATTTGTCAAGCGGTTTTTCCAAGAAATCTGGTTTCCGCCTTATGAATTCAAAGAAATACTCCGGCAATGTTATGAAATCGGGTATAGGTCTTTGCCCCTGATTTCCCTCACAGGATTTATTGTGGGGATTGTCTTCACCAACCAGTCCCGCCCTTCCCTTTCCGAGTTCGGAGCCACTTCATGGCTCCCTTCCTTGATCTCTGTGGCGGTGGTAAGGGCCATGGGTCCATTGGTCACAGCATTGATTGCGGCTGGAAAGGTCGGTTCAAGCATTGGTGCAGAAATCAGCTCGATGAAAGTCACCGAACAGATTGACGCCATGGAAGTTTCGGCGATCAATCCCTACAAATATTTGGTGGTTACAAGGGTGATTGCCACTACCTTGATGTTGCCTATATTGGTCATGTACACGGATTTTCTTGCATTGATGGGTTCCTATATCAATGTCAGTCAAAACGAATTGGTGAGTATGTCCACTTTCTTTGTCCAAGTGTTTGAAGCCATTTCTTTTCTGGATATTTTCTCTTCCATCATCAAATCCTTGTTTTTTGGATTCACAATTGGGATTGTCAGTTGTTACAAAGGATATAACTCCACAAAAGGAACTGAAGGGGTTGGGAAAGCTGCCAATGCATCGGTCGTCATGTCGATGTTTTTGATATTCATTGAGGAGTTGTTGAGTTTACAGATCGTTAACGCCATCCGAAACGGATAGATTATGATGGAAAAAATTGCAGAAATGAAGGGCTTAACAAAATCCTTTGGGGATCTAAAGGTCCTGCAGGGTGTTGATTTGGATCTTTATAAAGGAGAGAATCTAGTCGTTTTAGGAAAATCTGGTTCAGGGAAATCGGTTTTGATCAAAATCTTGGTGGGCTTGTTGAAAAAGGATGAAGGCAGCGTAATGGTGATGGGAAAGGAAATTTCCGAACTGAAACTTAAGGAGTTGAATGCCTTGAGACTTAAAATCGGCTTTTCCTTCCAAAACAGTGCCCTTTACGACAGTATGACCGTGAGGGAAAACATGGAATTCCCCCTTGTCAGAAACGTTAAAAACCTCACCCGTAAGGAAATCGATACAAAAATTGAAGGTTTGTTGGATTCGGTTGGATTGCCACAGTCCATCAATCAAATGCCATCGGAACTTTCCGGAGGTCAAAAAAAGAGAATCGGGATCGCCAGGACACTGATTCTGAATCCTCAAATCATGTTATATGATGAGCCAACGGCAGGATTGGATCCGATTACCTGCGTGGAAATCAATACACTTATCAATCAGGTGAGAGAGGAATACAATACATCTTCCATTGTCATTACCCACGATCTTACCTGTGCAAAAGCGACGGGAGACAGGGTTGCGGTACTTTTGGATGGTCAGTTTAAGGCAGTCGGGGAGTTTTCCGAAGTTTTCGAAAATGCTACTGACGAAAGAATTAAATCATTTTACGACTATAATTTTATTCAATAATGAGAAACGATAACCAAAAATCCGTCATTGTAGGGGTATTTGTATTGCTGGGCATTGCCATTTTGGTAGCCGGAATCCTTACCTTGGGTGGGCAACAAAAAAAATTCGTCAAGAGCATCAAACTCAAAGCGGTTTTTGAAGATGTTGCTGGATTGCAAACAGGCAATAATGTTTGGTTTTCCGGTGTTAAAATCGGAACCGTTCGAAAAATCAATTTCTATGGGGATTCTCAAGTGGAAATCGAGATGAGCGTGGAATCCAAGACGAGCGATTACATCCGAAAAGACTCCAAGGCAACCATTAGTTCTGATGGACTCATTGGAAATAAAATCATTGTGCTTTACGGTGGTACCACTCAATCTCCACCGGTTGAAGATGGGGACAGACTGGTAGCGGTTATGCCATTGGACACGGATAAAATGATGGAGACACTTCAGGAAAACAACAACAACCTCGTTTCCATCACCAATGACCTAAAAAACCTCACCGGAAAAATTGCCGATGGAAAAGGAATCGTGGGCGCAGTGATGACCGACACAGTTTTGCAGGAAAATTTTAAGGCGATTTTAATCAATCTAGAGCGTGCCTCTGTCAACAGCAACAGGATGATTGGTGAATTGACCACGTTTTCTTCCAAACTCAACAAGGAGGGCACACTATTCAATGACTTGGCCACAGATAAGGAAATGTACAAAAACCTTCAGGCCTCCATTTCAGATTTACAAGCAACTGCTGACAATGCAAAGGAATTGACAGGCAATCTGACGACTGTAACTGAAAAACTGAACAGATCTGATAACGCAGCAGGAATGTTGCTCAATGATGCAGAGTTTGCCAACACGCTAAAAAACACCATGGACAATGTGGACAGCTCTTCCATGAATTTGAATAGGGGTTTGGAGGCATTGGAATATACATGGCCATTTAGAAGAGGCTTTGTCAGAAAAGCAAAAGCCGAGGCCAAGGCAGCGGAAAAAAATTAAAGTCATTCAATTTGACACAAAAAAACCTGCCTGAGACCACTCAGGCAGGTTTTTTTGTGTCAAATTCGAGGGCATCACTTTAGAATTTAACCCGTGTTATCCATTCCCAATTTCATTCCGGCCTGGAATTGCTTCATAGTCAATCCTTGTTCACTGTTTTGACTTCTCCTTGTCTGCATCAGCCCTTATTCTCCCAATAGCGTGGTTTTTGAGCAGTTTAAACCCCAAAAGGCAAACTGATGCATCTTTCGGGTTTAAAAAGATAAGAGGTAAAATGAGGTTTTGATTGTAGACAGGAGCGCTGTCAATCCTTGGCATCAAGCTTCTTTTCCATCGGAAATCTTTTCCTTCGCCTCTCTCTTTTCGGTGGCATTTGCGGATTTCTCTTCGTTTAAGTTGGCAGGGTTAAGAACAAGGCTGGTGCTGATAGGGAAATGATCTGAGCCGATACTCTTGTGTACGGTTATGTTTTTCAAAGTGAATTCCTTACTTACAAAAATATGATCTAAAGGCCATCTCAGGAAAAAATATTTTGCGTGAAAGGTACTGAACATCCCCCTTCCCCGTCTAGGGTCCAATAGCCCGCTGATTTTCAAAAACAACTCACTGGTATAGGACCAACCCACATCATTAAGGTCTCCAATGACCAAGCAGGGTTTTCCATAT